>NZ_BAAGRL010000004.1:0-383964 GCF_054782975.1 Myceligenerans halotolerans
GTCTCAACAGCAAAGACACCCCTCACACCGCTCCTATAGCCACGACTTTGCCGAAGCCCTGCGAGGAACTTCTTCACGGTGTCATCCTTCGAAGAGGTGAACATGACGCTGGGGGGTGCTGGGGGCATGTCGGATTAGACCAGAAAGCCGTCAAAAAGCGAAATAGTTCCCAGGGGCCGATTGTTTGGTGACCGTAGCGGGACCGATCCATGGTGCACATGGGTACAGATGCCCAGGAGATCGATACCGAGGAGAATCGGCCGTTCGCAGTCGGCCACGCAGCGCCGCTGGAGGAACCCGACCTCTTCGGCGGTCGCGACGAGGCTTGCCGATGGCCTCGGCAAGCGCGCGACTCCCATAATCTCCTCTATCCCATATGTCGCATGTGCCAGATCGCAGGCCTTGCCCACGCATCCAATCAATCACCTTCGGGTATCAACGACCCGATTTGACCCGCTGGGTACTCGCCGGACCTGTCGTGGTCTGGCGACCACGCGTATTCCCCCGCTCGAAGACCCTGTGGAGGTTGCTCACAAGCGGCGTGGAATCCGCGGTTTTCGGCGTCCTGGCGGTAGACTGACAGGGACAATCACGCCGGGTCAGGACCACTCCTCCAACCCGGCGTGCGCCTGAAAGACGAGGAGCTACCCCGCCCGTGACAGAGCGAATCGACGGCGGCTACGACGCCGGGAACATTACAGTCCTGGAAGGTCTCGAGGCCGTTCGTAAGCGACCGGGCATGTATATCGGCTCAACCGGTGAGCGAGGGCTCCACCACCTGGTCTACGAAATTGTGGACAACGCTGTCGACGAGGCCCTCGCAGGGCACGCGACCACCATCGACGTCACGCTGATGGCCGACGGCGGCGTGCGCGTGATCGACGACGGCCGTGGCATCCCCGTGGCGATGCATCCCACCGAGGGCAAGCCGACCCTCGAGGTCGTCATGACGATCCTGCACGCCGGCGGCAAGTTCGGCGGCGGCGGATACGCGGTCTCCGGCGGCCTGCACGGTGTCGGCATGTCCGTGGTCAACGCCCTGAGCACTCGCTTCGTCTCGGAGGTCGTCCGCGACGGCTACCACTGGAAGCAGGAGTACCGCGACGGCGGTGAACCGATCAGCGGGGTGCAGAAGCTCGAGCCGATGGCCGACGGCGAGCACACCGGTACCACCCAGACGTTCTGGGCCGACGACTCGATCTTCGAGACGACGGAGTACGACTTCGAAACCCTGCGGACGCGCTTCCAGCAGACGGCGTTCCTCAACAAGGGTCTCGAGATCACGCTGACCGACGAGCGCGCCGGCCACGCCGGGAACGAGGACGAGGTCACCGGCCAGATCCCTCAGGTGACCACGGAGATGCTCACCGACGGAGATGTCGCCGGCACGATCACCACGACGGACGCCGACTCGGCCCCCGCCGACGACGGGTCCGGTGCGCCGAGCGGTCCTGGCGCGTCGCCGAGCACGCCTGGCGCCCGGACGGTCACCTACAGGTACGACGGCGGTCTCGTCGACTACGTGGCGCACATCAACTCGGCGAAGAAGGTCGACCTGGTCCACCCCCAGGTCGTGTCCTTCGAAGCGGAGGACGAGGGGAAGAACATCGCGGCCGAGGTCGCGATGCAGTGGACGAGCGCGTACAGCGAGTCGGTGCACACCTTCGCCAACATGATCTCCACGCCGGAGGGCGGCACCCACGAGGAAGGCTTCCGCACCGCGCTGACCAGCCTGGTCAACACCTACGCGCGCGACAAGGCCATCCTGAAGGAGAAGGACGACAACCTCACGGGCGACGACATCCGCGAGGGCCTCACGGCCGTCATCTCCATGAAGCTGAGCGAGCCGCAGTTCGAGGGGCAGACCAAGGCGAAGCTCGGGAACACCGAGGCCAAGACCTTCGTCCAGCGCGTGGTCCGTGAGCAGCTCACCGACTGGTTCGACGCGCACCCGAACGAGGCGAAGGACATCATCCGCAAGGCGCTCCAGGCGAGCCAGGCACGGATCGCGGCGCGCAAGGCGCGCGAGGCGACGCGTCGCAAGGGGATCCTGAGCAGCGGTGGCATGCCCGGAAAGCTGAAGGACTGCCAGTCACGCCGCCCGGAGGAGTGCGAGGTCTACGTCGTCGAGGGAGACTCGGCAGGCGGCTCGGCGGTGCGCGGGCGCAACCCGCACAACCAGGCGATCCTCCCCATCCGCGGCAAGATCCTCAATGTCGAGCGCGCGCGGTTGGACAAGGCTCTCTCGAACCAGGAGGTGCAGGCGCTGATCACGGCGTTCGGCACCGGCATCGGCGAGGACTTCGACATCGCCAAGCTGCGCTATCACAAGATCGTGCTGATGGCCGATGCCGATGTCGACGGCCAGCACATCTGCACCCTGCTGCTCACGCTGCTGTTCCGGTACATGCGTCCGCTCATCGAGCACGGTCACGTGTACCTGGCGCAGCCGCCGCTGTACCGGTTGAAGTGGTCGAACGCACCGCACGACTACGTCTACTCCGACCGGGAGCGCGACGCGTTCCTGGAGGCCGGCATAGCGCAGGGCAGGCGCATCCCGAAGGAGAACGGGATCCAGCGCTACAAGGGCCTGGGCGAGATGGACTACCACGAGCTGTGGGACACCACGATGGATCCCGAGCACCGGACCCTGCTCCAGGTGACGATGGACGACGCCGCCGCGGCGGACGAGATCTTCGCGATCCTGATGGGTGAGGACGTCGAATCGCGCCGGAGCTTCATCCAGCGCAATGCCAAGGACGTGCGGTTCCTCGACATCTGAGCGATTCCGCGATCCCCGCACGATGGCGCCAGAACGGCATCGTGCGGAGTGAGCGCGGCCCGGCACCGCGTGACGAGGTGCCGGGGAGACGACAGCACGCCGTCGGACGGCGTGGGAAGGAAGAGACGTGACGGACGAGACCCCCGGCGTGGAGGACCTCCCCGACGGCGTCGGTGACGCTGCGTTGGCCGTGCACCACGGCCGTGTGGAACAGGTGGACCTGCAGCTCGAGATGCAGCGCAGTTACCTGGACTACGCGATGAGCGTGATCGTGGGACGAGCCCTGCCCGACGTGCGGGACGGCCTCAAGCCCGTGCACCGCCGCGTGCTGTACGCGATGTACGACGGCGGCTACCGGCCGGATCGTTCGTTCAGCAAGTGCTCGCGTGTCGTGGGCGACGTGATGGGTAAGTACCACCCCCACGGTGACACCGCGATCTACGACACCCTGGTCCGCCTCGTGCAGGACTGGGTGCTGCGTTATCCGCTGGTCGCCGGCCAGGGAAACTTCGGCTCCCCCGGCAACGACCCCGCGGCCGCGCCTCGTTACACCGAGTGCCGCATGGCACCGCTCGCGCTCGAGATGGTGCGCGACATCGAGAAGGACACCGTCGACTTCCAGGACAACTACGACGGCCGCACGCGGGAGCCGACCGTCCTGCCGTCGCGCTTCCCGAACCTGCTGGTCAACGGTTCCGCCGGAATCGCCGTCGGTATGGCCACGAACATCCCGCCGCACAACCTGCGCGAAGTGGCCGACGGAGCCAAGTGGTACCTCGACAACCCGGACGCCTCCCGCGAGGAACTGCTCGAGGCGCTGATGCAGCGCATCAAGGGGCCGGACTTCCCGAGCGGCGCCCAGATCCTGGGTAGCAAGGGGATCGAGGAGGCGTACCGCACGGGCCGCGGGTCGATCACCATGCGCGCCGTGGTGAACGTCGAGGAGATCCAGAACCGGATCTGCCTGGTCATCACCGAACTGCCGTACATGGTGAACCCCGACAACCTGGCCGCGAAGATCGCGGACATGGTCAACGAGGGGCGGATCCAGGGCATCGCCGACATCCGTGACGAGACGTCGGGCCGGACCGGCCAGCGGCTCGTCATCGTGCTCAAGCGTGACGCGGTCGCCAAGGTCGTCCTGAACAACCTGTACAAGCACACGCAGCTGCAGGAGAACTTCAGCGCGAACATGCTCGCGCTGGTCGACGAGGTCCCGCGAACGCTCAGTCTGGACGCGTTCATCCGGCACTGGGTCACCCACCAGATCGAGGTCGTCCGTCGGCGCACCGCGTTCCTCCTCAGGGAGGCCGAGGACCAGATCCACATCTACGTGGGCTACCTCAAGGCGCTCGACGCGCTCGACGACGTCATCGCTCTCATCCGCCGCTCCCCCGACGTGGACCAGGCGCGCAGCGGGCTGATGTCACTGCTCAGCGTGGACGAGGTCCAGGCGAATGCCATCCTCGCGATGCAGCTGCGCCGGCTCGCTGCGCTCGAACGGCAGAAGATCCTCGACGAGTACGCGAAACTCGAGGCGCTGATCACCGACTACCGCGACATCCTCGCCCGGCCCGAGCGGCAGCGCTCGATCGTCGGCGAGGAACTGGACGAGATCGTCGGGCGGTACGGCGACGAGCGCCGCACCATGATCCTCCCGCATCTCGGGGACATGTCCGTCGAGGACCTGATCCCCGAGGAGGAGATGGTCGTCACGATCACGCGCGGCGGATATGCCAAGCGGACGCGCAGCGACAACTACCGCCAGCAGAAGCGGGGCGGCAAGGGCGTGCGAGGGACGCAGCTGCGCGAGGACGACATCGTCGACCACTTCTTCGTCACGACGACACACCACTGGCTGCTCTTCTTCACCAACCTGGGTCGCGTCTACCGGGCAAAAGGTTATGAGCTGCCCGAGGGCGGCCGGGACTCGAAGGGCCAGCACGTCGCCAATCTCATGGCGTTCCAGCCGGGTGAGCACATCGCGCAGGTGCTGGACATCCCCGACTACACCGCGGCGGACTATCTGGTCCTGGCCACGCGACGAGGCATCGTCAAGAAGACCCGCCTCGAGGAGTACAACTCGCCGCGGTCCGGCGGCCTCATCGCGATCAACCTGCGTGAGGACGAGGAAGGCCGCCCGGACGAACTCGTCGCCGCGCGGTTGGTCAACGCGGACGACGACCTCATCCTCGTCTCGCGCAAGGGCCAGTCGATCCGGTTCAATGCCTCCGACGACATGATCCGGCCGCTCGGCCGAGCGACGTCGGGCGTGACGGGCATGAAGTTCCGGGACGACGACGAACTGCTCGCGGCGCAGGTGGTCACACCGGGGACCGACCTGTTCGTGGTGACCGAGGGTGGCTTCGCCAAGCGGACCCGCATCGACGAGTACCGCGTGCAAGGTCGTGGCGGTCTGGGCATCAAGGTGGCGAACCTGGTCGAGGCACGCGGAGACCTTGTGGGGGCACTGGTCACAGATGCGGATGACGAGGTCCTCGTCGTCATGGAGCGTGGCAAGATCGTCCGGTCCGCCGTTGCCGAGGTGAACCTGACCGGTAGGAACACGCAGGGAGTAACCTTCGCGAAACCGGACAAGGGCGATCGGATCATCGCCGTGGCGCGTAACGCGGAGCGCAACCTCGAGCAGGAGGAAGCCGAGCCGGAGGACGGCCCTGACGGGCCGCCGAGCGGCGAGGTGGGTGCGGACGGCGTTACCGTGGACGGTGAGGTACCTGGCCCCGACGACGTTTCGAGCACCCCAGAGCAAGAGAGCACCGGACGCGAGGACAGCTGATGACAAGCGGCAACGACACCGGACAGGGCACCGGATCGGCGACGACGAAGCTCGACGACGAACTTGAGAAGACCCATGTCCGGGAGGGCGCCTCGCCGGATTCCGGATCGTCGGGCGCCGTCACGGACCCGGCGTCGACCGAGAACGGCCAGGACGACGCGAAGGCGGCGGAGACGGTCGTGAACCGTCAGGATGCCGTCGAGGAGCCCTCAGGGGGAACGGTGACCGAGAGGATCGCGGCGAAGGCGGAGCCGGAGGCTCCGGACGCGCCGGCTGAGGCTCCGGCGGCAGAAGCCTCTGGGAGCGCACCCGCTTCGGCACGGCCGGAAGCGGAGCCCAGGCCGGACCCCGGTGGCTTCTGGCGTTCGGCCTACGAGGCCGGTACGGGCGCTTCCTCGTCCCGTTACACGGCGGATTCTGCCGCGGGGTCGAACGGCGCGCCGGAAAGTCCGGCGTCGTCCCTCGGCTCGGCCATCGACAACGCGGCCGCGTCGGCGAAGCCCGAACCCGACGACATCGAGGACACGACCAAGCCCCGGGTGGTCACCCGCGAGGCCCTGCCGCCGAGCCCGCCCGGCGAGGCGTGGCAGCGTGTGTCGGCCCCGAATGCCCGCGAGGTGCCGACGGCGGAGCCGAAGGCCGCGACGGCGAACGAGGCCACGGGACAGAGCGGCGACGGCGAGGACATGGCGGCATCCGTGAAGCAAGGTGCGGTCAAGGCGGCGCAAGCGGCGCTGGCGGCCGCCCGGAACGCGGCGAGGAAGGTCTCCTCGGCGATGCCCGAGGCTCCTGCGGCGGAGACGGATCCGCAGCCCGCCCCACCGACTCCCCCGGAGATGCACTACGCCGCCGGGGCAGTGCGGGGCACGGCGTCCGTGCCCGTCGAGGAGACGGTTCCGGTCGGCTCGACCGGCCGGCCGGACGGCGACACGACGCCGGGGCCGGCACCCGGCGTGGCGTCGCGTCCGAGCGCGGGTCCGCGCCGGGTGCGCCTGGCGATCTCACGGATCGACCCGTGGTCGGTCATGAAGCTGGCGTTCCTGCTGTCCGTCGCGATCGCGATCATGACCGTCGTCGCGACCGTGGTGTTCTGGTCCGTGATCGACAGCCTCGGGGTGTTCGACAACGTCCAGACGTTCGTGACCGACGCCATCGGCGAGGAGACGAACTTCAACGTCATGCAGTACGTCGAGTTCGAGCGGGTCGTCTCACTCTCCACGCTCGTCGCCATCTGCAACGTCGTCCTGCTCACGGCGCTGGCCACGATCATGACGTTCCTGTACAACATCACGGCGGCCTTGGTGGGCGGCGTGCACATGACGCTCACCGACGACTGAGCGACGAGATCGGTGGCGTCCCTCGTGCGACGAGGGACGCCGCTCCTCGTCCCGGCGTATCTCACACCAGCAAGTTGGCCGGATCCACGATTTCGGTTTGGGGCAGAGCCGCTCGCTGGGGTAATGTCTGGGTGCTGCCAGAGAGCGCCTGTCCGGTCGGACGGGTCTCCTGCGGCAGGCTCGGGGATATAGCTCAGGCGGTTAGAGCGCATCGCTGATAACGATGAGGTCCGAGGTTCAAGTCCTCGTATCCCCACCCACAGAAAAACCCCGCCTGACCAGGTGTTATACACCGGATTCAGGCGGGGTTTCTCGTTCCTCAGTCGTCGGTTCCCGTGTCTCGTGCCCCCCGGGTGCCCCCCGGGTCGTCATTGAGGCGGTTCAGGCCCGCCCGGTCGGCGCTCGTTCCGAGGAAGTGCAGGTACCTGTTCGTCGTCGCGATCGACTCGTGCCCGCACCATGCCTGCACCGTTCCCGGCTCCACGCCGCGTGTGAGCCAGAGGCACGCGGCAGTGTGGCGCAGGTCGTGCAGTCGTCGGCCTCGGCCGGTACCGATGTCGATCCCGGCGTCGTCCTTCTTCGACCACGACAGCATGCGGAGCGTGTGTGCTCGCCAGAGCTGACCGCCGCCCGCCGGCGTGAACAGCAGGTCGTACGGCCCCTTGCCCTCCGCGAGGTCGCGGACGATCAGCAGCACCCGGTTCGCCAGGGGTACCCGGCGGCTCCGGCGGCTCTTGGTGGCCTTGAGCGGGTGCCCTTCGGACTGGCTCCGGCGGACCATCAGACCCGGCGTGGGCACCTCGACGAAGTCGGCGACCTGCATCACGCGAGCCTCACCCCAGCGCAGCCCCGTCCACGCCATCACGAGCAGGATGTTCGCGAGGCGTTCGTCCTTCGCCTTCCAAGCCAGGTAGGCGGCCTCCAGCTCGCCCTCCTCGAACGGGTCCATCTCTTCGACCTCCTCCGAGCCCTTGGGCACCTTCACGCCGGTGACGGGATTCGCGCGGATCAGCTTCTCCCGGACGCACCAGGAGAAGAACGGGGACAGGCTCGCGCGGAACCGCTTGACCGACGACTCCTTGAGGCCGCTCGCGAGCAGCTTCTCGAAGGCGCGTGCGACCTCGCGATCCGAGACGGCCGACAGGCGCACATTCTTCATGCTCGTCGGCATGAGTCGGATCATGTTCTTGTCCGACTCGTACGTCGTCGATGCGACCGTCGTCTTCCGGGTCACGATCCAGCGTTCGAGCGCCGACTTCACGGGTTCCTTTCCCGCTCTCGGGTCGACACCGCCGCGCAGGGCGGCCTGCTCCCGGCGGAGCCATTCCTGCGCTTCGGTCTTGGTGTCGAACACCTGAGAATCGACATCGATGCGACCGTTCTTCAACTTCGCGCGCCAGCGCTTGCCATGCTTGACGATGCTCATCAGGCAGCCACCTCTTCCAGCCAGGCCAGCAGGTCGGAGCGGCGGTATCGCGGGATTGAGGGGGTCAGCCAGGTAACACGGGGTCCCTTGCGGGCGAGGCGCCAGCGGCAGACAGTCGAGGCGGCGACCTTGAGCCACGCGGCGACCTCCTCGGTAGTCAGGTACTCGTCGGGCATGGCAGCTCCGTTCTTGGTGTCGTCGGTCCGGCGGTTCCGCGCGGTGCGGATGTCGGTCGGCGTGCTCATGGCGGTGTCTCCTTGCACGTGCGGGCGGGGGTGGCGTACCTGCCGTACGCGCCGTACAGCGGGCGCGTTCGTGCAGGTGGCGGCAGATTTTTGGGGTGTACGGCAGGTGTACGGCGTGTACGGCACCGGGGTTGGCGTACGGCACGTGTACGGATCGCGGTACCGCGTGCCGTACGCCAGGAAACCGGGTGTGACCTGCGGGTTTGGTCGGGGTGTACGGCGCGTACGGCAGGTACGGCACCTCCCCCTGACCGGGGCGGGGTCAGTCGGTGGGGATGGGCGGGCAGTACCGGTTCCAGGCGTCGGTGAACGCGCCGCGGTGGTAGCCCTTGGCGCGGCCGGTGGGGAAGGTGATGTTCGCCGAGGCGATGCCGAACTCGCGCAGCAGGTCGGCGAGCTGGCGGGGGGTCAGCCCGGCCTTGCCGTAGGTCTGCCACGGGGCCTCGTCGTCGAGCTTGAGCCGGTCCACCAGCGCGGCAGTGGGCAGGGCGTCGGCGTCGGCGAACGCGGCCCGGCAGTCCGCGAGCAGGCGGGTCTGGATCGACTTGGTCGCCGACGCCTCCCGCGCCTCGGACAGCGCGACGGCGGCGGCGCGTGCGGCGTCGGGCCAGTCACCCCCGGCCTCGTCGGCGACGGCGATCAGGGGTTCCCACAGGTCGGCGGCTCGGTCCTCGATCGGCATCGGCGGCGTGGCCAGCTCCAGGTCACGCATCTTGGAGCGCATCCACCGGGCCAGGTCCGCGCGCAGCTTGTCCAGCCCCGGCCGGTCACGCCGCACCCGGTACGGGGCGACGGTCTCGCCGGGGGCGCGGCGTCGCATCACGACGACGACGGCGCGGTCCTCGATCGTGTCGGGCATCTCCCCGATGCCCGCCAGGGCCGCCATGGCGAAGGTGGACAGGCGCTCGACCTTCCGGATGCCGGCGTCGTAGCGCAGCGTGTAGCCCTCACGGTCGAACCCGCCGTTCAGCAGGCCGCGCAGGTCCTCGTTCTCGCCCGCCTTGGGGCCGAACACGGTGTCGGCCTCGTCCATCAGGATCGTGGGCGGGTCGTTCTCGTCCTCCGCGATCGACCGGTACATGGCCGAGGGCGAGACGTTGATCGACATCAGCGGCCGGTGTGAGAGCGCCTGCACGATCTGCAAGAGCCTCGACTTGCCGCACCGCTTCTCCGGCGCGCGGATCACCAGGCGCGTGGCGTGCGCCCACGCTGGCGCCGCGTGGGTGGCGGCGGCCCACAGGACCACACCCGTGAGGGCGTGCTCGTCGGGCAGGATGACGTACTTGCGGAACGCGGCGGCCACCTGGTTCAGCAGGGCAGCGCCATCGGCGGGCGGTTCGGGCTGGACCAGTGGGGCGCTGGTGGCGGTGACGGTCACGGTGTGCTCCTTGTTCGCGGCGGGGTGCTGGTCGGAGTGGGTCATGACTGGTCCTCGCCCTCGTCGTCGGCCTGGTCGTCGGTCTCGTGCTGGCGGCGGTTCTCGAGTTCGCGGGCGACACGTGCGGCCTCGGCAGCGGTGCCCTCGTCGTCCCAGCCGCCGTCGTAGCCCTGGCCGTACATCCGGCCGGGGTCGTCGTCGGGCACGATCCGCACCACGGGTACGGGGGTGAGGATGTGGTCACGGATCGCGGCGGCCTGGTGGGCGTACAGGGCGAGGTCGGCGGCGTGGGCGCTGCGGGTGGTGGCGATGTGAGCGCCGCAGATGCAGCGCGCCTGCCAGTCGGCCTGGCAGTGCACCTCGTCGGGCAGGTTCCAGCGGGCATGACGACGCAGGATCTCGGCGAGCTGCCCGCGATCCAGCGCGGCGGCCAGCGCCCGGGCGGCGACCGAGCGCCAGTAGGCGCGGGTGCGGGGCTTGCGCCGCTCCCACGGGATCGACCCATCGGGGCGGGTGTACGCGGCCTTGGCGCCGCGCTCCAGCGGGCTCGGGGTGGTCATCGGTCGGTCTCCTCGTCGTGGGTCCGGCGGGCGCGGGTCAGGGTGTGGTTGAGGAAGGCGGCCATGTGGGCGGCGTGGACGCGCTGTGTCAGGGCTGCGGTGTAGATGGCCTGAGCGCGGGAGTGGGGAGCGAGGATCGCGCGGCGGTGCAGGTCGGCCACGTCGATGGCGGCGAGCTGTTCCATCAGCCAGGCGGCATCGGCCAGGACGTCCTGGGAGGCGTGGCGGGCCAGGGCTTCGGCCAGGAACACGGCGGCTTCCTGACTCGGCTTCGGGGCGTTCATCGGTGGTCTCCTGTTCAGGCGGCGGTGCGGGGGTTGTTGGCGCCTCGGCGGAAGCCGGAGCGGATCGTGGCGGCGGCCTCGGCCTCGGAGAACGGCGGGTGGTCGGGGTCGCCTACGGGGATGCCGAAGTGGACCGAGGCGGCCGAGAGGAGCGCGTCGTAGGCGTCGGGGGCGGGTAGGGCGCCTCCGGCGATGAGCTGGCCGAGGGCGACGGCGGAGCAGAACAGGCCGTGGTTCCGGCCGCCCTCGCCCAGCTCGCGGACCTTGCGGACCTCGCCGTTGACGGCGGCGGCGACGTACCGGGGCACGTTCGCGCCCAGGCGGGGCGTGATGTGGACCGTGCCGGGCGTCGGCGGCGTGGGAGACGACGGCGCCAGGCGTTCCGCGATCCACGCGGGCAGCTCGGCGACCTCGGTCGAGTCGGTGACCTCGTAGGCGCGTCCGCCCGCGAGGGAGGGCGGGGCGACGACGTAGCCGCCTCGGGCGCGGGTGTCGATCAGCCAGCCCAGGCGCCCGGCGGAGTTGCCCAGCTCGGCGCCTGGTTCGGTGGCGGGGCGGCGGTAGTAGCGGTGGATGCCGCCGGAGGGGGTGGTCACGGTCCAGGTGGCCGGCAAAACCGTCCCGGCCTGGTCGGCGAGGTCGGCGAGCACGGCCTCACCGGTGGTGACGCCACGGCTGGACCAGTGCTGCGGTGTCTTGGTGTCGGGCTTGGCGATGTCGGTGTCCACGACGAGCAGGCCAGAGGGTCCGGTCGCGATCCCGATCCCGAACGGCCGCGTGGACCAGGCGCGGGTGATCCGGTCGAGGTCATCGGTGGCGCGCTGTTCCCAGCCGGTGTGCCCGTTCCGGCACCACGGGTCGGTCCGGTCGCAGTCGGCGGCGGTGTGGCGCGGGGTCGCGGGGCGCTTGGTGCCCGGGGTCAGGGGGAACACGTGCCAGCCGTTGGTGGCGTATTCCAGCGCGGTGGCCAGGAGGGTGGCGTGGTGCTTGTCGGCCAGTGAGCTACCGGCGTGGGTCGTGGGGTTCATGGCGTGGTCCTTCCTGTGGGTCGTGACCGGTGGTGCGGGTCCGGCGGCCGGGGGTGCAGCCCGGCCGCCGGACACCGGGCGGGGGCTACTTGTTCTTGAGGGGCTTGGTGGTGCATCCGGGGTGGACGAGCACGCGGCTGTGGAGGATCCGGGCGTGGAGGATCCAGGTCTCGCCGTTGCGTCGCGGCTTGCCGCAGGCGGGGCACGGGGTACCGGTGGCGGGCTGGCTCATCAGACGTTCTCCTTTAGGCGGGTTGCGGGTGTTTTTGGCATGGGCCGAGCTGGGGGCCGGGCGCTAGTGCTAGTGGGGCGCCCGGTCCCGGGCGGGGTGGTTCAGGGGGCGGGAGAGGGGGTGTAGCGGGCGGGGCCTAGCGGGCTACATCCGCGTGATTCTGCGGTTCTGGCCGCTAGTCGCGGGGCTAGCGCTAACCGGCCCTCCCCTAGCGTCGAGATGCCTGGGGGCGGGTGCCGGTGATCCACCAGGCGGCGACCGCGTCGTGGTCGTCGGGGTCGGGGGCGTCGTCGAGCATCGCGGCGAGCACCCCGGCGGCGAACGTGAGGGCGAAGGCGGCCAGGATGGCGGTCCCGGCAGGGCCGGTGAGCCAGTCCAGGTCAGCGACCAGGCCGAGCAGCGCGACGGCGAGGGCGCCCAGCATGACCATGTAGGTGATGTGGCCGAGGCGGCGCAGGATGGCAGTCAGGGTGCGGCTGGTGGTGGCGGTCGCGATGGCCTCGGCAAGCTCCGCGTCGCCCAGCAGGGCCGTGGTGTCGGGGTGGGTGGTCATGGTCAGTTCACCTCCGCGAGGGCGGGCGTGTCCGCCGTGGTCGTGCCGGTGTCGGCCGCGTGGGCGGGCGTGGTGTCGGTGGTCGTGTCCTCGGTGGTGTCCGTGGTGGTGTCCGTGTGGCGGGTGTCGCGGACGGTGGCGAAGTCGCGGCGTGCGGTGCGGTCGGTGACCTGGTGTCCGGCGGCGCGAAGTGCCTCGATCGCGTCGCGGGAGTCGGCGGACGGGTTGGCGTCCAGCAGGGCGGACACGATGGCGCGGCGGGCCGCCTGCCCGTTGGGCGCGGGGGTGGTGGTGCGGGTCTTGCGGCCACGGACACGGGCGGTCGTGGCACGGGGCTGTGTCCGTGTGGTGGCGGCGGACACCAGGGCGGGCGCCGGGGCGGTCATGTCCGCGACCTCCGCCTCGATCGCGGCGGCGGCCTTGTCCGCGTACGTGTCCGCGCCCGACACGGACACCAGCGCGGGTGTGGCGGTCGGGGCGTGTCCGTCCAGGACGGCAGCGAGGCGGGCACGGTGGGCCACGTGCAGGGCGGCGAGTTCCGCGTCGGCGTCGGCCTGGGCCTTGACGGCGTCCACGTGGGCGGCGCAGTGCGCCCGCATGTCCGCCGGGGCGACCGACCGCAGGGCAACCGCACGGGCGCGGCGTCGGCGGCGTGCGGCGGCGGCGAGCTGGCGGCGGGCGGCCCGCGTGCCGGTGTGGTCGGCCTGGACCCGGTACAGGTCCTCGGTCGCGAGGAACAGGGCGTGCATGCGCATGGTGGCGCGCATTCCGGACCAGGAGGCGCCGGTGGCGAGGTGCCGGTCCCCGATCAGCGCGAGGTGCCACATCAGGGCGGCCAGGAGCGGGGTGAGGAACCGGAACGCGGCGGCGCCGAGGGTTTCGGCGAGGGGCGCGTCGGCGACCAGCTCGTGCCACGCGGCGAACACCCCGGAGGTGGCGGACAGTGCCCAGGTGAGGGTGAGCAGGATGCCGCCGGGCCGGTTGTCCCGCGCCGCCTCCCGCGCCAGCAGGGCGACCGTGACGAGGGACAGTTCGAACACGCCCGTGCACACGTAGGCGAGCCAGGGGCTCATGTGGAGCACGTCGGTGCCGAAGGCGACCATGGCCAGGTAGGCGGTCAGGGTCGAGACGACCGCGACCGCGACGGCGGCCACCAGGGCCGGGCGAGGACGGCTGTTCGTGGTGGTGTGCATCGTTCAGACCTCCTCGGGCTCGTTGCCGGACAGCTCGGCGACGATGTCGTCGCGGGCGATGCCGGGCTTGTTGATTTGGCCGCCGTCGATGCGGCGGTTGACCTGGCGGGGGCGGATGCCGTGGGGCTTGAGGGCGCCGTTGACGTTGCGGCCGGTCCAGCCCTCGTACAGGGCGGGGCGGTCGGCGGCGAGCATGTCGGCCAGGTCGTCGGACCAGACCTTGGGCTCGTCCCCCGGCCACACGGCCAGCAGGTGGTCCAGGATGGTGGACTGGTCGGTGTCGGCAGGCTCGTCCCCTGCGGCCATGCCGGTCAGGGTCCCGGCCTTGAGGCGGGCGGCCCGGGCCCGGTCGGCGATGGTCTCGGCGAGGGGCGCGTCGATGTAGGCGGTACGGACGATCACGGGGTCGTCGCCCTCGCCCACCATGTACGCGACTCCGAGGTCCTTGCGGGAGAACGTCGTCGCGCTGTACCCGGCGGCGTACATGCCGTCTCCGAGGACCATGTTGTTCTCGCGCCAGCCCATGACCTTCAGGCAGAACCGCAGGACTGCGTTGGCGGAGACGCCTACGGGGATGGACTTGTCGTCCGGGCGCTGGGTGGCGAGCCACACCATGATCCCGGCGGCGGGGCCGCGCCTGACGAGGTCCTCGAAGATGGCGCGGAGTTCCTTGCCTGCCTCGGGGTTCTCGAACATGACCTGGGTCTCGTCGTACGCGGCGAGGATCGGGTGCAGGCCGAGGGCCTTGTCGGAGGCGAGTTCGTCGGTGACCTTGCCCTCGGGGCAGCGCGGGTCTCCGGCGAGGTCGGTGCGGATGACCTTGTAGCGGCGCATCATCTCCTTCTGCATGGCGCGGGCATCGGCCAGCAGGGCGTTGACGTCGTCGGGGTCGTCCCCGGACCGGTAGTAGTGGGCGACCTTGCCGAGGGGGGCGAGGTCGGCGCCGCCGCGCAGGTCGTGCACGTGCAGCTCGACGCGCGGGTCCAGTGCGGCGGCGAGCAGCAGCAGGCGCAGGGTGAAGGTCTTGCCCATGCGCGGGATCGCCCCGACGATGCCCGAGGCGTAGATCAGCGTGGTTTCGACCTTCCGCCCGCGCTGGTCCACCCCGACCGGGATGGGCTCGAACAGGTTCACGCGCCCGGTCTTAGCCAGCGGCCACGGCGCGGGCTTGGACTGGCTCAACGAGCGGTCGGCCACGTACAGGACGAGGCGGCCCTCGTGGGTGTCGGGGTCGCCCTCGGGCCACACACACCCGATCGGCCGGCGCAAACCAGACGCGAGCTGGGAGCGCTTCTCCATGACCTGCGAGGCGGTCGCGCCGGGCGGGAGGTCGATGTCGGCGCGGTATCCGGCCCCGTCGCGCACGATGGGCGAGACGAACCGCAGGGCGGCCGGGTCGGTCTTGACCTGGTTCAAGGCGGCGATCCCGAGGACGGACAGGGCCTCACGGATGAGGCTCTGGTCCAGCGCGGGGACCTTCGCGCTTACGGCGGAGTTGTCCACGATCCGCCCGTCACGCTTGCGCCCCAGCAGGCCGAGGACGCTCACGACGACGACGGCGGTTCCGGCCTGGACCAGATCGGAGGCGGTCGAGGCGACCACGATCACGCCTGTGGCGATCGCGCCCGCCCCGGCGGCCAGGACCACGCCGCGCCCACGAACCTGGGCGCGCCGGTCCCGCGCCATGCGCAGATACGCCTCCGGCGTCGCGGCAGACGCCATCAGCGCGCGGCGCACCTCGACGTTCTCGGAGTCGGCCGCCCACCGCCACGCCGTGGCGATCAGACGGCCCGCCCCGACCGGCGCGCGTCCGGCCAGGCGCACCGCGTAAACAGGCAGGCGCACGGTGTGGAAACCGGCGGTGTGTCCGGCGCGGGCCGCGTAGTGGCGGCACGTGTCCAGCAGCTCCGACCGGGACCGCAGCCAGCCGGGGACGATCTGGTGGGGCCGGTCCGGGTCGCGCTGCTCGATCACCCGAGGCGCCCGCACCTCCACGTCCTCGTCCGACGCCGCCGGGGCGGGGGAGGGGATGACCTCACCCGTCAGGGCGTTGTCCTCCCCCGGCGCCACGGCGAGGGCGTCCGCGCCGGGCATGTCCTCATCCGACGCCGCAGCCTCGGGGCCGGTGGTGTCGGTGCCGCCGTAGACGAGGGCGTGAAGCTCCGCGTTGTCCGGCAGGCGCTTGTCATTGCTGTTGCTCATCAGGCAGCCCTCCCCGGGGCGGTGGTGTTCTCCCACTGGTCCAGCCACGACGGCAGCAGCACCCCGCCGCCGGTGGCCTCGTCGGGCCAGCCCTGCCGGGCGGCCAACCACTCACGCTCGAACCGCTCCAGCGACGGGCGACCGACGCGCTCGAAGTGCTCGACCAGCTCGGCCGACGCGAACGCCTCGACGCGGGCGAACGGCCCGGTCATCAGCGAGTAGGAGTCGATCCCGGCCGCCATGCCGCGCCGGTTCAGAAACCGCGCGTTCGTCGCGACCTCGGCCGCCTCGTAGGCGGCCTGCACGACCAGGTCGAACTCAGCTCGCATGAGCGACCACTCGGCCGCCGCGTGCTCGAAAATCGGCGATCCCATCAGGCACCCGCCACGCCGGAGACGGCCTGCACCAGCGCGTTCAGCGCGGACTGGAACCCGTCAAGGATCTGCGGACCCCACGCCGTGGCGGCCAGTGCCAGACCGAGCAGCACGCCCAGCGCCCACGAACCGGCTGCCACACGCTTGAAGTAGAAGCCAGCGACCGAGGCGACCACCAGCACGAAGAACAGAGACATCTCAACCATGGGTTTCTTCCTCTCAGGCAGCGGTCGGCGACGTCGGGACGGCGACCAGGGAACGGGAACGGACACCGGGCAGCGCGATCACACGCACGCGGCCCGGCTCAGAAACACGACGCGCCGCCCTGCGCACACGCAGAACGGCACTCAGACGGGACACCGCACGACGGTGAGCCCGCACAGACAGCTCCGAGGGAAACGCCGCAATGCGGCACTCCGCATCGACGACCGACCGCTCAGCCGCGATCACAGACCACTCGTCCTCGATCGCGGCCAGGTCCGACAACGTCGGCTCGGCTTCCACTGACATGACTTGCCTCCCTTGATCGATGGCCAGGCTGGTTAGGTTGACCAGTCAGCCTGTCCGACATGAATGTTGCACAGGCTGGCTAGTCACGTCAACCTCTGTGGCGAACTTGGCTAACTTGGATGTGCATATCCGGGTATCGTGGGGAGCATGGACTCACTCGACCCGGACGACCCTCGCCCCCCGTTCCAGCAGGTCGCGGCCGCACTCCGCGCGGCGATCCTCACGCGAAAGATCGAGCCGGGGGACAGGCTCCCGACTCAGAAGGAGCTCGCCGACCGCTACGGCGTCGCGCGTGCGACGGTTCAGCAGTCGCTACGCCTCCTGAAGGACGAAGGGCTGGTGATGTCGCGCCAGGGCAGCGGCATGTTCGCTCGCGAGCGTCCGGTGAAGGCTGTGGGGCTACAGCCCCACCTTGAAGCCGCTTTCGAGGTCGACGACGTCCGTATCGACTTCGTCGGCTACACCTCCGAGAGCCTGAATTTCGTGCTCGTCGAGCCGCTGAACAAGATTCGTTCAGGGCGCCTAGAGCCCAAGTCGATCCGCATCCGTCTGCTTGTCGCCGACATGACGAAGCCGCACGGGTTGCCCGTGGCCACGAGTGGCGACGAAGACGAAAGCGCGCGTGCGCGCGCTCGCATGGCAGGCATCGGGGCGCGCAATGCTGGCGCAATCGCCGATGCAGTCGGCGAACTCGGCGAACTCGGCCTCGTTCCGAACGTAAAGGTCGAGACGCGGTCCTTCGCTTCATCACCCTTGTTCAAGGCGTATCTGATCAACGACTCTGAAGCATTCTTCGGCTACTACCCAGTCGTAGAGCGCGATGTCCAGATGAACGGCGATACGATCCGCATCTTCGACCCCAAGGGTAAGGACGCAACACTGTTCCACCACGCCGACGACGGCGACCCGGAGTCGATCGGCTCACTGTTCGTCGCCCAAACGAAGACGTGGTTCGAGAGTGTTTGGAACACTGTCGCGGTGGAGGTTGAGCGGTGAGCAAGGCGACCGATCTGCTTGTCACGGCTGAGGCAGTACTCCTCGACTTCGACGGCCCTGTTACGCCTCTCATGCCGAAACCAGCGAACATCGAAACCGCGGATGCCTGCCGCGCCGCGCTTGAACGGCACGGCATCCAACCGCCGATAGAAATCGCCACGACGTCAGACCATCTCGCCGTGATCCGGTGGGTCGGCGCTCACACTCGCGAAGCATTGACCGAGGTTGAGAAAGCGTGCATTGCCGCCGAGGTGAAGGCGGCAAAGGCGTGTATTCCGACGCTCGGAGCGCACGAATTTATCGCCACACTGAGCAGGCACAGCGTCCCCGTCGTGGTTGTTAGCAATAATGCCGCCGAGGCTATTCATGCCTATCTCGATCGCCACCAACTCGCGGGCCCGGTCCGCGATGTGGTCGGACGGCCAGTGGGTCACCCTGAGCTGATGAAGCCAAACACGTACCTCGTCGACAAGGCACTACGAATTCTGGGCACGGCGCCGGAAGCGGCGGTGATGATTGGCGACTCGGTGTCAGACGTTGAAGTGGCCCACAAAGCCGGAGCGCGCTCGATTGGGTACGCGAAGAACCCAAAGCGCGGCGACGAGCTCGCGGACGCGGGTGCTGATGCGCTCATCTCGACGATGACGGAACTCGCCGAGGCGTGGCCTGAGTGAGAGCGCGTCAGCGACGCTGATGTGCGGCAGCTCGGCGCCTCTCGGGGCATTGGAGCTGTGCCCCCCCGGTGCCCCCCGAGGGTGCAATCTCACCGTACCGATGCACGCGATGCACTCAGAATCCAGTGCCAGCTCAACGTGAGCTGGGCGAACGAGCGTTTGTTGCGAGGCTGAACCAGTACTGATAACGATGAGGTCCGAGGTTCAAGTCCTCGTATCCCCACTCGACCTTGAGACCGGTATGGCCTGGCGGCCATACCGGTCTCGTCGTGTTCTGTGGGGGCGGAGCCCCCACGCCCCGCCCCGGGGGCACGCCCCCGGACCCCCACCTGAGTGCGTTCGGCGGGAGCGTGCGGGTCCGCGTCGGGCGAATCGCCGCCCTGGCACCTGAACCGTAGGTTCCAGTCGTACGATCAGGCGATCCCGGAACGAACCGCCAGCGCGAGAGGCCGAGGTGATAAGGGGATGGGTCCAAGCAATCAGGGTGATGGGATGAGCCTTCGCATCACGGTTGTCGGGGCAGGCGTCGTCGGCCTCTCCATCGCTCACGAGCTCGCGTCTGCTGGGCACCACGTGACAGTGGTTGCCGACGCAGCCACGGCCGACACGGTCTCGGCCGTATCCGCCGCGTTGTGGTTCCCCTATCGAAGCGAGCGATCTGCGCGTGTCGAGCAGCTCTTGCAGCGCTCGCTGGTGCGGTTCACTCAGATGGTCGAGGTCCGCGAAGCGAGCGTCGAACTGCGTACAGGGATCGTGGTCGAACGCGTCCCGAACCCCGACAGGTCGTGGATGCGTCTGCTGCCCGATGCCGCTCCGGCGGCGCCGGACCAATTGCCTCCGGGGGCGCTCTCGGGAGTACTGGCGACAGTCCCCTTCATCATGATCCCGCAGTATCTGCCGTGGTTGCTGGCTCGTACGAGCGAACTGGGTGTGAGGTTCATCCGTTGCCGGATCGCCGACCTCGCCGAACTGCGAGACACGACCGACGTAGCGGTGATCGCTGCCGGGATCCGCGGCGGCGAGCTTCTCGGCGATGATCCGACGATGTACCCGGTTCGCGGGCAGATCGCGCGCCTGGCGAACCCCGGACTCCGGGACTGGATCACCGACGAGAGCAACCCGGACGGGCTCACCTACGTGTTCCCGCGCAGGGACGATGTCGTCATCGGTGGCGTCGCGATCGAAGGATCCTGGGACACGGCCGTTCGGGCTGACATCCAGCGGGCAATGATCGTCCGTGCCCAACGACTTGTCCCTGCACTGGCTGGCCAACCGGTTCTCGGTGCGGCCGCCGGGATACGACCGGCCCGACGGACTGTCCGGATCGAGAGCGTTCTTGGCCACGCCTTACCGGTGATTGCGGCATACGGCCACGGTGGCGCCGGTGTCACGCTTTCGTGGGGGACTGCCGAGGCAGTCGCCGAGCTGGTGTCGAATCTCCGCTAGATGCATTGCGTTCACTCGGTTGCGGGTACGGGATATCCAGTAGGTGCTGGGGCCTATTCTTGCTGTGGATGGGTGACAAGTCAGTAAGGCGTACTTATCGTGGGACGGCGTGCCGGGCAAGGGCGCCTCTGCACGCGGGGCAACGGAGCCCCACTTGCCGACGAACCCGAGGAGGTTCAGATGTCATCGTCCCGGAAGTTGATCGGAACCCTCGCCGCAGTCACGTGCCTGCTCGTTCCATGGGCGACCGCCGCGCATGGTGCCCCGGATGCCGGACCCCAAGTGGAGGTGGCCGCCGCTGTTCCGGACACCATCCCGCTCACCATCACCAACAACTCGGATCGCGGAGATCAGGTTTTCCTCTACGTCCTCGGTGAGCGCAACGGCGACATGGGATATGCGGATACTTCCGGCACGTTCCACCCCTGGCCCGACGCGGGTGCCGTCCCCGAGCCGGCGCCGGACGCCTCCATCCCCGGCCCCGCCCAGGGACAGTCGACGACGATCCAGATGCCGAAGCTCTCCGGCCGCGTCTACTTCAGCTACGGCACCAAGATGACGTTCCAGATCGTCCTGGACGGGCGCCTGGTGCAGCCGGCCGTGCAGAACCCGAACGACCCCAACCGGGACATCATGTTCAGCTGGACCGAGTACACGCTGAACGACTCAGGGCTCTGGATCAACAGCACCCAGGTCGACTTCTTCTCCGCGCCCTACCAGACGGGTCTGCGGACGTCGAACGGCGAGATCCTCCACACCGGGATGCTGAAGCCTGACGGCTTCTCCAACGTCGTGTCCGCCCTCGACTCCACTCCCGGCTGGAACGGCCTGAAGCAGACGGCCCCCGATGGCTCGGTCCTCCGCGTGCTGTCGCCAGGTCACGGGATCGGTACCGGTCAGATCTCTCCCGACGTGATCACCCCGTACGTCGACGAAGTGTGGGAGCGCTACCGGTCCAGGACGATGACGGTCGTCCCCTACGGCTTCGCGCCGGACACCAGGTTCTACGGGACCGTCTCGGGCGACACCATGACGTTCACCGCCGGCGGGGGCGGCTTCGTGACCAGCTTCAACAAGCCGTCCGCCGAGTCGATCTTCGGCTGTGCGGGCGACCTGTTCGCGCCGAACGACGACGTCGGTGCCATCGCACGCACACTGTGTGCCGGGTTCCACCGCTCGACCCTGCTCCTCGGCGATGTGCACCCAGGTCCGTCGTCGGACACGTTCTACCAGGACGGGCGGACGAACTACTACGGGAAGTACATCCACGAGCAGATGGCCGACGGCAAGGCGTACGCCTTCGCCTTCGACGACGTCGAGAACCAGGAGTCCCTCGTCCACGACGGCAACCCGACCGAAGCGTTCATGCAGCTCGATCCCTTCGCCGGCGCGGCCACGCCGATCGGTGGCGACGGGGACGGCGGGGACGACGACACGCCGCCCGACACCTCCCTGCCGGAAGGAACCGGGCCGGTGCTCGCCGACAACGGCATGTGCATGGACGTGCCGTGGGCAGATCCGTCGGACGGCAACCCGATCCAGATCGTGCACTGCAGCGGAAACGCCGCGCAGACCTGGACCCGCTCCGGCGGCACGATCTCCGCGCTCGGGAAGTGCCTGGACGTCTCCGGCGGGGGAACCGCCGACGGAACGGTGGTCCAGCTGTGGACCTGCAACGGCACCGGCGCGCAGGAGTGGACGTACGACGCGGCCGCTCAGCACCTCGTGAACCCGCAGTCGGGCAAGTGCCTCGCCGTCATCGACGGCGCGTTGCAGGACGGCCAGAAGCTCGAGATCCGCACCTGCGGCAGTGGCGCGGAGCAGTCCTGGACCTTCGGCTCCGCCTGAGGTCATTCGGTCGTGGCGGGGCCTGGCTGCCTGGTGCCGGGTCCTGCCACGTGCTACGGCGGGGCCGCAGATCCGTTCCGACTGGTCGTTGCCGACGGGAATGTGGGATTGTGGATCGCACGAGGACCGGAGAGGTCGGTCCGTCGTTTCTGACCACGGAGGAACTCGTGAAGAAGCTGCTCGTCCTGATCCTGGCTGCTGGCGCGGGATACGTCCTGTGGCGCAAGCTCAACGAGGACGCCGAGGGGCGGGACCTCTGGTCCGAGGTCACCGACACCGTCGAGTAGTATGTGCGGGGCGCCGATCAGGCGCCTCGTTCGGGGCCATGGCGCAATTGGTAGCGCACCTGCTTTGCAAGCAGGGGGTTAGGGGTTCGAGTCCCCTTGGCTCCACCACCTCCCACCAGGCACGATACCGAATCGGCCCGGTGGGATTCGTCGTCTCGGGGCCGAGATCCTGACGAACGTCCTGACTACGCCGCTTCATCGTCGCCGCCCTCCCCGTCGTCGTCCAGGTCGCCGAACACGTCGTCCATAACCGTCGCGCCGGTCTCCAGGACCGGCCGGAGTTCGTGACGGTAGACCAGCTCGGTCACGGCGGTTCCGGAGTGCCCCATGAGCCGCGAGATTTCCTCGATGGGCAGCCCGTGGCGGGACAGGATCGAGACGAACGACGGCCGCAGCTCGCGAGTGACCCAGTCCTCCGAGACGATGCCCGGCACCAGGCGAAGAGCATCCCGGAACATCCGCAGAACGTTGTGCGCGTCCTGCACCGTGCCGACCTCGGACGGGAAGACGAGGTTTGCTTCCTTCCACCGATCCCCCGCACGACGCCGGGCCTCGTCCTGGTCGTCACGGTGCTTGCAGAGCACCGTCGCGGCGTACCCCGAGATGCCCAGTGTCCGTCGGGACTTGGGCGTCTTGGTGTCTCCGCCGATCCGGTCCGCTCGCCACACCTCGATGTGGGGAGGCTGCCCGCCGACCGTGTCAAGCTGAACTCGATCCCAGGTCAGCACGCGCTGCTCTTCGACGCGGGCCCCGGTCAGCAGGCCGACCACGATGTACGCGTGCATCTTGTGATCCCTCGTGTTCGCTAGGACTGCTGAAGCCTGCTCCAGGGTGAGCGACTTCGAGCGCCGACCATCGCGCCCCTTGGGAGCCACGCACAGGTCCACCACATTCCGCTCCGCGAGGCCGCGCTTGATTGCGCGGTCGATGGACCGCTTGAGCACCGAGCGCACCTGCTTGAGTGACGACGTCGAGAGCTTGGGCGCGAGTGACTCAAGCCAGTCATCGACTTCGTCATGCCGCAGGTCAGCGAGCTTCCTCTTGCCGAGATGTGGCTCAATGTGGTTGAGGTAGTTGTCCTCGTTGCCCTCCTTCGTCTTCGGACCGACGTCACCACGGCCGTGGTCGAGCCAGTCCTTGCAGACTTGTGCAACGGTCACCCGCCGGGAGTCCGCCAGCAGACCGGCCTCGTACTCGCGGATCTTCTCCTTGAGTGAGTTGCTGGCCGCCGTCCGCGTTTTGCCCGTACCGGTCTTCACGATCCGCTTGCCGTTGTCGGCCCGGTAACCCACGGTCTTCTCAGCGATCCACAGGTTCTTGGACGCCTGCCAGCGCAGGCCGCCTTCACCACGTGCCCGGCGCGGCTTCTCGTTCCCGCTCACGCCGCCGCCTCCAGACCGTCCGCGTACTCGACGACGGCCGCTACCGGCACGAGGCGACGAGCGCCAACCTTGACCGTGCGGAGTGCCCCGCAGCGGATCAGGTCATACACCGTGCGCCGCGACAGGCTCAGAGCCCGGGCGGCATCCTCGACCCGGTACAGCACCGGGACGACGTTCGCGGCCGTGGCCTTGTTCGTGTTGTTCTTGCTGGTCATGTCCTCATCCCTTCACCGCTGGTCAGTCATCGAGACGTGCGCTGTTCGGCCTGCCATTGGGCGTATTCCCGGGCGCGTGCGGCTGCGGCGTCGGCGAGGGCTTTGTCGCCTGGTGAGCCCCATCCGGCGGCGCGGAAGGTCCATGCACCGACGACGAGGGTGGTTTCTTCGTCCTCATCGGCCAGTAGCCGCCGTTCCAGGTCTGCGACGTCCAGGGGCACGCCGCGGCGGTCGGCGTCGGCCTTGAGGCGGGCGTACCTGGCGCGGGCGGTGCGCAGCTTGCCGAGGGTGACGGAGTAGGCGCGCGACTTGGAGGAGAAGTGCCCGCGGAAGCCGAGCATGCGAGCCCACTTGGCCAGCAGCCGGTAGGGCGAGTCGGCACACGTGCCGCACCAGCAGCCCTCATCGTCGTCCGGGTCGGGCCCGTCCAGGGTGCGGCAGGCCGTGGTCGCCCGTTCGGCCAGGTAGCGCGCCGTCTGAGCCATGCGCACCAGGTGGGGGCGGGGTGCGGCGGGGTCGATGCCGGTTGACTTGGTGGAGTACTTCGCCAGGTACCCGGCGACCTGCTCAGGGCTCAGCTTCCCGCCGTAGTCGTTGGTGTCCGGTAGGCCAGTGCGCACGGTCCGCACGACTTGCTGTTCCCCGAAGGACAGCAGGCGCGGCACGTCTGCACCATCGACCGGAGGTGCCTCGAAGGAGACGGTCGTGATGGCGTGTTCGACGGCGGCTTTGAGCGTTTCCCCGTCCAGCGGTGCCGGGTTCCCGGCGTCGGCCAGGCGGGCGCCGAGGTCGGCGGCGTTGGGTCCGTCGAGGCGGATGAGGGCGTGGAAGTGGACCAGGCCGCGTGCCTGGAATTCGGCGACCTTGGCGAACTCGAGCGCGGCATGGTCGCGCAGCTTCGACTCTGCGACGCCGAGGACGGAGGCGAGGTGTCGGCGCAGGGTGATGGTGAAGCGGCGCCACAGTTCGGGGGCCCACCACTGCCAGATGACGGCGGTGTTCCAGTCGTAGCAGTCGAAGCACAGCGGCTCCCCGAGGTTCTTGTCCTCGGGGGTGTGCTTGCGCCAGCAGGAGACCGGACGGCCGTGCTTGCAGTACTTGGCCCGTCCCCGGGGCAGGCACGGCAAGGGTGTGCCGTTCTTCTTGGTGCGGATGCCGTGCACGTGGCCGACGCCGGGCGCGGTGAGGGTGGCGAACACCAGCGGGTTCGCGGTCACGGTCTCGGGCACGGTCTTGCCGCCCACTGCACCGGCGCGGATCATCTCGAAGGTGTCGCGGGCGTAGACGCGCGAGCAGGCGGGGCACACGTCAGCGCGCCGGTTCCCACACGCCCGGTACAGCTCCCCCAACGGCGCATCCGCAGACCGGTACTCCGACAGCACCTCACCGGTAGCCCGGTCGATCGTCATCGAGGACCCGGCCAGGCGGACCGGGTGGGAGCAGTAGCCGACCGCCGCCGCGACATCCGCGAACGACGACGCGGTGCGGTTACGGAGTCGACCGATGAGGGAGCCAACTTCCGCGTCGG
The DNA here is from genome assembly GCF_054782975.1 of Myceligenerans halotolerans. Classification (NCBI taxonomy): domain Bacteria; kingdom Bacillati; phylum Actinomycetota; class Actinomycetes; order Micrococcales; family Promicromonosporaceae; genus Myceligenerans; species Myceligenerans halotolerans. The sequence goes on from NZ_BAAGRL010000004.1 coordinate 25,278, forward strand.
TCAGGTTCCCCAGGTCCAGGGGCGTATCCTCCCCGAACCCAGGGAACCCGGACCGACCCGGAGCGAGGTCGAGCCCGTTCACGCCGCCACCCCGGCAACCGCGTCGGACGTGTCGAGGGTGACATCGACGAGGAGTTCATCGAGGGGCAGGGTGTCCTGGACGGGCTCACCGAGCGGACCGGCGAGGACGACGGGGTCGAGGTGGCCGCGTTCCCGCCCGGCCCAGAACCCCGCCGACTCGCGACGGGCGTCCACGGCGCAGGCCAGCCGCACCGGGCAGGAGGCGCACACTCGGGCCATGGCGGCGACCTCAGCCGCCGAGGCGTCGCCAGGCTCGGCGATCCATGGCAGGAGCCGTTCGGGGCCCGAGGTGCAGGAGCCGTGGCGCATCCATTCCGGCAGCGGAGCACGGGTGGGCAGGGTGACGGTCATGCTTCGGCCCCCACGACGTCCAGGCCCGGCAGGGTCGCCTGCCGCACCGGCGAGACGCGGCGAGCCACCGCACGCACCGGGCGAGCAGCCCGATCCGGAGTAGCCGGAGCAGGAACCGGCGACGCCGAGGCAGCCGCAACCGGTGCCGAAGCGGCCTCCGGGACAGGAACGGGGGCGGGTTCGGGCTCCGCGTCGACGTCGACGCCGGCCGGTTCGATCGCGGCCGGCATCGGACCGGGGTCGAGGCCGAGGGCGGGTGCCGACTCTGCGACAGCGGCCGAGGCCGGCGCGGGCGCGTCGGCGACCACGAGGGAGGCCAGCGCGTGCGTGGAGGTGAGCACGGACAGCGGCGCGAGGGACACCAGGACCACGCCCACCAGGACCTTCACCCACGGCGGGGCGTCATAGGCGTGTGCGGCGTTCGCGCCGACGCTGACCACGGTAAACCCGAACATCAGCAGCCACGCCCAGGCCGAGGAGCGTCCCCGTGCTCGCAGCACGAGCGCCACCAGGCCGTAGACGAGCACCGAGGCATCGATGACCACGGGCACGAGGAAGGCGAGTGGTTCGGGCACCCTGCCCCACAGTGCCGCGTCCCGTAGCGAGGCGAACGACAGCGCGAACGAGGCCAGGGCGACCGCGACCGTGAGGGCGACGGTGAAGGCCAGGACGGGCCGGGAGTCGGCCGCGATGCGGGCCATGGGCCCGGCAGCAGTGCGGTTCATGAGTTCGTCTCCTTCGGGGCCGGCACGATCGCGACGGGCGCGACTGTGGTGGCGTTGTCGGTCTCGACGGCGGCAGCCTTCGCGGCCTCGCGGTCGCGGGTGGACTTGCGCGGGGAGCGCCTGCGACGCAGCGCGCCGTCGTCGAGGCCAAGGCCGTCCAGTGGGTTGCCCCATGGGTTGGGGGCAGGGTTCGCAGGGGCGAGGTCGGCGAGGTCGGGTGCCGGGTACAGGGCGGCGACGTGGCGTACGAGGTCGTCGGGCCAGTAGTCGAACCGGACCATGGACACGGTGCCGTCGTCGTCGTTGACCGTGTATGCGGTGCCTGGGGCGTCGCGGGAGATGAGGTCTGCCGGGGCGGTGCGGGCCCGGGAGCCGAGGACCATGTCTGTCTCTGCGTCGGAGTCCAGGCGTAGTGCGATGCGTTGGGTCCACAGGTTGCGGGTGCCGCCCAGGGCTTCCTGGCGGGGGTTTTGCACGCAGCCGACCGCGACGACGCCGAGGGCGCGGCCCTGGGTCAGGATGATGGACAGCAGCCGTTCGGCTTCGCGCTTCACCTCGAAGTCGGAGTAGGCGAGCAGGTCGGCCAGTTCGTCGATGATCAGCACGTGCAGCGGGTCACCGGGGGTGGGTTGGTGGAGGCGGGAGATGCCGCGCATGGCCGTGCCGCGTTCCTCGATCACCGCCACCAGCGCCCGCAGCACCGCGATAGCGCGGGCGTGGGTGTAGGCGGTGGCGTGGAAGAGCTGTTCGCCCATGGCGGCTTCGACGCCTTTCTTCATGTCGATGGCCCACACCTGCACCAGTCGCGCTGTGATGGCCGGGGCGAGGCCGCCGACCACGGACCAGAACACCGAGCCCTTACCCGCGCCCGAGGCGCCGACGACGAGGGTGTGCCTGCCCCGGATACGCAGGTCGAAGCGCGCGCCGTCGAGGCGGACCCCGGCGGGGACGCCGTCGATGGTCACAGCGGCCGGGACGACCGCAGTCCGGGCGGCGGTCAGGGCATTGGTCAGGAACAGGCGCAGCACCACGCGGGCGGGCCCGTCAGGGCGGACCTCGAAGGAGTGCGCCCCGTAGGCAGTCGCGACCGCGTTGGCGGCATCCAGGACGGTGCGAGTGGTCTGCCCGGTCAGGACCGGGACCCGCACGTTCACCACCCCGAGCGCCGTCGTCGTCTTGATCTTGGGGGCGGTGCGGGTGCCGTCGCGGTTGAGGACCGCCAGGCCGCACTTGTCCGCGACCTCCGGCCATTCCCGGCGCACCCACGCGGCAAGGCCCCGCCGGAACGTCCAGGCGTCGAATCGCAGGTATAGGCGCGGGGCGAGGGCGGCGAAGGTGGCGCGGGCGAGGCCCGGGATCAGGCCGAGACCGGTCACGGCCAGCGCGGCGACGAGGCGGTCACCCGCAGGGGCACCGGCCCAGCCTGCGACCAGCCACGAGCACACCCCGGCCAGCAGCCACGCCGCCACGCGCACCCGGCGGCGGACCCGCAACCGGCGGGTTGTGCGCCCCCGGCCCCAGCACCAGCGACCCAGAGCCCGCGACGCCGCAGCGAGGCGACGCCACACGAACCGGGCCACCGGACGAACCGGACGCGCCAGCATTCGGCCGGCACGTGCCGCCCAGATGTAAAGCGTGAGCACCACGGCCGCCAAGCCGAACCCGGCAGCCTGCACGAACGCCCACACGGACTTGATCGCGAGCCAGGCCCACGGGCCCGAGGTAGCGGGGACCGCAGGGGCGGGCGGAGCCGCCGAAACCGCTGCCGTAGCAGCAGTGCCAGCAGACTCCGACCCCGCACCAGGGGTCACCGGATCGGTGACCGTCATCGCCGCTCACCCCCCGCCGGGTGCTCGTCTTCGGCGCGGTCGCGGATCTTGGCGGCCTCGTCGTACAGGTCGTCGACCTGTGCCAGCAGCCGCGTGGCCCGGTCACACACCTGGCCCACCTGGTCAGGAGCCCAGTCCCGATAGGACACGACCCCAGCCAACGCCTCACCCGCGCCCTCCAGGCAGCGCACCACCAGGCCCGGCGTCGCGCGTCGCTTGGTCTCCTCACTCCGATACGCCAGCGCCCACACCATCACCGCTCACCCCCGTCCCGTTCGGCGTGCAGCCGCTCGTTCAGGTCGTCCCACATGTCCTGCAGCCGGTGCCTCGTCGCGGTCAGGTGCTCGACCGCGGACTGGTGTGCCCGGGTGTACGGGCGCAGGTCCTCGACCATGTTCTCCGCACGGCCCACACCGCCCAGGGCACCCTCCACCAAGCCCAACGCCTGCTCCAGCGCCTCGACCGTGCGCTCGTGCACCTCACGCGCCGTCGTCTCGCGGGCCATCACCGCTCACCCCCGCCCCGACGCGCCTCGTCCTCCAGCCGGTCCAGCACCTTGCCCGCGAGCGTGTACAGCACGTCCACGGTGGTGCGGGCGTGCAGCACCCCGTCGCGCAGGTCCCGGAACTCCTTGACCTCGGCGGCCTCCATCGCGTCCTTGGCCGTGGCCAGCGCCTCCGAGGCGACCTCCAGCGCACGCACCGCCTCAGCGGCCGCCTCGTTCACGTCCTGCTTGCGTCCCAGTCCGAACATCAGTCCTATCCCTTCCACACGGTCTGCTTGTCGTTCTCGATGTCGTCGTAGAGGCGATTGACCCGCCCGTACAGGTCGTTGGCCTCGTCGTACAGCGCGCCACCGCGACGCCGGAGGTCGTCGTTGGAAGCGATGTACGCCTCCGTGGCCGCCTGCATCACCCGAGCCAGCCCCACCGCGCCCACGCGCAGGTTCTCCAGCACCCGAGCCCGCGTTGCCCGCGTCGCCTCCTGCCCGTCGTCCCGGCCCATCAGTCCTGCCCCTTCCCGCCGTCACCGGCGTCGTTGTAGCCGTTGTGGTTGCGGTGTTCGCGGTCGAAGGCCGCGCGGCGGTCGGCCTCGGTGCGGTCGTCGAACCACGACCCGTCGTAGCCCTCGCCGTACATGCGCCCTGGGGTACCCGGGGGCACGATGCGCACCACCGGCGGCTCAGCAGCACGCGCAGTCTCGGCAGCCTCGGAGGTAGCCCGCGCCAGCTCGCTCACCTCACGAGCCAGCCGCTCCGCCTCCGCCTGAGAGCCCGGCAGGTCGACCACGCCGAAGCAGTCCCGCGCCCGCCCGAGGGTCCCGGCCGCCTGATCGAGCAGACCGGCCGCCACCGCGAGCGTGTCCGCGCGCGTCATGCCGTCACCGCCCTTGCGGCAGAGACCTCGCGGGCCGGGGCCACCGGCCAGGCGCGCACCGGACGGGCCTCGATCTCGGCACAGATCACCGACACGTCCAGCCCCTGCCACGGGCTCCCGCGCCAGGAAACGAACCCGTCGGAACCCTCGTCGGCCGCGAAGTCGGTCACGAGGTCCAGCCGCAGCAGATGCGAGAGCGTCTCCGCGTCGCGCTGACTGGTCACCTTCAGCGAGACACTGAACCTCGACTCATGCGGCGACAGGGCCACGTAGCTCACCCGCCCGCCGACCAGGCCCGCCAGATACGACGCGGCCTGAAACATGTCCCCCGAGGGAGCCGAGACCGAAACCCCGGCCACCCCCGAGGCGATCGCGTCCGCGCCCGGCATCAGGAAGCCGCCCCGGCGTCCGGGCGGGCGGGCGTGGCCTCGTTGGCCTTGCCCGGCGCGCAGATGTCCTCCGCCCGGTACGACCACGCGATACGCGGCCGGGTGCCGTTGTCGTCCACGTACGGCATCGCCGTCAGGCCCACGAACTCGATGAACCGGACCGCGATCTTGCCGAGCCCCGGGATCGTGACCTCCACCGGGGCCGGGGGCACCGGCTGGTGCGGCGCGGCGATCTTGACCGCCACACCCGTGTCGCGCTTGCTCGCCTCCTCGTCCATGTCCGAGACCACGACCTGCCACAGCGGCAGCCCCGTGTCCTTGTCGATCTGCTGAGGACGCGACCCGTCCTCACGCGCCGGAGCGTTGAAGTCGCTGACTGGCTCAACCGAGCCCTTCATCTGCGCACCCGCTGGGAACACCATCGAGTGCTCCACCGCGAACCTCCGCTGCATCGCCATCTCTAGCACCTCCGTGTTGAGGGGCCTAAACTCTGCCCTCGCGTAGCACCTCTTCGAGTTGAGGGGCCTAAACACGACCGCACGCCCCTCTACCGGTTCCGTCAAGGGGTCTAAACTCGGGAGGGTGAGTAGCGACGAGTTCGAGCACGTCAGGGCGGAGGAAGATCCCATCCGCCAGGCCCGGCGCGCCACTGAGCTGTTGCAGACCTATTCGCAGCGATCACACGAGCTGGCCCGCCTTCGCAAGGCGGCGATCGACCGCGCCCATGATCAACTCGGCATGACGTACACCGAGGTTGCTTCGAAGGTCGGCATCAGCAAGGGGCGCATCACGCAGCTACGCAAGGGCGCGCCACCAGCCGAACGCGCGTTCTTCGGCGTCGGGCCGGTCACTGTCGCGTTTCCGATTCGGAAGAACGGCGACCGCGCGCTTGGCGTCGTAGCAATCGAGGACGACACGGCGACCAAGAACATGAGCGGCATCCTCGAATCGCTCAGCCTGGCCGTCGACACGTACCCGATCCCGCCAAGCGGGGATTGGGAACCGCCCGCCGACGCCGTAGCAATCTGCGGGCCGAAGTCGTCGCACATCACAGCACAAGCGGTCCGGAACGACCCATTCCTCTCGTTCGAGCCGGACGAGGTCGGACGCTGGGTCATCACCGACCGCAAGACCGGTGACGTCTTCGTTTCGCCATCCGACGCCGGAGACCCCACACGTGAGATCGCATACGTCGCGCGGCTACGGCGCAATCGCCGGATCATTCTCATCATCGCAGGCGTGCACGCCCTCGGCTCTGTCGGGGCAGTCGAGTACTTGCGCCGCAACCTGCCCGACCTGTACGTGGCCGTTGGAGACGGGCCGTTCTCCCTCGTCGTCACGAGCGCGTTCGACGGTATGACCGTCACCGAGACCTCTGCACTCTGGGGACCGAAGGCCCACCCATGACGATTCTCGCGGCGACTCTTGCCGGTGATTCCAACAACCAAGACCGCTACGTCATCGGCCGCGATTTCGCCGCCGTACTGGACGGCGCGACATCGGTCGCCAGCGACCGTTCACACGATCCCGGTTGGTTCGCAGAACAGATCGCTCACGCCCTCGCCGAAACCCTCACCGCCGGAGCTCCGACCGCCGACGCCGTCGCCCAGGCGATCGAGACGACCCGAGACGTTCACGGCCTCACCACCGAGACGGCACCAACCAGCACGGTGACGGTCGCACGGTGGACGCCCCACATCGTGGAGACCTATGTCCTCGGTGACAGCCCGGCCGTCGTCCTGCACCGCGATGGAACCGAAACCATTCACGAGGACCACCGCCTAGCCAATGTCGCCACCGCCGAACGGACCGCCTACCGATCCCGCCTCGCGGCCGGCCACGGCTACGACGACACGCACCACGCGACGCTAATCGGCCTCCAGGCCGTGCAAGCCCGACGCCGCAACGAGCCCGGCGGGTACTGGATCGCCGGAACCGTGCCCGACGCGGCCCACCACGGCCTCATCAGCACCACGAGCCGAACCGATATAGAGGCGATCATTCTCGCCTCAGACGGCGTCGCCCTGGACCGGCACCCCACCGCGACCCGATGGCGCAGCCTCTACGACGACGCCATCGAACACAGCCCGGAGCAGGTTCTACGACGCATCCACTACGCCGAGAACAGCGACCCCAATGGCCGCCGCTGGCCCCGAGCAAAGCCCCATGACGACAAGACCATCGTCATAGCGAGCCTCGCGCGAAGCTGATACCTCAGTCGTCGAGCATCGCCGCGATACCCGCTTGACTCCGTGGGCATCGCCGCCATACTGGTGAAGTGGAATACGTGGTGGGGCGTACGGCACGCAAACGGTCCAAGAGCTTCGACTGGTCACTCGTGGAAGCGGTGATGGAGCAGCATGACCCTCTCCGCCATGAGAAGGACGGCCGGACCTGGCTCGCCTGGCTGGGCGATGACGGACAGGGGGGCCAGTGGGAAGTCTTCGGGCAGCTCGCCGACGACGACCCGGACCTCCTGATCGTGACCCACGTCCGGCGGTTCGAGCAGACGTTCACCGAGGAAGGATGACCGCGATGACCAAGTACACGCGCCGGGAGATCAGCCCCGGCATCCCCGACGAGCGCGACTACCAGACCGGCATCACCGACGAAGAGATCGAGGCCGCCCACGCCGAGATCTCCCAGCGGCTCCAGAACCTGCACCGAGGCGGCTACTCCCTGTCCGGCGAAGGCGAGCACTCACCCCGCGTCTCGGTCACCCTGCCCCGAGACGTTCACGACAGCGTCGAGGCCCACGCCGCCGCCGCAGGCATGTCCGTCTCCAAGTACCTGCGCCGCCTCATCATCGAGCACGAGCACGCCGCCTGACCGTCCCGGCCGGGATCCCGTGAGAACTTTCCTTACTGACTCAAGGCGCGGCTTCGCCGCGCGGCCGGTCTCCGGCCGGGACCCCGCGAGGCGGGGCCCCGCGCTCCGGGCGCTCCGCGCCCTGCGCGCACCCCACCACGCACCCCAGCCGAGACCGGCCCGAGCACGACGAAGGCGACCCCGAGATCCGAGGTCGCCTTCACTTCTCCTGTGGTTCAAGCCTCCGGCGGGCACCAACCGAACACCAGAGGGTCAGGGAAACGCCCGTGGTGCCCCTGTCCCTCCGTCATCCGACGGCTTCACCGGGACCCTGACACCGAACCTGCCGGCACCGCAACCCGTCCCGCCACGTTCCCCGTGAAACCGACCTCGGGCATGATGGGCGGGACGGGTTGCGGTACCGGCAGAACCGATGTCCGAGACGCGCCCCGCGCCGCCGGACGCCGGAGGGACAGGGACCCCACGAAGGGGAAGTTCGGCGAGGGCCGAGTCACAAACCCGCGCAGAGGCTCCTGCCGGAATCCTGACGAACATCCTGACAAAGCCAGCGGCCAGCCACGCCACGAGCTGCACGACTATGCACAGTCCGCGCCGTTCCGGCGCGCTCGAACGCCTGTCCGAATCGCTTTGCAAGCAGGGGGTTAGGGGTTCGAGTCCCCTTGGCTCCACCTGGGTGAAGGCCGTTGATCCGCTGGTCAGCGGTCTTTTGCGTTCCTCGCGAGGCATCGACGAAAAGAGCGATGCGATGAGGATGACACGGTTGCGGCACCCGTGGTTGCCCGTCGAGCAACAGCGCAAGCCCCTGCCGCATCCGAGCGGCCCGCCGCGGCAGTCCAGGGCCGGGGACAGGAAGCGCTGGACGACGAACGGAGCTGAGCCTCCGTGGCGCGCGCTTCTGACTCAGGAAGACATCGCTGCGCGCTCGGCCGCACCTTGGAGAACGCAGAACTCATTGCCTTCCGGGTCGGCGAGGACGACCCAGCCGCCGCCGTCCGGTCCGCGGTGATCGGCCACTTGGGTGGCTCCGAGGTTCGTCAGCCGCTCGATCTCTTCTTCGCGGGTGGTCTCCGGACGGAGGCACATGTGAAGCCGGTTCTTGATGGTCTTGGGTTCCGGCACCTGGTTGAAGAAGAGGACCGGGCCGCCGGGCAGCATCACTTCGGTCTCGTGATCGCCGGGTTGGTCCTCTGGATGCATCGCGGCGTCGAACACGTGACTCCAGAACCGAGCGAGCTCGTAGGCGTTCGCGCTGTCGATCGCCACGTTCTGCAACATCGAGGCCATGAGTGAGAGCGTGCTCGACGCCCCCCAGGGCCGCAACCAGAATTCGGCCCTCCTGAACGACGATCAGGGGTCTTCCTGTCCGCCGCGCACGGGAACGATGCCCGCCCTCGGTGTTGGTGCCGGTCACGACGGCGACCCGGCCGGCGTCGTTCTCGTCGATCCTCACGTAGCTCTGGCACGATGAGCGGGGCCGGTCGGTCTACCGGCGGACAGGCGCGAGATGCGAGGTAGAGCATGGGCGGACGTGTCGTCGTGGTGGGCTCGGCCAACGTCGATGTGGTCGTCGAGGTCCCCCATCACCCGCGTGGGGGCGAGACCGTGCTCGGCGGCGACCTCCGGCGGACACCCGGAGGCAAGGGCGCGAACCAGGCCGTGGCCGCGGCGCGGGCCGGCGGAGCGGACACGACGTTCGTCGGCGCCCTCGGGCAGGACGACGCCGCGGAGCTGCTGCTGTCCTCCCTCGAGCGGGCCGGGGTCCGTACCGACCTCGTGGAGCGGGTCGACGCGGCCACCGGCGCCGCGCTGATCACCGTCGCGCCCGACGGCGGAAACGCGATCGCCGTGGCACCGGGAGCCAACTCGCATGTGCGCATCGACACGGCACGGTCCGCTCGCATCACGGAGGCGGCGGTCGTGCTGCTCCAGCTCGAGATCCCTCTCGACGCCGTCCGATCCGCCGTCGCCGCGACACGGCCGGACGCGCTGGTGGTGCTGAACGCGGCGCCGTCGCGCCGGCTGCCGGACGACGTCTGGTTCCGGATCGACATCCTCGTCGTCAACGAGACCGAGGCCGCCGACCTGACGGACGACCTGGCCGCCGAACGGACAGGGCGCACCGACCGGGACGCGACGGCGCTCGCGACGGCGTTGCTCGTCCACGTGCCCGCCGTCGTGATCACGCTCGGCGGTGCCGGGAGCCTGGTCGCGGAACGTGGGAGCACCCCGGTGATGATCCCCGCGTTCCCGGTCCGCGTCGTCGACACGACGGGCGCCGGTGACACCTACTGCGGAGTACTTGCCGCGGCACTCTCGCGGGGCGCGTCCCTGCACGTCGCCGCCGGGCTCGCGGCCGCGGCCGGGGCTCTCACCGTCACGCGGCCGGGAGCACAGGACGCGATCCCGACGGCTGCCGAGGTCGCGGCCCTCGCCGTCGAGCAGGTCGGCTGACGCGTCACCGCGCACCGCGGTCTCGAACCCCGAGCCGGGCCGATGCAGCCCACGCGCCCCCTGTATCGCCCGTCGGCGCGGGCAGGGCCGGGCTCGCACCTTGAGGCGCCGGCCCGGCCCTGCCCTCCCCTCCGAACGGTTCAGGCGTGCTTTCCCGCAGCGCCTTCCTGGCTCTCGAACTCGTCGAAGGCGTAGGTGTCCTTAGCGGACTCGTTGTCGTCGTCCGTGTCCGGTGCCGACTGCGGTGTCACCTCGGCGGTCTGCGGAGTCGCGTCGACCCCCGCGAGTACTGGCTCCGGCGCGGTGTCGGGCATCGCGCCGTCGTCGGCCGAGGAAGTGCCTGCGGCCGCGCCGCCTGCGGCGGAGGTCCAGGGTGCGGCCTCCGAGACCTTGTGCGCCCCCGCTCGTGCGGCGGAGCTGGCCTTGCCCGCGGCCGACCGGGCGGCCGACGTGGCCCTGCCCGCCGCGGTCGACGCCTGCTTGGCGGCGGCGTCCACCACCTCGCGGCCCTTGGCCACCGCGCTCCCGGCGGCCGCGCCCACCCGCTGCTTGGCGTCGGTAGCACCGGCCGAGCCCGAGTAGTCCGCCGTCGAGCTCTGCTCCCACGGCTCGGCCCACGGGTCGCTCTGCGGCTGCGCACGCTTCCAGAAGACGTAGCCGGCGGCCACCGCACCGACCCCGACCGCGGCCCAGACCCAGCGCTTCCTGGTCGAGCCCGACTTCGCCTCCTTGGAGGCCTGCTTCGCCGCAGCCGCGGCGGCCATGACCGACGCCTTCTCCGCGGCGGCGGCCGCCTTCTTCGCCGCCCTGCCGGCCCTGCCCTTCAACGGCCGGGCCGAGGCCGCGTCGACCCGATCCTGCATCTCGGCCGCGTGGGCAGCGGCCTGGTTCGCCGCCGCGACCGCGCGCGGCAGCAGGTCATCGACGAGTTTGTGGTGTGCGGAGTCGATGAGCGGCGCGGCCTTGTCGGCGGCCTGCCGCACTCGCGGCGCGGCAGCCTGCAGGCTGTCCCGCCACGCCTTCTCCGCGCGCGGCTGAGCCCAGTGACGCAGCTCGCTCACCCGCGGCTGAGCCCAGTCCTTGGCGTGGATCGCCTGCTCCTTGGCCTGTCCGGCGAGTGTGCCGGCCTGGTGGGCGGCTTTTGCACCCCGCTCGCTCAGCAACGCGGCGGCCGCAGCGGCCTGCTGCTTCAGCTTCTCCGTGTCGACCTGGTGGTCAACGGTGATCTTACGTCCCATGGAAAGGACCTCCCGGGATGTCCGCCGTTCAACGATCTGGTATGTAGCACCCACTCTGCCATCGCATGCCGCGCGTGGCGAGGCCGGACACTCGGCCGACGTGGAAAGATTGGGGGCATGTTCGCAACCCTGCACACATCTGCCGGTGACATCCGTCTCGAGCTGTTCGGTGACCATGCTCCGAAGACGGTCCGCAACTTCGTCGAGCTCGCGCGCGGTGAGAAGGCCTGGACGGACCCTCGTACCGGCGAGGAGCGCAAGGAGCCCTTCTACGACGGCCTGATCTTCCACCGTGTCATCGACGACTTCATGATCCAGGGTGGCTGCCCGCTGGGCACGGGTACCGGCGGGCCCGGCTACACGTTCGACGACGAGATCCACCCCGAGAAGTTCGAGTTCAACGAGAAGTACCTGCTCGCTATGGCCAACGCCGGCAAGCGCCGCAACCCCGTGACGGGCGATCCCGAGGGCACCAACGGCTCCCAGTTCTTCATCAGCACCGCCGAGACCCCGTGGCTGAACGGCAAGCACACCATCTTCGGGAAGGTGGCCGACGACGAGTCGCGCGCCGTCGTGGACGCCATCAGCAAGACCCCGACCCGCCCGGGCGACCGGCCCGTCGAGGACATCACCATCACCTCGGTCACGATCGAAGACTGACCGGAGGGCTGAGACATCGCCGACGACGAGGCACGCGCGGCCCCCGACGCGCAGGCCGGTCCCCCGGTCTGCCCGCGGCACCCTGACCGGATCTCCTACGTCCGGTGCCAGCGATGCGGCCGTCCTGCCTGCCCGGAATGCCAGCGGCCGGCCGCGGTAGGCATCCAGTGCGTCGACTGCGTGAAGCAGGCCGCGAAGCGGGCGCCCCGAGTCACGACCACGCTCGGCGGCGACGCCCGCACGGAGCGACCTGTCGTGACGTACACCATCATCGGGATGTGTGTGGTGAGCTTCCTGCTCCAGCTCGTGCCCGGCCTGGGCTGGACCGAGCGGTGGCTGTTCTTGCCGGCGGCCGGCGAGGTCGAGCCGTGGCGTTTCCTGACCGTTGCGTTCCTGCACTCCACCGGCATGCTGTTGCACATTGCCTTCAACATGTACGCCCTGTACATCACGGGCCAGTTCCTCGAGCCGCTGCTCGGGAGGGCACGGTTCGTCGCGCTGTGCGCCCTGTCGGCGATCGGGGGCTCAGTGGGCTTCTTGCTGTTCGCGGGAGTGCCGGGCTTCTTCGGCGTGTCGTGGATGCAGGGCACCGTGGGTGCGTCCGGCATGGTGTTCGGCCTGTTCGGCGCGATGTTGCCGGTGCTGCGACGGTTGGGCCGATCGGCCGGGCAGATCGTGGTCCTGCTGGCGATCAACGGCGTGCTGGGATTCGTCGTGGACGGCATCGCCTGGCAGGCCCACCTGGGCGGCCTGGTCACCGGACTGGCGATCGGCGCGGCGTTCGCCTTCGCGCCGCGGCGCTCGCAGGGGATGATCGGCGTCATCGCTCCGGTCGGTGTGCTGGTGATCCTCGTGCTCGCTGCCGTCGCGAAGTACGAGTTCGGGCTCCAGGCGGCCGTGGCGGCCGGTCAGGTCTGAGTTCGGAGACCGTCCACCAGGGGTGCTCCGACGCACCGTCGGAGCCGAGCACCCGGGCCGACCTCGGGACTTTTCCACAGCTTTACCCACAGCTGTGGGAAAGTCTGCCGGGCCTGTGGAAAAAGCGGTGCGGGCGGTGAGCCGGCGTCAGCGCCAGCGCGTCGTGAGGCCGAAACCGACGATGATCAGGCCGAACCCGACCGCCAGGTTCCACTGGCCGAGCTGCGGTATGGGCAGTCCCAGGCCCGCGCTCGTCAGGTAGAACGTGACGATCCACGCGAGGCCGAGGACCATCAGGCCCACCATCACCGGAGCCAGCCAGCGCGGGCTCGCCTCGGGCTTTGCGACGGGCGCGTCGACCTGTGGGGTGGCGGGCTTCTTCTTTCGGGGCTTCGACTCGGGCACGCTCGGGGGCTCCTGTCCGGACGGGTGCCGACCCTTTGGTCGCTTCGGCGCGTAAGGGTCGGACGATGGCATTCTCGTGGACTAGCGTAGTGGTCGAGTCGAGCGAACGGTGACGCTGACAGGAGGTTGCCCGTGATCCGGGTACGTGGGGGCACGGAGGTCACGGGCGCACGCGTGCGGTCCTGGGTGATCGTGGGCAGTGTGCTCGCGCTCGCCGGTCTGTTGTTCGTCGCCAGCGGGCGCCACGCGCTCCAGTCCGGCTCGCGTCAGCCCCAGGACATCGCCGCCCTGGTGGAGGCCGAGTCGGCGCGCGTCGGCGAGCTCTCCGAGCGAGCATCGGCACTGAACCGTGAGATCAACGCCCTGACCCTGAGCGACCGGGCCGGATCCGACCTTCCACAGGTGGCCCCGCCGATCGCCGAGCGCGAGGGCATGGCCGCCGGTTCCACCCCGGTGAGCGGCCCCGGCCTGACGGTCACGCTGGACGACGCACCGGCGTCGTCCCTGGAGACGGTCCCCGGCAACCCGCAGCCCAACGACCTGGTGGTGCACCAGCAGGATCTGCAGAACGTCATCAACGCCCTGTGGGTGGGAGGCGCCGAGGCGATGACCCTGCAGGGCGAGCGCGTCACGTCGACCTCGGCGTTCCGGTGCTCCGGCAACATCCTGCTGCTGCACGGCAAGGTGTTCTCCCCGCCGTACGAGGTCACCGCCATCGGTGACCAGGAGGCGCTCGCCCAGGCGCTGGAGAACGACAAGGGCGTGCAGAGCTACCGGGCCTACGTCGACTGGGTGCACCTCGGCTGGGGAGTGCGCACGCACGATCAGGTCGAGGTACCCGCGTCCCAGTCGGGCGGCGAGTTCCGCTACGCCCGTGTCCCGGAAGGAACGGACGTCTTCGCGTGAACCGCACACCCACCTCGGCAGCGCTCTTCCCGACCCCCGCCCCACCCGACGGACCCCGCCGTAGGCACGCCCACCGTCACGGCCGCCGCAGCGGTGGGATGGTCGCCGGGATCGTCGGCGTGTTCGGGGAACTGCTCGTCACCGTCGGCGTCCTGCTCGGCATGTTCGTCGTGTGGCAACTGTGGTGGACCGACGTCGAGGGCAACCGCGCCCAGGATCAGATCGTCGCCGACATGGGCTGGGAGGAGCCGGAGGACGACGGGACCGACGTCGCCGTCGCGACCGAGCACCGCGACGCCCCGCCCGTTCTCGACGAACCGGTCACGGGGGAAACCTTCGCCCAGTTGTACGTGCCGCGCTGGGGCGCCGACTACCGCAAGCCGATCGCGGAGGGCACCGACAAGGCGACCGTGCTCGACACGATCGGCATCGGGCACTACGAGGGCACCGGCATGCCGGGCGAGCTCGGCAACTTCGCCACCGCCGCCCATCGCACCACCTACGGCAAGCCGTACAACCAGGTCCACGAGCTGAAGGAACAGGACGCCGTGGTGGTCCGTACCGAGGACACCTGGTACGTCTACCGGGTCACCGAGTCGGAGATCGTGCTCCCGCAGAACATCGAGGTGATCTCTCCGGTGCCGGGCATCATGCCCGGCGAGCCGCTCCCGGAGCTCACGCAGCGGTTCATCACCCTGACGACGTGCCACCCCATGTTCTCCGCGGCCGAGCGGTACATCGTGTACGGCGAGCTGGACTACTGGGCCCCCGTCAGCGAGGGCACCCCGAAAGAACTGCTGGAAGAAGGGTGACGCGCTGATGTATGCCGCACTGTGGAACCTCCTCCCCGGCCCGCCATGGGCCCGCGCGTTGCTGTGCGTGGGGCTCGGGGTCATCGTCCTCGCCGCCTGCTTCGAGTACGTCTTCCCGTGGCTGAGCGACTACATGCCGTTCAACGACACCACGGTGGGGGAGTAAGCCGTCGATCGTCTGGCAGATCTACGGTCGACCCCTTGGCAGACGTACGGTCCGACCCCTGGCAGATCTACGGCCGCGGGATGCGAGCCCGTAGGCTTTCCGCATGACGCGCATCCTCGTCGTCGACAACTACGACTCCTTCGTCTACACGATCGTCGGCTACCTGAACCAGATCGGGGCGGAGACCGTCGTCGTCCGCAACGATGCCGTTCCCGAACCCGACGCGGACGGCCGCTTCCATGACGACTCCGGCACGTCGTACGACGGCGTGCTCGTCTCCCCCGGCCCCGGCACCCCGTCGGAAGCCGGCGCGTCCGAGTCCGTGATCCGCGCCTGCGCACGCTCCCGCACGCCGATGCTCGGCGTGTGTCTCGGCCACCAGGCGCTCGCCGAGGTCTACGGCGCGACCGTGACGCACGCGCCCGAACTCATGCACGGCAAGACGAGCGAGGTCTTCGTGTCCGACGACGGCGGTCGTGGCGCGGCAGGCGCGGAAGGTTCCGTGCTCGCCGGCCTCCCGTCGCCCTTCACGGCAACCCGCTACCACTCGCTCGCGGCGGTTCCTGAGAGCGTCCCGGACGAGCTCGTGGTCACGTGCGCCACCGAGTCCGGCGTGGTCATGGGCCTGCAGCACCGCGACCTCCCGCTGCACGGCGTCCAGTTCCACCCGGAGTCGGTCCTCACCGAGGGCGGCCACCGCCTCCTCGCCAACTGGCTGGAGCAGTGCGGCCTGGCCGATGCGGTGGAGCGCTCGAAGGGGATGGCACCGCTGGTCGCGGCGTAGCCGCGGATGTGACTGTCGTTGTCGACGACGCCATGGTTGGCCACAGCATCGTTTGCCAGGGCATCGTCGGCCACAGCGCGATGATGCCGTCGGTCGGATCGCCTGGGAGGCGGTCGCAATGTCCAGGTGAAGTGCGAACGGGCCCGACCATCTGGTCGGGCCCGTTCGCGTGGATGCGGATGTGCCGACTCAGCCGTTCCCGCCGCCGTCGCCAGGGAGGATCCCGCCATCGGTGGCGCCGTCGGTCGGGTCGCCCTCCGGCTCCTGGACGACGTAGAGAATGACCTCGTCGCCGGTGTCGATCTCCAGGCCCGGTGCCGGGTTGGTGTTGTACACCTCGCCGGGTTCGTACTGGTCGTCGTCCCCGTATTCGACGTCGTCCGGGTTGCAGTTCACCTGGGCGCCGCCGCAGGCCTCGAGAGCGTCCGCCAAGGTCATTCCGAGGATGTTCTCGGGGACATTGGTCTTCGAGAGGGGTACGGCGACCCAGAAGGTCACCTGCGTGTTCACCTCGAGATCGACCGGACCAGGAGGGTCGGTGCGGCTGATCTGGCCTTCACCGACGTCGTCGGTCTGCTCCGTCAGCTTGACGCCGTTCAGTCCGAGCTCCTTGAGCTTGGCCCACATCTGGTCCTCGCTGGTGCCCTTCATGTCGGGGAGAGTGACCTTGCCCGACGCATACCAGACGTCGATCTCCCTGCCTTCGGTGACGGGCGTTCCGCCAGCCGGGTCTGAACGGGTTGCTTCGCCAGCGTCATACTCCGAGTTGTTCTCCGGGTTCCACCCGCCCAGCTTCAGACCGACGCGCTCGAGCTCCGTCCGTACCTCGTCCTGCGTCTTGCCCGCGAGATTGGGCACGCTGACCTCGCCCGGAGCGCCCGAAATGTAGATCGTGACCGTCTCGCCCTCCTCGACCGTCGCGCCGGCCTCGGGGCTGGTCTCGCCCGTGGTGGTGTTCGCCTCCCGGTCGGAGTTCTCGTCAACGGTCCTGTCGCACTCGAGGCCCTCGCCCGTGACCGCGGCGCAGGCCTCCTCGTAGGTCATGCCGGCCTGGATTTCCGGCACGGTCGCCGTCGTCGGCGCATCCGGCTGCTGGCCGTTGTTGTTGACCACCCACGCGATGAGGATCGCCACCACCGCCGCGATCGCGATCGCGATCAGGGTCCAGATGAGGGTCTTCTTGTTGTCCGTCTCGTTGTCGGGGCGGCCAGCGGGCCCCATAGGCCCGGTCGGATAGCCCTGACCCGGCGTCTGGACCGGCGGCTGTCCGGTCGTGGTCGGCCCGCCCCACTGCTGGGTGCCGTACCCGGGGACGGGCGCCATCTGCTGGGTGCCGAACCCGGGCGACATCATCTGGGTGGTCTGCCCACCGAACGCCATCGCGCCCGCGCCCACCATCGGCGCGGAGACCTGGCCGCCCCGCAGCGCGGCCTCGAGGTCCGCGCGGAACTCGGCCGCGGTGCTGTACCGGTGGTCGCGGTCCTTGGTCAGCGCCTTCAGGGTGATGCGGTCGAGGACATCGGGCACGTCGACGGCGATCTCGCTGGGTCGCTGCGGCTCCTGGCCCACGTGCTGGTAGGCCACGGCCACGGGGGAGTCGCCCTGGAACGGCGGACGCCCGGTGAGCAGCTCGAACAGCAGGCAGCCGGTGGAGTACAGGTCGGAGCGCGAGTCCACCGTCTCGCCGCGGGCCTGCTCCGGCGAGAGGTACTGGGCGGTACCGATGACGGCGTTGGTCTGCGTCATCGTGGCCGCGGAATCAGCCATGGCGCGCGCGATGCCGAAGTCCATGACCTTCACGGCGCCCGTCGGCGTGATCATCACGTTCGCGGGCTTGATGTCCCGGTGCACGATCCCGGCGCGGTGCGAGTACTCGAGCGCGGAGAGCACGCCCGTGGTGATCTCGACGGCCTCCTCGATCGGTACGGCCGACCCGTCCGTCAGGATGTCGCGGACGGTGTGACCCTCCACGAACTCCATGACGATGAACGGGACGGTGACCTCCCTGTCGCTCGCGTCCTTGGCGCGGTCCTCGCCCGTGTCGTACACGGCGACGATCGCGGGATGGTTCAGCGCGGCCGCCGACTGTGCCTCCCGCCGGAAGCGGGCCAGGAAGGACGGGTCGTCGGCGAGATCGGAGCGCAGCACCTTGATAGCGACGGTGCGGCCGAGTCGTGTGTCGTGGCCGACGTGTACTTCGGCCATCCCGCCACGGCCGACCAGCTCACCGACCTCGTAGCGGCCGGCGAGCACACGGGGCGTGTTGTCCACCACTTATACGTCCTTCGAAGATTCGGCCGTCCGCGCTGCGGTCAGCGGCTCGTCAAGGAGCATCATCCCAGAGTCCACGTCTGTCGCCGTGGTGCCAGGACTCAGCATTGCGTCCGTCGTTCCGTAGGAACTATCACCCAACGGTTGGGCTTCGCCACCCTCGTCTCCCCCAGTGGTCAGCACCAGGACCAGGACAACGGCGCCCAGCAGCACCCCGAGCGCCACCAAGGGCCATGGGATACGGATCCCGAGACGGTCCTCGAACTCCGCCGCCCAGTGGGCGATGCCGGTGGTCACGCTGCCGCGGCGGTTCGACCGACCGGAGCGTTCGGCACGGACGTCTCGTCGGGACGGGTACGTTCGCGAGGTCCGGTCCGACGGCGACACCGCGGTCGGGACGTATCCGGTCGTGGGATGGAAGGCCCCCATGGAACTCCCGTGCCGCCCGACCGAGTGGTTCTGCGGGTCCGAACCGGGCACGGCGTAGTCCTCGGGGGTCCCGTGGCCCGGAACCTCCGAGGCCGGCGCGCCGTGCTGATGCGGCCGGGGCTGGTGTCCGGCTGCGGTCGGGCCCCACGGGCTCTGTGCCTCGGGTGCCACGGCAGGGGCCGACTGCGGAGTCGCGGTCGCCGTGAACTGTCCGTGCGGCGGTGCGGGGTGGGCCGAGCCCTGGGGACCCGCCGCGTGCGTGTGCATCGGGGCTTCGGTCTGTGCGTCACGTCGCGCCTCGCTGCGGGTCCGGGTGACAGGTCGTGACCCGCCCCGTCCGGATCCGCGACGGCTGCCGCTGACGTGGCGCGAGGGACCGGCGTCAGGTTGTTCGTTCGATCGGGGGCCTGCGACGCGGCGGGTGCCGAACGGATCCGCCGCGATCTCCCGCGCGAGGGCGTCCATCTCGCGGGCGAGCGTCTCGGCGGACGCGAACCGGTGCGCGGGGTCCTTCTCCAGCATCTGCAGGATCAGCTGCGACATGCCGGGATGGACCGACGACGGCAGCGGGGGCACAGGTGCGTTGACGTGCGCGATCGCGATGTCGACAGGGCTCTTGCCGGTGAACGGACGCCGGCCGGCGGACGCCTCGTAGGCGACCACGCCGAGCGCGTAGATGTCGGAGGCGCCCGTCGCGGACTGGCCCACGGCCTGCTCGGGAGAGAGGTACTGCGCGGTACCCATGACCATGCCGGTGGCGGTCATCGGCACCTGGTTCTGCGCCACGGAGACGCCGAAGTCCGTGATCTTCACCGTGCCGGAGTGCTCCAGCAGGATGTTGCCCGGCTTGACGTCGCGGTGCACGACGCCGGCCGCGTGCGCGGCGTGCAGGCCACGGGCCGTCTGGGCGAGCAGCGGCAGCAGACGCTGGGGCGGCAGGACCGGCTCGCGCTCCAGGAGGTCGGCGAGCGGCTCCCCGAGCACGAGTTCCATGACCAGGTAGCCGGCGCCCTCCTCCTCGCCGTAGTCGTACATCTGGGCGATGTTGGGGTGCAACAGCGTCGAGGAGTTGCGCGCCTCGGTCCGCAGCCTGCGGAGGAAGTCCTCGTTCCCCGTGTATTCCTCGCGCAGCACCTTGATGGCGACCTCACGAGTGAGCTTCTCGTCGAAGGCGACCCAGACCTCGCCCATGCCGCCGATGGCGAGGCGGCGCACCAAGCGGTACCGCCCCCCGACCAGCACGCCTTCGACGGGCCGCATCAGCCGATCGCCGCCTCGAGGATCGCCTTCGCGATCGGGGCGGCCAGCGTACCCGAGGCGGTGTCCTCGGTGGAGCTGCCCCCGTTCTCGAGCACGACGGCGACCGCGACCTGCGGGTCGTCGGCCGGGGCGAACCCGGTGAACCACAGTGTCGGCTGGCGGTGGCCGCCGTTCTCGGCAGTGCCGGTCTTGCCCGCGACGGACACGCCGGGGATCTGCGCTCGCTCGCCGGAGCCGTCCTCGACGACGCCGATCATCATCTCCGTGAGCGCGTCGGCGGTGGAGGACGAGATCGGGTTGGCGAGCGTGCTGGGGTTCGTCTTCTCGACCACCTCGAGGTCGCTGTCGCGGATGCTGTCGATCAGGTACGGCTCCATCTCGGTGCCACCGTTCGCGACCGTGGCGCTCAGCATGGCGACCTGGAGCGGTGTCAGACGGACGTTGCCCTGACCCATGCCGGTGAGTTCGATCGCCGGCGTCGAGTCCTCGTCCTCGTTGTCGAGGCCCGGGTAGCTTCCCCGTACGGTGCCCATGGGCACCTCCAGGCTCTCGTCGAAGCGGAAGTCCTCGAACATGTCCCGCATGCCGTCGGCGCCGATCTCGCCGCCGAGCCACAGGTACGACGAGTTGCACGAGGTGCGCAGCGCGTCGGCGAGCGTGATCTCGGTCTCTCCCCGGACGCAGTCGTAGCCGCCGAAGTTGTTGACCGTGGTCGAGGTGCCGGTCAGCTCGTACCCGTTCGGCGCCGGAACCTCGGAGTCCGGGCGGAAGTCTCCGCTCTCGATCGCGGCGGCCGACGTGAAGATCTTGAAGGTCGACCCGGGCGGGTAGAGGCCTTCGATCACCCGGTTCTGCAGCACCGAGTACGGGCTGTACTGCTCCGAGCCGTCGTCGGTGTTGATCCGTGGCTTCGAGTTCGCCAGGTTCTGGTATGTCTCGTTCACCTCGGCGCCGGAGTGCACGGCCAGCGAGTTCGGGTCGTACGACGGCTTGGAGACCATCGCCAGGATCGCGCCCGTGCTCGGGTCGAGGGCGACGGCGGCACCCGTGTAGTCCCCGAGCGCATCCCACGCGGCCTGCTGCACCCTGGGGTCGATGGTGGTGACCACCGATGACCCCTCGGCCTCCTGGCCGGTGATGAGGTTCTGCAACTGGTCCAGCCAGAGCGAGTCCGCGCGTCCCGAGAGGTAGTCGTTCGCGCTGCGCTCCAGGCCGGCGGTGGTGCCGCTCACGGCGAAGAACCCGGTGATCGGCGCGTACAACTGCGCGATGTCCTCGTCACCGTCGGCGTACACGCGCTGGCGACCGTAGTTGTCGTCCACCGGCACCGAGACGACCACGTTGTCCTCACCGACCACGATCGGGCCGCGGGCGGCACCGAGATCCCGGTAGATCTTGCGGGTGTTGCGCTGGTGGTTGTTGAGGTCGCCTGCTTGGACGTACTGGATCCACGTGGTCGACACCATGAGGACCACGAACATGGCCATGACTACCGTCGACAGGCGACGCAGGGTGGCGTTCACGCCTGGTCACCTCCTTCGTGCCGGATCGGGGCCTGCATCTGCGTCATCTCGTCGCTCGGCGAGGGCATGTTCTGGCGTGCCGCCTCGCGGTCCTGCCTGCTCGCGCCCGGACCCACCTCGATCGCGCCGTCGGCGCCGGGGTGCCCGACGGGCGTCGGCGCCGGACCCGCGAGCTGCCCCCGTGTCGGCAGGGCCGACGGCCGGCGCGCGGCGTCCGAGGTGCGCAGCAGGAGCGCGATGACGATCCAGTTCGCGAGCAGCGACGACCCACCCTGCGCCATGAAGGGCAGCGTCAGGCCGGTCAGCGGGATGACCCGCGTGATGCCGCCCACGACGACGAAGAGCTGCAGGGCCATCACGAACGCGAGGCCGCCGGCGAGCAGCTTGCCGAAGCCGTCGCGCACGCCGATCGCGGCGCGCAGGCCGCGCTGCACGATCACGAGGTAGACCAGGAGGATGCCGAGCAGACCCGTGAGCCCGAGCTCCTCGCCGAACGCGGCGTAGATCATGTCGGAGAACGCGAACGGGATCAGCGAGGAGTAGCCCTCGCCCCAGCCGACGCCGAACATGCCGCCGAACGCCATCCCGAACATGCCCTGGACCACCTGGTACGAGCCGCCGACCGCGTCGATCAACTCCAGGTCCAGCGGGTCGAGCCAGATCGTCACACGTCGCTGGACGTGCCCGAAGATCGTCCAGGCCGCGAACGCGCCGACGACGAACATCGACATGCCGATCGCGACCCATCCCCCGCGTTCCGTGGCGAGGTACAGCATCCCGACGAAGAGGCCGAAGAACAGCAGCGACGTCCCGAGGTCCTTCTGACCGACGAGAACCGTCAGCGACACGGCCCAGACCACGAGGATCGGTCCGAGGTCACGCAGGCGGGGGAGCTGCAGCCCGAGCACCTTCTTGCCGGCCAGCGCGAGCGTGTCGCGGTTTGCCACGAGGTAGCCCGCGAAGAAGATCGCGAAGAGGATCTTGGCGAACTCGGCGGGCTGCAGCGAGAACCCGGCGAAGTTGATCCAGATGCGCGCGCCGTTGATCTCCCGGCCCAGGCCGGGGATGAGTGGCAGGACGACCATGACGAGGGCGAGGACCATCACCGTGTACGTGTACTTGCGCAGCACGCGGTGGTCGCGCAGGACGAGGAGCAGGACGCACGCCACGACGATGCCCAGCGACGTCCACATCAGGTGCCGCCCGGCGTCGGCGCCGGTCATGTTGGCCATGTCGAGCCGGGTGATCATCGCCAGGCTCATGGTGTTGAGCAGCATCACCGCGGGCAGGATCACCTGGTCCGCGTACGGCGCCCGGATCCGCAGCACGATGTGGGCGGTGAGCGAGAGTGCCGCGAGCACCAGCGCGTTCGTCCAGAAGCCGGCAGGAAGCTCGCCCTCGATCGAGTAGCCGACCATGGCAAGGCCGCCGAGCCCGAGCCCGAGCGCGAGCACCAGCAGCACGGCCTCAGCAGCACGGCCTGGCGCGTTCTCCTCGGGCTGGATCGCGTCCTGCATGCCCTGGGGGACCTTCTCGGAGAGCATGCTCATCCGTTCCCCCCGCCGCTGTCAGAGTTCGATTCTCCACTGTCTCTGTCCTCGGACGCGGATCCGTTGCTTCCGGAGTCCGTGGAATCCGGCGAGGCTTCCTCGGTGGGCTCCTCGGTCGGCTCGTCCTCGGTCGGCGCGGGCTCGGTCGGCGCGGGCTCGCTCTCCTCCGTGGCCTCTTCCGCCTGGTCGATGAGGCGCTGCGCGCGGTCGACGGCGTCGTCGCGCGACGTCGCGCGGATGGTGCCCTCGATGCTGTCGGCGATGTATCCGGGGAGGTCGGCGACCTGGGTGCCGGTCAGTTCGACGGGGGTCGACAGCGAGAACGGCCCCGCCGTTGCCGGGATGCCGCGGAACACGGCGACCTGACCGTCCGCCTCGCCCACGTAGTACTGCGTCTGGGTCCAGCGGTACCCGCCCCACCCCAGGCCGGCGAGGCCGCTGGTGAGCAGCAGGATCCCGAGCACGGTGAGCCAGGACCGCCTCCGGTGCGAGGTGACCTCGGCGGCCGCTTCCGTCTCGACGTCGTCATCGTCGTCAGGGAGGACCTCGGGCTCGTAGGCCCCGGCCTCCGAGCCGTTCACCGCGTGTTCCAGGGCGTCGGCCAGGTTCGGGTCGTCGTCGGGGAGCACGGCAGTACCGATCGCGCCCGGCTGAGGCTGCGTCCCGCCAGGGCCGCCGAGGTCGGCGCCGCCCGGATGGATGATCGTGCCCGGGCCGATGGCGGCGGTCACGCCGCGCAGGGCGGCGGCGCCGACGATCTCGGGATCCGGCGGCGGGAAGGGGACGGACTCCTCGTCGACGACGTCGGCGACGACCACCGAGATGTTGTCGGTCGAGCCCTCACGCATGGCCGCCGACACGAGCCGCTCGGCCGCATCGGCGGGATCGGCGACGCCACCGAGCGTCTCGGTGAGGTCCTCGACCGAGACAAACCCCGACAGGCCGTCCGAGCAGAGCATCCACCGGTCACCCGGGATCGCCTCCCGGACGGACATGTCCGGGGTGAGGTCCAGGTCGAAGTCGCCCAGCACCCGCATGACGACGTTGCGCTGTGGATGCGTCTCCGCCTCGTCCGCCGAGATCCGGCCGGTGTCGACAAGGTGCTGCACGAACGTGTGGTCGACGGTGACCTGAGTGAGCAGCCCGTCGCGCAGGAGATAGGCGCGGGAGTCGCCGAGGTGGGCCATGGCCAGCGTGTTGCCGCTGCGCAGCAGCGCGGTCACGGTGGTGCCCATACCGGCCAGTTCGGGGTCGGACGCAGTGGCGGCGATGAGGTCCTGGCGCGCACGGTCGACCGACTGCTCCAGGTCGGTCACGAGCCGGTCCGTGCTGTGGTCGCCGTGGTCCAGCGGTGTCAGGGCGGCGATCGTGAGGGACGAGGCGACGTCGCCGCCGGCATGACCGCCCATGCCGTCGGCCACCACGAGGAGATGCGGACCCGCATAGGCGGAGTCCTGGTTGTTGGAGCGGACGAGGCCGACGTCGGAACGCGCGGCATACCGCAGATTCACGGTCACGTGGTGGTCATCCCTGGAGCTCGACGACGGACTGGCCGATCTGGACGCCTACTCCCGGGGGCAACGGAATGACCCCCTGGATGCGCTGATCGTTCATGTACGTTCCGTTGGTGGAACCGAGGTCCTCGACGTACCACTGGTTCCCTTGCGGGTAGATCCGGGCGTGCCGGGACGACGAGTAGTCGTCGTCGAGCACGAGGGTGCAACTCGGCGCGCGGCCGATGAGGATGCCCGACTGGGTGAGCGGAATCGTGGTGCCGGTCAGCGGGCCGGCGACCACGACCAGACGTGTCGGGGCGCCACTACGGCCCCCACCACCGACCAGCGGGGCCGGAGCTGGTCCCGGCGGAGGCCCGCCCACTGCGGCGGGCTCCGGCTTGCGGCGGCGCTTGCGGCCCGTGCGCGGACCCGCCAGGTCCCGCCGCAGCACGGCGACGGCCGAGAGCACGAACACCCACAGCAGTACCAGGTAACCCAACCGCAGCAGGGTGAACGTCAGCTCGCTCATGAGGGGTCGATCACCAGTCCTCGTTCTCGGCGCCGGCGCTGCCCGACCAGAACATGATCCGGGTACGGCCGATCGTCATGGTGTTGCCGTCGAGGAGCGTGGCCGCGGGAACCTGGTGCCCCTCCACGTAGAGTCCGTTCGTGGAACCCATGTCGGAGGCGATGACGCCGTCAGGGGTCACGCGGATCTCCAGGTGGCGGCGGGAGACGCCCGGGTCGTCCACGACGATGTCCGCCTCCGCGTCACGGCCGATGACCGTCACCGGACCGGTCAGCAGGTAGCGCTGCCCGTCGATGTCGATCAGCGGGTGCCGCGCGCTGGGCGAGCCGGAGGTCGCCGGTGCGACGTTCCCCTGCACGCTGCGGGAGCGCACGTTGAAGCGGCCGGGGACGAGCTCGAACACCTCGTCGAACGTCACGCTGACCGGCCCGACGAACGCGTAGTGCTGCGTCGCCGCGTAGGCCGTCACGTTCGACGCCAGCTCGTCGGCGAGGGTCTGTGCACCCCACGCCTCGATCTGGGCGAAGTCGTCCGGGGACAACTCGATCGTGAACTCGTTCGGTGCGACGGTGCGGTCCCGACCCACCACCGCGGCGCGGTCGTCAAGTTCCCGCCGGAGCCGGCTTGCCAGCTCCACGGGCTTCACCTCACCGCGTCCTACCTTGGCGAACGCGTTGTTCATCATGCGCTCCACGCTCTTCTCGAAGCGATCCAGGGCGCCCATGCCACCTCCTTCCCGGCCTGCGCGTGGGCAGACTACATAGATCGTATAGACCGGCAGGTCACCACAGACCGCAATCTGTGTGGAAGTCCTGCGGATCTTCTTGATCCTGTGCTGTGAGCCTTGGCACTGCCAGTTGGGAGAAGACGGGCGAACCCGCACGCTACCGGAGGTCGGGGTGCGACGGAACCAGGCAGGTCACATATGGGTTCGGATCCACCCCGCCTTGCGTGCTAATCTCTTCCAGCACGCGCGAGTGGCGGAATTGGTAGACGCGCACGGTTCAGGTCCGTGTGCTCGAGAGGGCGTGGGGGTTCGAGTCCCCCCTCGCGCACGTGATGCGGTGGGCGGGGTGTGTTCGGCAAGCCGAACCGCCCCGCCTCACTTGTTTTCTGTGGGGGCGGAGCCCCCACGCCCCGCCATGCGGTGGGCGGGGTGTGTTCGGCAAGCCGAACCGCCCCGCCTCACCTGTTTCTTGTGGGGGGCGGAGCCCCCACGCCCCGCCCCGGGGGCACGCCCCCGGACCCCCGCCGGGGTGCGTTGGGCGGGATCGTGCGGTCCGGACCTGGGGTCCGCCGTGCGTTTCGGGGCTTCGCCCCTTGCCCCCCTCTCCGGGGTTCGTCTCTGAGTCCGTCAGGTCTTCTCTAGGTTGAGCCTCAGTGTCTTCAGGCTTCTGCCGTCGGCTCCGGTTCATGGGGGAGAAGTCCCCATGTTTCGTCAAGGGAGGCGTCGCGGGAGGGGGGATCACGGCGAGGTTTATGCCTGCGCACGGACTTTGCGCCACAATCAGCCCCATGCTTGACGTCTCGATCGCCCCAGCTCCGGCGCCGGATGCGCCGTTCGAGGATCACATCGACTGGGCTCGCAACGCTCCCGCGCCCCCGGTCACGCCCGCCACCATGCCGACCGACTACACGAACTCGCCCGTCGGCGACGCCATCACCGTCGATGCGCAGCCGTGGGACTACGAGTCCGAGGCGCACCAGGCGGTGTCCGGTTCGTCGCACGGCGTGCTGGACATCGGCACGGGCGACGGCACCGCCTTCGCCGCGATGGGCCCGTTGCCCGAGGGATCGGCGGCGACCAGCACCGGACCTGCCTTCCTGGCCGCCCGCCGCAAGCTCGAGCCGCTGCGCGTCACCGTGCAGAAGGTCGAGGAGATGTGGGCGGAGGACCTCGTACTGCCCTTCTTCGACGGCCACTTCGCCACGGTGATCAGCCGGTGCGGCCTGATCAACGCGCACGAGGTGGCCCGGCTCCTGCAGCCGGGCGGCGTGTTCGTCACCGAGCAGTTCGACACGCGCGACGGCTTCGCCATCAACGAGGCGCTCGGCGTCCCGGTGGGCTGGGATCCGGACGGCATGACCGTCGACGTGCTCACGGACGCCCTCAAGGCCGAGGGCATGGAGGTCACGCGAGCCGAGCACCACGGGGGCGTGCGGAAGTTCCGGAGCCTCGCGGCCGTGCTCTGGTACCTGAGGACCGTGCCGTGGCAGGTCCCGGACCTGGCACAACTAGCTCCCGGGGCGATCACGGCCCACGAGGCCGGGCTGCGCGGGCTGCACATGCGGTTCGCGGCCGGCGCGGAACTCGTGGACGAGGCCCCGCGCCTCTTCGTCACGGCGCGCAAGCCCCGCTGACGTGTGACCGCCCGCGGTCGGTCCGTTGATGAGTGATCGGCACTTCGAACTGCCGATCACTCATGCAGGGACCGACCGAGTGCCTCGTGCTCTCCGACGGCCCTGCGGACCGCGTCGACGAGTGCGCCCGGTTCGCCGTCGTCGACCACTCTCACGCGGCGTGGGAGGCCCGGGGCCGGGTTCTGCCTCGCGGCGGCCTCGAGGACGAGGCGGCCGTCGTGGGCGATCGTGGGGGCGTGGACCTCGAGATCGGTCCAGGAGGGGCAGCGTCGCATACCGGCGGCGTAGTCCGGTGGAATGCCCGCCACCTCCAGGAAGATCTCGACGGCGGCAGCCGTATCACCCTCCGCGACGCACGACTCGACCGCCGCCACGACGTGGCGCCAGACGTCGGGGCCGCCGTCGGCGACGTCGTGTTCCGGCTTGTGGACGACGACGGCGGTAACGCGCTCCTCGAGGTCGGCCGCCGCGCGCAGCGCGAGGAACGCCCCGGTGGACATTCCCAGGAGAGCTGCGGGGCCCGCGACGTCGAGCACGGCGGCGAGGTCCTCGATCTCCCGCGCCACCGCATACGGCGGGGTGAAACCGCTGGTACCGCGGCCTCGGCGGTCGTACCTGACCGTGGCGATCGGTGCACAGGGCGCGGCCTCGCCGGGCGCCGCCAGCCGGCGCGCGAGGGCGAGTGTCGAGGGCGGGCGGTGTGCCAGGACGCCGTCGACCACGACGAGTACGGAACTCGCGTCGTCGGGTCCGGTGCGGTCGACGGCGATCGTGGTCCCGTCCGCCGAGGTCACGGCCGAGGCCACGGTGAGCAGCGAGGTCATACAGGTACGACGACGGAGCCGGGCGGAACTGATCGCTCGCCGCGACCGCTTCGAGCGCGACCCGCGCACCGCGACGATATTCCCGTGTTCGCGCCGCGGAAAAACCTTTGGCGCGGGCCCGTGTGCAGCGTAGGTTCCTGCATACACAAGAAGGGAGGTGATCCGAGATCGTGAAGACACTCGGGACCTGTGAGGTGGTCGCGCGCTAGCAGTCGCGCGACATGAAGTCGACGCGCCGGGCTAGCACGGCGCACGGGACTGGTGGCGAAATCATCGCGACCACCGGGGCCCGCGGGTACCGCGCCCTCGTCCAGCGCGGTGCGGAGGTGCACGGCCTCCGAACCCGCGGGCTTTCCCGCGCCCGCGCAACCCACGCCGCTGCGCGATCCGCGACCCCGCACGATTCACGCCGCTGCATGATTCACGCCGCTGTGCGGTCCGCGCCCCTCACGAGATCCACGCCGCCGGGCGAGTTTCCATGCTTGCGCAAGGACTGCGTGGAGTGTGCGCCGATCCGCAGGGCCGGGCCCCGCGAGCCCGGCCTATCCTCGAAGTATGGTCGGCGGAGCAATAGCCCTCGCGGGCGCCAGCGGAACGATCGGCGTCCAACTCGCGTTCCGCCTTGCCGCGGAGGCCACGGAACAGCGGCTCATCGTGTCGGACGAGATCCGCGCACCGCGCCTGCCCGACGGCGCCGCACTGCCCGACGCCCAGGTCGCCGTCCTCGGCCGCACACCCGCCGCCGACGAGCTGGACGCCGCACTGGACGGGGCCGACACCCTGGTCATCGCCGGCATCGGCGCCCGCGACCCCGACCCGATCGAACTCCTGGCCGCCCACCGCTTCCGCCGGATCGTGCACCTGTCACAGATCGGCGCCGACGCGCAGGGAATCGCCAGCCACGGCCGGAGGCACTGGCGCATCGAGCAGGCAGTGCGCGCCTCCGGCGCCACCTGGACGACACTCCGGGTGTCCGTCCAGTTCGGAACCCTCATCCACGCCGTCCACGGCGACGCCCTGCGCGCCCCCGCTGGAGACGGACGCGTCTCGGCCGTCTCACCCGCCGACGTCGCGGACGCCACCACCGCCGTCCTCCTCGACGAACGCGCCCACGCCCACGACGGCATCACCTACCGGATCACCGGACCCGAGGCGCTCACGGGCGCCGACGTGGCCCGGACACTCTCCACGGTCACCGGACAACCGCTGCGCTACGAGCCGATGTCGGCCCGCGACGCCTACGTCAGCCCCGTGCCCTGGGTACACGACCTGGACGCCTGGATCTCGTGCTGCGCCGCTATCGACGCCGGCGTCTTCGAGGAGGTGGACGACGCCGTCGCCGTCCTCGCAGGACGCCCCGCCCGCACCCTGGAGCACTGGCTCGACGACTACCCGGGAGAACTGGCCATCCTCCGACGGGGCGACCCGGCGAGGTAGTTGCGTCCGCCAGAGGTTAGATTCGCGGCATGTGGACGCCCGACGTGCTCGACGGTTTCGAGCAGCTCACCCTCGACCTCAAGCCCGACGAGGAGGGCGACGTCGTGGCCACCCTGGCACGGCGGATCAGCCCCGGCGAGACGGACGCCGGCATCGACCTGCTGTACGTGCACGGCTGGAACGACTACTTCTTCCAGGCCCACCTCGCGGACTTCTGGGAACACCTCGGCGTCCGCTTCCACGCTCTCGACCTGCGCAAGTACGGCCGGTCCATCCGCGACGGACAGACCCTCAACTACGTCGCCGACCTCGGGACCTACGACGAGGACATCGCGGCGGCGCTCGCGGCGATCGGGCACGACGCCGACGAGCCGGGTTCGCGGCAACTGCTTCTCATGGGGCACTCCACCGGTGGGCTGATCCTCAGCCTGTGGGCGTCGCGGCATCCGGGACGGGCGGTCGGCGTCGTGCTGAACGCGCCGTGGCTCGAACTGCAGATGCGCGAAGCCGGCCGCCGGGTCCTGGAGCCGGGTGTGCGCGCGGCCGCTGCGATCAACCCGCGGGGGCCGGTCGTCTACTACGACCGGGGGCTGTACTCACGAGCGATCTCCGCCGAGTACGACGGCGAATGGACCTACGACACGGAATGGCGCTCTGACCAGGGGAGACGACCGACACCAGCCTGGATGGCCGCGATCCTCAAAGGGCACGACCAGGTGGCGCACGGGCTGGCGATCGACGCGCCCGTCCTGGTGCTGCTCTCGGCGAGGTCCTCGATGCCGACCCGCTGGACCGAGGAGACGCAGCGCACCGACACGGTGCTCGACGTCGTCGGCGTGGCGCGCCGGGTGCCAAATCTCGGCCCGGTGACCACATTGGTGCGGGTGGACGGCGCGTTGCACGACGTCACGCTCTCGGCGGCACCGGTGCGCGACGTGGTGTGGCGCGAGACGGCGCGCTGGTTCAGGGGCTACGTCGCGCCTGACGTGGTCCGGCGGGACGCGGCCGAGGACATCCTTCCCCGCATCCCGTGGTGGCGCGGCGTCGTCGCACGCATCGCGCCCCGCCGGAGCAGCGCGGCGGTGTGACGTCACGCCGCCGGTGCCACGTCGTCCCTCCGCGTCGCCCTGCCCTGCCTTGGCAACCTCGCCGACGTCAGTGCCTCGGGTCCCCGATCGCGGCCAGGAAGAGCGGCCAGGACGTGTCGGTGTGGGCGATGCGCAGCAGGTAGGGGCGGTCGACGGTCATCTCGACCTGGCCGAGCGGCATCGATGTCTCGGCCATGCCGAGTTCCGTGACGGCGGCGGCGACCGTGCCCTCCGCGTCGACCTGCAGCACCACCTGCTGGAACGCCTGGGTCAGGGCGAGATCCTGGTCCGAGATCCCGGACAGGTCGGGCAGCTGGTACAGCTCACCGAGACCGGCGTCGTAGAGGGCGGCGCACAGGTCGACGGGGCCCGTCTCGACGTCGAGCGAGGGCATCGTCAGTTCGACCGGTCGCGGTTCGGCGGAGGTGAGGGCGGCATCCAGGGCGGCCCAGGTGTCGGCGTCGGGCGCGGCCGGGGCACCGTCGCCGGACACCGCGGTCGTGTCGGGCGGCAGGAGCACGTCCGCGTGGAACCCCTCGGTGTACGGCAGGCGTGCGGCTTGCCAGCCGTCCTGCGAGGTGTACGGGACCCCGAGCGTGCCCCAGACGGCCTCGGCCTGGATCCCGGTCCCGTCGTCGAGGGTGAACGGTTCGGCGTCGCGCGTCTCGGTGAAGGGCTGCTGCCATCGTGCGGCCAGCAGGACGGCGTTCTGCAGCACGAGCCGGAGGCTCGGTTCGGGCGTGATGGCGCTCTCGTCGATCAGCCCGCCGGTGTGCTCGTTCGTCCAGGCGTCGAGGATCGCCTTGCCCTCGTCACCGCCGAGGTCTGTGTGCTGCACGCCGGCGCCGAAGCCCTCGGCCAGGGCGTCGAGGTAGCTGTCCAGCGGGGTGAGCTCGTCGTCGATGACCGCCTGGTTGGCCAGGTGGAGGACGGGAGGGTCCGGAAGCTCGTCGTCCTGGACGACGGCGGGATCGCCGTCGTACTCCCCGACGGCCCGGGACAGCGCGTTGAACGCGTCGGTGCGGTCGTCGCCGCCCGCGCCGAGGGCTTCGTCGAGAGCGGCGAGCGTGCTGGCGTCGGCGCCCTCCGTGAGCATGGCCAGGGCGACGGCGAGCGACGCGGGGGAGGCGACGGCGTTGGGGCCGTCCGGACTCGTGCAGTCGGAGCCCGCGGGCGGAGCGGCCGGGCCGACCATGACCCGGCCAAGCTCGTCCGTCGCGGCGACGACGTCGGGAACCGCGGAGGCGTCGGCGACCGTGACGGTTTTGCGCTCGACGTCGGAGCGCACGGTCCCCGCGTCGGGGTTGGCGCCGCCACATGCCGCCAGCGTGAGGGAGAGCGGGAGAAGTGCGACGACGGCGACGCGTGCGGCGGGTCTGCGTGAGGTGCGGTACATCAGAACCTCCTGGGGTGACGGGCGTGCCGGCGGTCGGGCCGGTGCCGCACCGAACCTGATGAGGGGCCCGTGTCCGGGCCGCCACGTGCCCGGGCCGCCACGTGGCGACCAGCGACCGGCCATCGTGTTTCACCAGGTTTGTGTCCCGTCGGGACGCACGCTTGCAGGACGAGACCGCGGAGGCCGGGCCGCACGGCTTGAGACCGTGCCACCCGGGACCGCGCTGCCCGAGGTCGTGCCATCTGGGATCGCGCCGCCCGAGGCCGTGCCACCTGAGGCCGCGCCACCCGGGACCGCGCCGCCCGCAGCCCGCGACCCGAGGCCGCGTAGCCCGGGACCGCGCGGCCCGAGGGTTCAGTTCCCGAGGAAGAACGTCGTCGCGACGAGTGCCAGCGCGACCGCCGGCAGGATCAGCGCCGGCCAGGCCCGTCGCCGCGCGGCGACCACGATCGCCGCGACGAGGAACGGCATGCTCACGATCCGGCTGATGGCGTACGCCGGATCCAGTTCCGCGAACCGGTCGAGGAGCACTCCGGTGATCAGGACAGCGCCGGCGAGGGCGATCATGTTCGTGACCGTCAGGACCTCGCCCTTCGGCTCGGCGTAGGGCCCGTCGTCGGGGTAGTCGGTCACAGTTCTCCTCTGTAGTGAACGTCCAGGTCAAAACAGGTGACGATGGTTCACGGACAGTGTTCGGCCTCTCGCCTGCCGGGTCAAGGAAAGTCGTGCGGTCCACTGGTGCGCCGGCACGAGGATCGTTCCATGTCTGGAGCGATCCCGGCAGGGGCGGCAGGAGGCGGTGCCGAGGCAGGCGCGATGTCAGGCGCCGTCGCGGCGGGTCCTGCTGATGACCACCCCGCCCAGCAGGCAGGCGATCAGCCCGAGCACGACCGCAGCGATGGATCCGACGATCCCGTTTCCCGTCCCTGGGCCACCACCGGCGGTCGCCGTGAACACCGCGCCTGAGACCATCGTGACGAGGCCGAGCACGACGGCTGCGATCGCGCCGCGGCGTCCCTCGCGGCGACGGGCGACCGCCCCGCCGCCGATGACGGCCGCGGCCAGCGCGACCAGGGCGGCGATGGTGGGACCGACACGGCCGGCGGTCAGGCCGTAGACCGGCGCGGCGGTGTCGACCGCCGTCGTGAGTGCTGCCAGCGCTGCGCTGCTCATGATCTTCTCCTCGCGGTGGGGTGCGGTGTCACCGGCAAGCCTGTCGTTCCCGGGCACGCTGGTCGTCCCGCCACCGCGGTCACTTTCCGCTGCTGCGCACGGCCTACGTGCCCGGTGCCGAGGTCGTCGCGCGACGCCATGTACCGCGGATGCGGTACGGGACGGTTACCGCACGTGGCCGATTCCCCCACGGCGGCTTGCGGCTAATGTGCGAGAGCATGAGCGCACCGCGATTCCAGTTCCCGCCCCGGGTCCGGGACTGGATCGTCGCGCTCGGCGTCGCTGGTGCGCTGCTCGCCACCGCGTTGTCGGAGGAGCGTCCGTCCGGTCCGGCGGACCTGGCCGGCTACGCACTGCTGACGTCCAGCGGACTCCTGCTGGCCGCCGGGCGCAGGGCTCCCGTCCTCGTCCTGGTCACCACGGGACTGTGCGCACTGGGACAGCAGGCGCTGGGACTCGATGTACCGGCCGTCGCGTTCCCCTTCGCCATGTACGCGGCGATGCGTGCGGGCCACCGCCTGGTCTCCGTGCTCGCGGCCGTGGCCATGCTGGTGACGCTCCCGCTCGCGGTGCTGGCCGCGGGGCACGACCTGACCTCCGCCCTGGAGCAGTCCCGCGGCGCGCTCGAGATCGCCTGGCTGTTCGCGGCCGGGGCGGCCGGAGAGGCACTTCGCCAGGCGGAGCGGCGAGCCGACGAGGCGGAGCGCACTCGCGAGGAGGTGGCACGACGCCGGGCGGACGAGGAGCGACTGCATATCGCGCGCGAGCTGCACGACTCGCTCACCCACCAGATCTCGATCATCAAGGTGCAGGCCGATGTCGCCGTCCATGTGGCGCGTCGTCAGGGCGAACGGGTGCCGGACGCGTTGCTGGCGATCCAGGACGCCGGGCGCGAGGCCTCCCGGGAGCTCCGTGCCACGCTGCACGCCCTGCGCGACGACGACACCGCACCGCCGCGCGGGATCGACCATGTCCCCGACCTGGTGGAGAAGTCCCGAGCGATCGGCCTGGACGCGGCGCTGGTTCTCGAGGGCGACAGGCGTGACCTCCCCGCTGCTGTGGACCGCACCGCATACCGGGTGGTCCAGGAGGCGCTCACCAATGTCGCCCGGCATGCCGGCGCCACGACGGTGCGTGTCCGCGTCGACGTGTCTCCCGAGAACCTGGTGGTCCAGGTCGACGACGACGGCCGCGCGGATCCGGGCGTACCTCCGGTACTGGGGGTGGGCCTCCTCGGGATGCGGGAGCGGGTCGCCGCGCTGGGCGGACGGGTACGCGCCGAGCCTCGTACCGGGGGAGGATTCACGGTCCGGGCGGAGCTCCCGGTCCGTCCGTCGCCGACGGTGACCGGTATGGACACTGCCGTTCGCGCGGAGCCCGCCCCGTGATCCGGGTGCTGCTGGCCGACGACCAGCCGCTCCTGCGCAGCGGCTTCCGGGCGCTCCTCGAGACCGAGGCCGGGATCGAGGTCGTGGGGGAGGCCGGTGACGGCGACGAGTGCGTCGAACTCGCGAGGCGGCACCTGCCGGACGTCGCGCTCGTCGACATCCAGATGCCGGGCACGGACGGGATCGCCGCCACCCGCCGTATCGCCGCGGACCCCGACCTGTCCGGCGTGCACGTCGTCATCCTGACGAACTACGGATTCGACGAGTACGTCCTCGACGCGCTCCGTGCGGGCGCGGCCGGTTTCCTGGTGAAGGACATCGAGCCGGAGGATCTGCTCCACGCGGTCCGCGTCGCCGCGCGCGGCGACGCCCTCCTGGCTCCCGGGATCACCCGCAGGCTGATCGACAGGTACGTCACCCAGCCGCTGCCGCGCGACACCGCGCACGCGTTGCGGCAGCTGACGAACCGCGAGCGGGAGGTCGTCGTCCTCGTCGCGCAGGGACTGTCCAACGATCAGGTGGCCGAGCGTCTCGTGATCAGCCCGACAACCGCGAAGACGCACGTCAACCGCGCGATGACGAAGCTCCACGCGCGAGACCGCGCCCAGCTCGTCGTCGCGGCGTACGAGTCCGGACTGATGGCTACCGGGAGATCCTGAACCCGCATCCGCCTGACTCGGCGCCGACCAGGCATCATTGCCCCTATGAAGGTCTCCCGTCGTTCCGCCGTGCCCCCGTTCGCCGTCATGGAGGTTCTCGCCGCCGCGAATGCGCGCCGCGCCGCGGGTGCGGATGTGCTGAACCTCTGCGCCGGGGAGCCGTCCACCGGCGCGTCCGACGTCGTCCGTGAGCGTGCTGCCGAGGTGCTCCGCACCGGTGACATCGGCTACACCGAGGCACTCGGCGTCCCGGCCCTCCGCGTGGAGATCGCCCGGCACTACGGCCGCTGGTACGACATCGAGGTCGACCCCGGCCACATCGCCGTGACCACCGGGTCGAGCGGCGGGTTCCTGCTCGCGTTCCTCGCCGCGTTCGACGTCGGGGACCGGGTGGCGCTCGCTCGACCGGGCTACCCGGCCTACAAGAACATCCTGTCCGCGCTCGGGTGCGAGGTGATCGAGCTCGACTGCGGACCTGAGGCCCGCTACCAGCCGGGGGTCTCCCAGCTCATGGAGGCCTACTACGAGGGCGGGCTGGACGGCCTCGTGGTCGCCAGCCCGGCCAATCCCACCGGGACGATGATCACGCCGGACGAGCTGGACGCCGTCGCCGAGTGGTGCGCGTCGCACGAGGTCCGGCTGATCAGCGACGAGATCTACCACGGCATCGCGTACTCCGACGAGGTCACGCAGGCCACCGCGGCGCGGTACGCGGACCGGGGCGCCGTCGTCGTGAACTCGTTCTCCAAGTACTGGGCGATGACGGGCTGGCGCCTCGGCTGGCTCGTGCTGCCCGAGGAACTGGTCGCGCCGGTGGGTGCGCTGGCCGGGAACGTGGCGCTGTCGCCGCCCGCGCTCGCGCAGCAGGCGGGGATCGCGGCGTTCTCCGAGGAGGGGTACGCGGCCGCCGCGGAGAACGTGGCGCGGTACGCCGACTCGCGCGCTCTGCTGCTCGACCGGCAGGCGGAGCTGGGCTGGGACCCGGTGGCCCCGGCCGACGGCGCGTTCTACTTCTACGGGAACATCGCCGGGTTCGGCCTGGACTCGGTCACGTACTGCGAACGCCTGCTCGCGGAGGCGAACGTGGCGATCACGCCGGGCCTGGACTTCGACGGCGTGGGCGGGCGCGACTGGGTGCGGCTGTCGTTCGCGTCGGCGCCCGACGTCGTCGCCACGGCGGTGGACCGTATCGCCGCCTGGCACAAGACGCTCTGACGTGTCGATCCGTCTCGCCACCTTCAACATCCAGCACGGGCTCGGACGCGACGGCCGCGTCGACCGTGGGCGGCTGGCGGACGCCGTGCGCGCCCTGGATCCGGACATCCTGGCGCTGCAGGAGGTGGACCGGTTCCAGCCGCGCAGCGGGTTCGCCGACCAGGCACGGATCTGCGCGGAGGCGATGGGTGCCGTCGACCATCGCTACGTGCCCACCGTGGCGGGCTGGATGAGCGTCCCCGGCCTGCGATGGCGAGCGCGGGGGCAGGAGCGCTACCCCGCCTACGGGATCGCCCTGGCCTCACGGTTTCCCGTGCGGGCGTGGCGGAAGTGGCGGCTTCCGATGGCGAGCCGGTGGGTCGGGCCGGCGCAGCTGGGAATCGATGAGCCGCGCGCGGCCGTCGCGGCCGACGTGGAGACGCCGTCGGGCGGCATCACCGTGTGTGCCACGCACCTCAGTTCCCGCCTGGGCAACGCGTGGGCGCAGCTGCCGTGGCTGCGGGACGCCCTCGGGGCCGCGCCCCGGCCGCTCGTTCTGATGGGTGACCTGAACCTGCGCGACGGGGCGCCGGCCGAGGTGACCGGATGGCGGCCGCCGGCCGGGACGCGCACGTTCCCGGTCGGCGAGCCCCGCTTCCAGATCGATCACGTCCTGGTCGACGACGACGGTGCCCTGCGGGCGGACGGAGCGGCCCGTGCGCTGGACACGGGCGTGTCCGACCATCGAGCCCTGGTGGTCGACATCAAGCTCCCGCCGCACGACTGAGGTGCGACCCCAGGTCAACCGGGGTACGACCCCCCGGTTCAGCGGAGCGTCGACCGCACCGCCGACTGCGCGTCCATCGTGGGGGCGATGGCGGGGATGTCGGAGCCCTCGTCACGGGCCTTGCGGCCGCGTGCGCGGGCCACCATGAACAGCGCGTTCCCGCCGATCGCGATGGCCGCGATGTTCGACGCCGCCGACGGCCAGACTCCGTTGAGGGCGGCGACCGCCATGAGGATCGACGCCGCGGACACGTTGGTCGCCTGGAAGGCGATCGAGTCGGGACGCCATTTGCCCTGGCTCACCATCGCGTACGCAACGAGTCCAGCAACAGCACCGACCCACCCGAGGGCCGTGACGACGGTGGTCATGAGCGAGAGCACAAAGCACCTCCCGAATCGATTCGATAAGTGGTGGTCAAACCCCAACGACGACTGACGCTAGGGGGTGGTTCTGTGTGCCACCTGACGGGCACGTGTGAACTGGCGGCGCCGGGCGATCGGAGATGATCACGGACCGGTGCCACGGACCATTCTGAACCCTTCAGCGCCTTCAGCACAATCGAATGTTCGTGCACTCCCGGGTGTAGCATTGCTACATGGCTGCAGACCCTCGTCGACTCGCGTTCCTCTTGGCGGTACACCGTGCAGGCGGGGTCCTCGCCGCGGCCGATCTGCTCCACGTCACGCCATCGGCGGTGTCCCAGCAGATCGCCCGGCTGGAGGCCGAGGAGGGCATCTCCGTCCTCGATCGCGGCCCGCGCGGCGTCACGCTCACACCGGCCGGACGCGTCCTCGCCGAGGCCGGCGAGCGGATCGAGTCGGAACTCATCGAGGCACGCCAGGCGATCGCCGCCCTGGGCGAGGAAGTCACCGGGCGCGTGAAGATCGGCGCCTTCCAGACGGCGATCCGCGCCGTCGTCGCCCCGATGCTCGCACCCCTCGCCGAGAAGTTCCCCGGGATCGAGGTCGACGTCAACGAGCACGACCCGTTCGAGTCGGTCCGGAAGCTCCGCGCGGGCGACCTCGACGCCATCATCCTGGACCGGGACGTGGACATGGACGCCCCCGCACCCCGCGGCGTCCACGAGATCCCGCTGCTCGAGGAGCCGTGGTGCATCGTCGTGCCGCCCGGAACCGCCGAACCCGAACGGCTCGACGACCTCCCCGGCCTGCCCTGGGTGGGACCACTCGCGGACATCGCGGCCGACCGCGCGCTGCGCCGGCTCGCCCGCACACTCGGCACGGAGATCACCACCCGGCACTCCTACTACGACTTCGACACGGCGCTCGCGCTGGTCGCCGCCGGGCAGGGCATCGCGATGCTCCCCGCCCTCGCCCTGAAGGAGGAGGACGTGCCCGACGGCGTCACCGTGGTCCGGCTCGCCGGCCTCGGGTCCCGCCGGCTCGTCGTCCGGCATCGTGTCGGACGTCACGAACCGAGCCCCGCCGTACGAGCCGTCGTCGACGAGATGGTCGAGGCCGCACGCGGCATGACCCCCTGACCGTCCCGGACCGGCGCAGCCACCTCCTACCATCGGCGGCATGGACGTTTCCGTGGTCGGCGCGACCGGCGACATCGGCCGGCAGATCTGTACCCAGCTCATCGCCGACGGCCTGCTCACCCACACCTCGCGCCTCCAGCTCGTCGGCCGTCCCGACGGCGCCAGCGCCGCCACCGTGCACGGCCTGCGCGCCGACCTGATCGACGCGTTCGACGAGCGTGCCCCGCTGCTCGACGTCGCGCTGTCACCGCAGGACGTCGTGGCCGACGTCGTCATCCTCGCCGCAGGACGCACCGCACCCGCCCAGGTCGGCGCGAACACCGACCGCAGCGCGCTCGCACAGGACAACCGCGCCGTCTTCGAACAGTACGCCGACGCACTCGCCACCCATGGCTCCGGGCGCGAAGTCGTGGTCGTCGTGTCCAACCCGGTAGAACTCGGCGTCGCAGTGCTCGCCGAACGCCTCGGCCGCCACCGCGTGATCGGCATGGGCGCATGGCTCGACTCGCTGCGCTTCCAACGCGAGATCGCGATGTCCCTCGGCGTACGCCGACACCGCGTCGACGGGTACGTCGGAGGCCAGCACGGCGAGCAGGCCGTACCGCTGTGGTCCACCGTCCGGATCGCCGGACTCTCCCGGTCCGAACGCGCCACGGCCGTCGCACGCCTCCGGCAGGGCCGCACCCTGGACACGTTCTTCCAGGAGGTCGGTGGCGCCCGCAGGCAACTCGACGCCGCCTCGGCCGACCACGTGGGCGAGGCGTTCACCCTGGTCGACAGCTTCCCGCCCGACGTCCGCACCGTCGCACGCTCCTTCATGACACACACCAGCGGCGCCAAGACCGCGACCGGCACGGCCGCCGCCACCGTCGACCTCGTCGAAACCCTGCTCGACGGCCGGCAGATCGTCGTCGCCGGACAGGTGGCGCTCGCGGACGAGATCCTCGGGGACGACGGCGAACCCGTGCCCGGCCGGGTGCTCGGCGTCCCGGTCATCCTGGGACCGGACGGCTGGACGCGGGTGATCCTGGACCCGCTTCCCGGCGACGAGATCCGGGCTCTCGCGGAGTCGGGCCGGACCATCGACGCCATGCTGGACGCCCTGGACATCCCGGATCTGCGCACCGCCTCCCGCCGAGGCGCGAGCCCGCACGAGGTACCGGCCACCGAGGTGGCGGAGGGCGGACGAGCCGGTGATCCGATCAGGCGCTACGACGTCGAGGTCGAGGTCACCGACGCCTCGGATCCTGGCGTCGTCGCCACTCTGACCGGTGTCTTCGCCGACCGCGGGGTCGTGGTCGACGCCGTGGCGACGAACCCCCGCGGCTCGGTCGGGATCTCGTTCCGCGCACCGGCACGCCTGGCGCGTTCACTGGTCCGCACGCTGGAGCGCCTCGCGATGGCACGGAAAGTCGTAGCACACCGCGCGGACTAGACGTCGCGTCACATCGCGCTCCCGGCCCCCAGTAGGCTTGACCTACAACTGAATCGACGGCCCGGGGTTCCGACGTGTTCGTGTCCCTGGACCGTGCCGCCATCAGCCGCGACGGGAGAGTCCGGGTCGTGGCGTCGTCGCCCCTGTGGACGACGACGTCGGAGCCCGGCGCCGAAGGAGCAAACCCTCCCCGGGAATCTCTCAGGCCCCCTGTACCGTCGTGGCGAGGCAACTCTGGAAAGCGAGCCGCTTCGCGACCCGGTCACCGCCGGGCCATGAAGCCTCCACCGACGGTGCAAGCCGGCGCGCCCCGTTCCCGCGAGGGAGGGCGGACCGGCAAAACTCTCAGGTCGATGCCCGCCCCGTACCGGGGCCGGTGTCCGATGACAGAGCGGGGAGGGACCCCTTTCGTTGTCCCTCACGCCCTCCGGACCGCAGGAGCCTGCCCGTGAACCAGCACCACCCGGTATCGGCCGTCTTCGCCGACCGGCATCTCGGTCCGCGTGGCCGTGAGACCGCCGCGATGCTCGACCAGCTCGGTTACGACACCGTGGACGCCCTCGTCGAGGCAGCCGTCCCCAAGTCGATCCGCACGCAGCGCCCGCTCGGCGTCCCCGAGGCGCGCGGCGAGGCCGAGGTGCTCGCCCACCTGCGCGAGATCGCCGGCCAGAACCAGGTCAAGCACCAGATGATCGGCCAGGGCTTCTACGGCACCCACACTCCCGCCGTCATCCGCCGTAACGTGCTCGAGTCGCCCGCCTGGTACACGGCGTACACCCCCTACCAGCCGGAGATCAGCCAGGGCCGTCTCGAGGCGCTCCTCAACTTCCAGCAGGCCGTCGAGGACCTGACGGGCCTGGAGATCGCCAACGCGTCCCTGCTCGACGAGGCCACCGCCGTCGCCGAGGCCGTCGCCCTGATGTGGCGGGCATCGCGCGCCAAGAGCGGCTACGTCGTCCTCGACGCCGACCTCTTCGGCCAGTCGCTCGCCGTCGCCCGCGGCCGCGCGGAGGCTATCGGCCTCCCCGTCGTGGTCACCGACCTGAGCCAGGGCCTGCGGGCCGGTCTCGACCCGCACCGGTCCCAGGGCACGCTGCCCGACGGCGACCTCGTGGGCGTCGTCGTGCAGCAGGTGGGCGCGAGCGGCCGCATCCTCGACGCGCGTGACGTCGTCGCGGAGGCTAAGGACGCGGGCGCATTCGTCACCGTCGCCACGGACCTCCTGGCCCTGACCCTCCTGGTCAGCCCGGGCGAACTCGGCGCGGACATCTCGGTCGGCTCCGCGCAGCGCTTCGGCGTCCCCCTCTTCTACGGCGGCCCGCACGCCGCCTACATGTCGGTCCGCAAGGGCCTCGAACGCCAGCTTCCCGGCCGCTTGGTCGGTGTCTCGGTCGACGCCGACGGCGCCCCGGGGTACCGCCTCGCCCTGGCCACCCGCGAGCAGCACATCCGCCGCGAG
This sequence comes from Myceligenerans halotolerans, assembly GCF_054782975.1. Taxonomy (NCBI): domain Bacteria; kingdom Bacillati; phylum Actinomycetota; class Actinomycetes; order Micrococcales; family Promicromonosporaceae; genus Myceligenerans; species Myceligenerans halotolerans. The sequence continues at coordinate 66,957 of NZ_BAAGRL010000004.1, forward strand.
CGCGCGACGTCGAACATCTGTACGGCCCAGGCGCTCCTGGCCATCGTGGCCGGCATGTACGCCGTCTATCACGGCCCGGAGGGCCTGAAGGCCATCGCGGAACGCGTCCACGCCCACGCGTCGACGATCGCCGACACCCTCCGCACAGCAGGCATCGAGATCGAGCACACCCACTTCTTCGACACCATCCGCGCCGTGGTCCCGGGCAAGGCCGCCGAACTCGCCTCCGCAGCAGCGGAAGCGGGCTACAACATCCACGTCCCGGACGCCAACCACATCCAGCTCTCCTGCGACGAGACCACCACCTCAGCGGATGTCGAGTCCGTCACCCACAGCCTCCTCACCACCCTGGGAAAAACCGCGCCGACAGCCGCAACCGCCACCCACGGCCCTTCCACCCCCCTGGGAGGAAACGCGACAACCGAGGCCGGGAGCGAGGAGGTCCCCTCCGCGACCGTATCCCCGAACGGAGGGCCCCCTGGGGCCCGTGAGTGTGTCGCGGAGGGGACCTCCCCGCTCCCGGCCGAACTCAGCCGAACAACCCCCTACCTCCAGCACCCGATCTTCCACACACACCGTTCCGAAACCAGCCTCATGCGCTACATGCGCAAACTCTCCGACAAGGATCTCGCGCTCGACCGCACGATGATCCCCCTCGGCTCCTGCACCATGAAGCTCAACGCGGCCGTCGAGATGGAGTCGATCTCCTGGCCCGAGTTCGCGAACATCCACCCGTACGCCCCGGCCGACCAGGCCGAGGGATACGCCGAGCTCATCTCCGCCCTGGAGTCCCAGCTCGCCGACATCACGGGTTACGCGGCCGTCTCGGTCCAGCCCAACGCGGGTTCCCAGGGCGAGTTCGCGGGTCTGCTCGCGATCAAGGAGTATCACCGCTCCCTCGGCCAGCAGGCCCGTGACATCGTGCTGATCCCGGCGTCCGCGCACGGCACGAACGCGGCGTCCGCCGCGCTGGCGGGCCTGCGCGTCGTGGTGGTGAAGACGGCCGACGACGGCGAGATCCTGCTCGACGACCTGCGCGCGAAGCTGGAGCAGCACGGTTCTCAGGTCTCGGCGATCATGATCACGTACCCGTCCACGCACGGTGTCTACGAGGAGCATGTACGGGAGGTATGCGATCTGGTGCACGGCGTCGGCGGCCAGGTGTACATCGACGGCGCGAACCTGAACGCGCTGGTCGGGCTGGCCCGGCCGGGTGAGTTCGGCGGCGACGTGTCGCACTTGAACCTGCACAAGACGTTCTGCATCCCGCACGGTGGTGGCGGGCCGGGCGTCGGGCCGGTGGCGGTGGCGGAGCATCTGGTCCCGTTCCTGCCGGGGAACCCGGTGGCGCCGTCGTCGGACGTCGTGGACGGCAGCGGGACGCGGGTGACCCCGATCAGCGGCACGAACCACGGTTCGGCCGGCATCCTGCCGATCTCCTACGCCTACCTCGCGCTCATGGGCCCGGACGGCCTGACCGAGGCGACCAAGGCGGCGGTGCTCACCGCCAACTACGTGTCGTCGCGGCTCGCCGACCACTTCCCCACGCTCTACACCGGCCCGAGCGGCCTGGTGGCGCACGAATGCATCCTCGACCTGCGCGATCTCACGGCACGGACCGGCGTGACGGCCGCCGACGTCGCCAAGCGCCTCCAGGACTACGGCTTCCACGCGCCCACGCTCGCGTTCCCGGTGGCAGGCACGCTCATGGTGGAGCCGACGGAGTCGGAGGACCTGGCGGAGCTGGACCGATTCGTGGACGCGATGATCGCGATCCGCGCGGAGATCGACGACGTCGCCGCGGGGCGCTGGGCCGTCGAGGACTCGCCCCTGCGGGGCGCGCCGCACACGGCGGCTTCGGTCAGCGCGACCGAGTGGGACAAGCCGTACTCCCGCGAGACCGCCGCGTACCCGCTGCCGGGCCTGCGCCACGACAAGTACTGGCCGCCGGTGCGTCGCATCGACGACGCCCACGGCGACCGCAACCTGGTGTGCTCCTGCCCGCCGGTCGAGGCTTTCGAGGGGAACTGACATGACCGACAAGAAGACGCCGCTCTACGAGGAGCACGTCGCGCTCGGGGCGAACCTGACCGAGTTCGGCGGGTGGCAGATGCCGCTGCGCTACACCTCGGATCTGGCGGAGCACCGCGCGGTGCGCGACGCCGCCGGGCTGTTCGACCTGTCCCACATGGGCGACATCGGCGTGCACGGTCCCGACGCCGCCGCCTTCCTCGACCACGCCCTGGTCGGCGCGATCTCCCAGGTCAAGCTCCTGCGCGCGCGGTACTCGATGATCTGTGACGACGACGGCGGCGTGCTGGACGACCTGATCGTGTACCGCACGGGCGAGTCCGAGTACTTCGTGGTGGCGAACGCCGCGAACACGGATGTCGTGCTGGAGGAGTTCCGGCGGCGCGCGGCCGGGTTCGACGTCGGGGTGACGCCTGTCCCCAGCGCGCTGCTCGCGGTCCAGGGCCCTCGCGCCGAGGAGATCCTGCGGGCCACCGAGGGGTTCGAGGAAGACCCCGAGGCGTCCGGCGGTGTCACGCTCGAGAACCTCAGGTACTACGCCTGCGCGCCGATGCGGTTCCGGGACGAGGCCGTCGTCGTCGGCCGCACCGGCTACACCGGCGAGGACGGCTTCGAGATCTGGGTCTCTCCCGACCGTGCCGTCGAGCTGTGGCGTGCGCTGCTCGCCGCCGGCGAGCCGCTCGGGCTGGTCCCGGCCGGGCTGTCGGCGCGCGACTCGCTGCGGCTCGAGGCCGGGATGCCCCTGTACGGGCACGAGCTCGACACGACGACGACGCCCTTCGAGGCCGGCATGGGCCGGGTCGTGCGCCTCGACAAGGAGACCGCGGACGGCGAGCCGTTGCCCTTCGTGGGGCGGGACGCACTCGCGTCGCGCAAGGGCGCGCAGCCCGCGCGGGTGCTCGTCGGCCTGCGCGGTGAGGGCCGCCGCCCGGCCCGCGCCGGGTACGACGTCGTGCGCCGCGGCGCCGACGGGACCGCGGGGGTGAAGGTCGGCTCCGTGACGTCGGGCGTGCCGTCACCCACGCTCGGGTACCCGGTCGCGATGGCCTACGTGACCCCGGAGGTGTCCGCCGAGGGCACCGAGCTGGCGGTGGACGTGCGCGGGCGGACCGAACCGTTCGTCGTCGTCCCGTTGCCGTTCTACCGTCGTACCAAGTGATCCCGAGCCACCCACGAGCAAGGAGCCCTCATGGCTGACTATCCCGCCACGCTGAAGTACACCAAGGAGCACGAGTGGGTGGACGGCGAGTCCCCCGCGACCGTCGGTATCACGCCGTACGCCGCCGAAGCGCTCGGCGACGTCGTCTTCGTGGAACTGCCGGAGGTCGGCGCCACGATCGAGCACGGCACCGTGGTCGGCGAGATCGAGTCCACGAAGTCCGTCTCCGAGCTGTACGCGCCGGTGAGCGGGACCGTCACGGAGGTGAACCAGGCGGTGATCGACGACCCCGAGCTGGTGGGCTCGGCTCCCTTCGAGGCGGGCTGGCTGTTCAAGGTCGACGTGAGCGGTGCCGGCGAACTCCTCAGCGCCGAGGAGTACGCGACGCACGCGGGCATCTGACCTGAGAAGAGTGCACTGGAAGGCTCGTGCGGTTCCCGCACGGGCCTTCCCTGTTGTGTTGCGAGAAGGTCACGAAAAAACTGCCTCGACGAAGTCGCGTCACAAAAGCCGTCCTGCGGGCTCTCTACCGGTAGCAGCACCCCTCAAGGCCGTAGCCCCAGACGCGGCCGCTGCACAGGAGGAGAACGCATGAGCATGGTTGTGGCCGACCGTCCCGCTCTGACCCGTCGTGAGCGCGTCGTGCTCGAAGGCCTGATGAACAAGGACGAGACCCTCGAGCAGATCGCGGACACGCTGTTCGTCACACGCAACACCGTGAAGTCGCAGGTGCGGAGCCTCTACCGCAAGCTCGGCGTGTCCAACCGGGCCGCCGCGGTGGAGCGCGCCGAGCGCCTCGGTCTCAACGACGACTGACCAGGCAGACCGTCAGCCTGGTGCCACCCTTCGCGGTGGCGTCCGTGTACCCAGGGCGGACGCCACCACGGCGGCACCGTCTGCCGAGGCTGACCTCCGTGGCGAGCCGTGCCAGGATGCTCCGCATGGCCGCCCCGATCCTGGTGGTCGCCGCCGCACTGGTGGACGACCTCGACCGTCCCGCACGTCTGCTCGCCGCCCGCCGCACGCGCCCGGTGGCGCTGGCGGGCCGCTGGGAGTTCCCCGGCGGCAAGGTGGATCAGGGCGAGGCGCCCGTCCAGGCGCTGCACCGCGAGCTGCGGGAGGAACTGGGTGTCACGGCCGAGCTCGGCCGTGAGGTTCCCGGGCCCGACGACGGCGCCTGGCCCCTCACGGATCGCTACCGGATGCGCCTGTGGCTCGCGCGGATCACCTCGGGGCGCCCGGAACCGCTCGAGGACCACGACGAGCTGCGCTGGCTCACGACGGCGGAGCTGAACGACGTCGACTGGATCGAGGGAGACCTGCCGATCGTGGCCGCGCTGCGCGACCACCTCACGCAGCAGTAGTCGGCTTCGCCCGCCGGGCGGCCGCGATCCTGTGCCCGAGCGGCACGAACGCGCCGTCCATGAGGACGGGCACGACGTCGGTCACATCCGTCTCGGACGCCATCATCACGTCCTCGTCGAACCCGCTGTCGACCAGCTCCCGCCCGCTCACCGAGCCCAGCAGCAGGTCGGCAGGCTCGGACGTGCCCTGCCACATCGCGATGGCCGCGCCGGTCTCGGCCGAGACGCGGGTGACGTCGTCGGGCAGCATCTCCGTCAGCCGCGCGGCGATCGCACCGGCGGCGAGCTGGTCCTCCAGCGCGGGGCGCATCGCGTCGTCGGACCAGTACTCACCGGCGGGCACGAGGACGATGTCGTGCTCCGGGTTGGCATCCAGGTGAGCGGCGGCAAGTCCCGCGACGGCGGAGGCGTTGCGCAGGCAGCCGACGATCATGAGCGCACCACGGCTGCCGATCGTGTGGGCGATCATCGACCCGTTCGGCGAGGGGAGCACGACACGCTCGGCGTCGAGGTCGCGCAGCGACGCGGGGGACAGGCTCACGCCCTCCTCGGCGCGCGGTCCGGCGAGCACGGCCCGCATGGTGCGGGCGAGTCGCGTCGCCCCCGCCACGTCCCGATAGGGGAACGGGTAGACGCCGGCGCCCGCCTCGCAGGCGACCGTCACGGAGGTCGAGAAGGAGAGGACGTCGATCACCACGACGAGCGACTGGCGCGCTCCGGACTCGGTCAGCGCGCGGGCGCCGGCCAGTCCCCAATCCGTGCGGACCCGGGCCGGGCGCTGGTCGTGTGGTGAAGCGTTCACGGACGCATCGTAGAGCCTCCAAGAGTGGTTCAGGTACCGGCATCCCAGGAAAATCGGTCACGATTCCGCGCGGTGTGGTCAGGCCTGCGGTGACGAGGCCTCGACGAGCCGTACTCGTCCTGCCGGTCTCACCGTCGTGCCCGGGATGCGTGTCGTGCGGCGAGCAGCGCGGTGAACAGGACGACGTACCCTGCCACCAGCCAGGTCATGACGTGGTCTGGTCTGCTGGTTCGAGTTCGTGGGTGGCCAGGCGTGCATGAGGGCTACTACCGGGGCGCCGTCTGCCACGGAGCCATCCAGATGCTGATCGCGCCGACCGGGCGCAGGATCACGGCTTCGGGCCTCCCTCGGACGCCGTTAGGCTTGGTGTCCATGACGAACTTCCAGGTTGCCCACCGTGACAAGCAGGAGCCGACGGCGGCCCTCCTGGTGCGTGTGATCGTGTGCTTCGCCCTGTTCCTGGGCGGCCTCGCCCTGATCGGCGTGGGGAGCCACGGTGCGCCGTCCGAGGATCTCGGCAGCGCGCTCACCTTCACCGCGGGAATCCTTCTGGTCTGCCTGGCCTTCGGCCTCCCGATGCTGGGCGCCCACGAACGCTGACACGTACCCGTCGCGGGCGCCCGTCCGTCACAGGCGGGTGAGCCGGATCGCGTCCGCGACGACGTGGGCCACGTCAGGACGGCTACATTCCGGCGACATCCCACCGACGTCATACTCTGGTGTGATCCCTCCGTCGTCACGGCCACGAGGTTGGCGTCGCCGGCACGAGGTTGCCTGCCGCGGATCTCGGACGATGCGCGTGAACCTCGTGCCGGCGCCGCCGACCTCGTGCCGGCGCCGCCTCTAGACGGACGCCCGGACCTCGCGGGCCGCGGCGACCAGGTTCGTCAGCGACGCCTTCGTCTCCTCATAGCCGCGCGTCTTCAGACCGCAGTCTGGGTTCACCCACACGAGCCGCGGGTCGATCTCGGACGCGGCGAGCTTCAGCAGGTCCGCGACCTCGCCGTCGGACGGGACACGGGGGCTGTGGATGTCCCACACCCCCGGCCCGATGCCGCGCGCGTAGCCGGCCGAGGCGAGGCCCGGCACGATCTCCATCCGGGACCGTGCCGCCTCCACGGACGTGACGTCCGCATCGAGGTCGTCGATGGCACCCACGATGTCGCCGAACTCCGAGTAGCACAGGTGCGTGTGGATCTGTGTCGAGGGGGCGGCGCCCGACGTCGTCAGCCGGAACGACCGCACCGACCAGTCGAGGTACGCCGGCTGCGCCGCGGCGTCGAGCGGCAGGAGCTCGCGCAGTGCCGCCTCGTCCACCTGCACGATGGCGATGCCGGCCGCCTCGAGGTCCGTGACCTCGTCACGCAGCGCGAGCGCAACCTGGTTCGCCGTGTCGCCCAGCGTCTGGTCGTCCCGCACGAACGACCAGGCCAGGATCGTCACCGGGCCGGTCAGCATGCCCTTGACTGGCTTGTCGGTCAGCGACGCCGCGTACGTGGCCCACGGCACCGTGATCGGCTCCGGGCGGGACACGTCGCCCCACAGGATCGGCGGACGGACGCACCGCGACCCGTACGACTGCACCCAGCCGTGCACGGTGGTCGCGAACCCGGCGAGGCGCTCGGCGAAGTACTGCACCATGTCGTTGCGCTCCGGCTCGCCGTGCACCAGCACGTCGAGTCCGAGCTCTTCCTGCAGCGCGACGACGCCGGCGATCTCCTCACGGATCCGCGCCTCGTAGTCGGCGTCCGGAAGGTCGCCGCGCGTCCAGGCGGCGCGGGTCGTGCGGATCTCCGTCGTCTGCGGGAACGAGCCGATCGTCGTGGTCGGCAGGAGCGGCAGGTCCAGGCGCTCGCGCTGCGCGGCGGCGCGGTCCGCGTAGGAGGCGCGCGCGAAGTCGGCGTCGGACAGCCCCGCGAGCCGGTTCCGCACGTCGGGGACGACGACGCCCGCCGCGTCGGCACGCCCGGTGACGGCCGCCGTCGCCTCGGCGAGCTGCGGCTCCACGGCCCCGCGACCTTCCTGCAGCCCGCGCGCGAGCGTGACGACCTCCCCGACCTTCTGGTCGGCGAACGCCAGCCATCCCGCCAGTGCCGGATCGAGCCGCGGCTCGTCGTCGACGTCGTGCGGGACGTGCAGCAGGGAGGTGGACGTGCCGACGGCCACGGCTCCGGCGCCTGTCGCCTCCCCGAGGGACTCAAGGACGTCGAGCCGCGCGGCGAGGTCGGCGCGCCAGATGTTGTGACCGTCGATCACGCCCGCGACCAGGGTCTTCGACGCGAGGCCGGCGACAGCGGACGGCGCGGTCCCGCGGATCAGGTCCAGCGCGATCGCCTCCACGCGGGTCCCGGCGAGCAGCTCCAGCCGGTCGCCCGAAGCGCGCCGCAGGTTGCCGAACGGTGCCGCGACGAGGATCTGCGGGCGCTCGTCCCCGGGCGCCGGGGCCGTGAGCGTGTCGTACGCCCGGCGGACGGCGTCGGACACCGCGTCGAACGGGACGCCGATCAGGTCGCTGACGAGCGCGGGCTCGTCGAGCTGCACCCATGGCGCTCCGGCGGCGGCCAGCGCGGCCAGCAGCTCGCGGTAGGCGGCGACGACGTCGTCCAGCCTGCTCAGCGGGGAGAAGCCCTCCGGCGCGCCGTCCTCGGGCTTGCTGAGCAGCAGATACGTCACCGGCCCGACGATCACCGGGCGCGTCACGACGGGTGTGCCGCCGTCGGACGGCCGGGCCGCCTCGACGAACTCGCGGACGATCCGGTCGTCGGCGAACCCGATCGGGGTGTCCGGACCGATCTCGGGGACGAGGTAGTGGTAGTTCGTGTCGAACCACTTCGTCAGTTCCAGCGGCTGCTGCTCCGCCGTTCCGCGCGCGAGCGCGAAGTACGTCTCGGCGGGCACCCCGTGCGCATCAGCATCGGCCACATCTCCGGGGTGCGTCACCCCGTCGAAGCGGGCCGGCACGGCACCCAGCGTGGCGGTGATGTCGAGGACCTGGTCATAGCGGGAGAACGAGTTCGGGACCGCGCCCGTGTCCGCGGCCAGGCCGAGGTCCACGAGGCGCCGTACCGTGGCGAGGCGCAGGTCGTGGGACGTTCGCTCCAGCTCGTCGGCTGTTGTCGTGCCCCTCCAGTACGACTCCAGCGCACGCTTGAGCTCGCGCCGTCGTCCGATCCGGGGATAGCCGAGCACGGTGGCGTGCGGGAAGTCGGGCAGGGTCTTGTCAGTCATCTCAGCTCCATCGCACCTGGCATTGAGCACCGTGCCCCGGGACGGGAGTGGTTGCTGCGGCGTCGTCGAGCCAGGTCTCTCGGCCGCTCTGGATGGTTGTACATGCCTCCGCGGAGGCGGGACCTCGGTGTGTCGCGCGGGCTGTCACGCCCTGCGCGACCTCAGGCCGAGGCGGTCGTGAGGCCCACGCCGGACAACAGGTCCAGCGCCGGCCGATGCTTGTTGAACGTGTAGACGTGGATTCCGGGCGCGCCCGCGTCCAGGACGGCCTGGGCGAGGCGCACCGTGTGCTCGATGCCGCGCTCGTGCTGGGCCTCGGTGTCGGGCGAGCCGTCGTCGAGCCGCAGGCCGTCGAGCTCCGCGAGCAGGGCCGGCGGCGGCACGACACCCGTCAGCTCCTCCACGCGGCGCAGGCGGCGTGGCTCGGACGCGGGAATGATCCCCGCGAGGATCGGGATCGTCACCCCGGCCCTGCGGGCCGCCTCCACGAAGCCCGTGTACGACTCGGCCTCGTAGAAGAGCTGGGTGATCGCGAAGGATGCACCCGCCTCCTGCTTCTCCAGGAGACGGACGACCTCCTGCTCACGCGTGGTGCCCGCGTCGGCGTTCCCGTTCGGGAACGTCGCCACCGCGATCGTGAGCGGCTTGGCCGCCCCGCGCAGCGCGGTCGCCGGGCTGGCGGCGCAGCGGCGTTCCTCGACGTCGCGCAGCAGCCGGACGAGTTCGATGCTCGAGTGCACGCCGTTAGCCGGCGGACGCCAGTCCGGCTGGTCCTTGGGCGGGTCGCCGCGGAGCGCGAGGAACGTGCGCACGCCGGCGTCGAAGAAGTCGTCGATCACCTCCGACACGTCCTCGCGGGACGCGCCGACACAGGTCAGGTGGGCGACCGGGAGGACCGGCGTGCCCTCCAGGAGCTTGGTCACGACGTCGCGGGCCGTGGCGCGGTCGCCGCCGCCCGCTCCGTAGGTGACGGAGATGAAGTCGGGTTGCGTCGCGACGAGCCGGCGGGCGGTCTCCCAGAACTTGGGCGCCACGTCCGGTCGACGCGGCGGCATGAGTTCGAACGAGATCGTCGGCCGACTCGGGTGCGGCGTCTCGACAGCCATAGGTGATGCTCCCATCGCGCCTGGCGTTAGCACCTTGTCCGCTCCGGCGCGGAGCGACAGGTTGCTGCGGTGTCATCGAGCCAGGACTCTCGACCGCTCTGGATGGCGAGCCCTCATCGTCACACATGCCCGCCATGCGATCCAGATTCGGCTCACGTGCTGAGATGCAGGTGCCCGCGCCGGTGTCGTGGCGCCCGGCGAGAGGGCCGCCACAGGCCGTAGGGTGGCAGTCATGGACAACGAAGAGCGCCTCGCCGTCTTCATCGACTACGAGAACCTGGCGCTCGGCGCCCGGGAACACCTGGGCGGCATGCAGTTCGACTTCGGTCCCATCGCCGACGCGCTCGCCGTGCGCGGACGGGTAGTGGTACGCCGCGCGTACGCGGACTGGTCGTACTTCGACGAGGACCGCCGCGCCCTCACCCGGCACCAGGTCGAACTCATCGAGATGCCGCAACGCATGGGCGCCTCCCGGAAGAACGCCGCCGACATCAAGATGGTGGTCGACACCATCGAGATGGCCTTCGAGCGCGACTACATCTCCACGTTCGTCATGTGCACCGGTGACAGCGACTTCTCGCCCCTGGTCCACAAGCTGCGCGAGCTGAACAAGCGCGTCATCGGGGTGGGCGTCGAACTCTCCACATCGCGCCTGCTGCCCGCCGCCTGCGACGAGTTCCTGTTCTACGACCGCCTGGAGGGCGTCGACGTCCCCGACGAAGGGCCCACCCCGAAGGCGGCGAAGACCCGTGCCCGACGACGGACCGCGGCGTCCGCGCCGAGCGCGCCGACCGGCGACGGCGAGAAGCAGGAGCCCGCCGCGACGGGCAAGGCCACCGGAACGGCAGCGGGCCGGAAGCGGAAGACCAAGGAGACGCCCCCGCCCGAGCCCGAGCCCGTCGTCGTCGTCGACGAGGACAGCGACGAACAGGTGGGCGAGCCGCCCACCATGGAGGTGCGGGTCGCGCAGACGCTCAAGGACCTGCAGGCGTCGTCGTCCGACTCCGTGACCGCGTCCATGCTCAAGCGGACGCTCGTGCGCAAGGACCCGACATTCAGCGAGTCCGACTACGGCTTCCGAACCTTCGGCGAGTTCCTGCGGTTCCTGGCGGACCGCGGGTTCGTGGTGCTGTCGGACGGGCCGTCGAAGGGCGACCCCGAGATCTCGCTCCCCGAAGCCGGAGACGCCGACGCCGCGTTCACGCTGCTGCGATCCGTCGTGCACGGAGCAGGCGGCAGCGCGGCACTGTCCGGACTGAAGAACGCCGTGCGGAAGGAGCGGCCGGACTTCTCGGAGAAGGCGCTCGGCTACCGTGGGTTCCTGCAGTTCGCCAAGGCGGCACAGGCCTCCGGCACGGTCGACCTGGCCTGGGACGACGACGCTGACGACTACCTGGTGACCACACGCTGACAAGGCCTTGGTCACATCCGGCGGTGATACCCGAGTCACCGCGAGGGTGAGGAAGCGGTGCACAATGTGCGGGTGACGTACCGGGTGCTGAAACTTATCGTGTCGATCCTGTCGCTCGTGCTGCTGCGGCCGCGCGTGACGGGCATCGACAACATCCCGCGCAAGGGCCCGGTCATCTTCGCGAGCAACCACCTGTCGTTCATCGACTCCGTGATCATCCCGATCACCGTCCCCCGCCACGTGACATTCCTGGCCAAGAAGGAGTACTGGACCGGAAAGGGCGTCAAGGGCGCGCTGTCCCGCTGGTTCTTCACCACCATGGAGCACATCCCGGTGGACCGTAACGACCCCCGTGCCGGCCAACGCTCCCTGGAGGACGCACTCGCCGTCCTCGAGAAGGGCGGCGCGTTCGGGATCTACCCGGAGGGCACGCGGTCGCGCGACGGCAAGCTGCACAAGGGACACACCGGCGCGGCCTGGCTGGCACTCACCGGGAAAGCGCTCGTGGTACCCGTCGGGCTGAAGGGGACCGACAAGGTCAAGCCCATCGGCAAGATGCCGCGCCTCGGCCGCGTCGAAGTGCACTTCGGCGCGCCGATCGACCCGTCGCGGCAGATCGAGACCGGAACGAAGCCGGCCAAGGCGCGGCGCGAACTCACCGAAGAGGTCATGACCGCGATCCAGAAACTCAGCGGACAGGAACGCGTCGACTGACCGCGCAGTCCGGGGCCGCCGGGCTCAGCCGGCCCGTGCGAGAGGCACGACTCGAACCAGCGTCGTCGACGTGGTGCGACGCGTCGTCCCTCGGCAGGGGGACATGCGTCGACACCGGATTCCGGCGCCGGCAGTCAGTCCACGTCCGCGGCCTTCGTGACAGCCGGGCACGTCGCCAGGTGATCGTCCACGAGCCCGCACGCCTGCATCGCGGCGTACATCGTCGTCGGCCCGACGAAACGGAAGCCCTCCTTCTTCAAAGCCTTGCTGAGCGCCTTCGACTCCGGGGTCTGGGCCGGGACCTCCGTCCACAGGGCGGGGCGCTCGCGGCCGGCGCCGTCCGGCGCGAACGACCAGAACAGTTCGTCGAGGGTGCGGTCGGCGGCATGGAGTGCGACGAGGACCCTGGCATTCGTCACGGTCGCCTCGATCTTCATGCGGTTCCGGATGATGCGCGCGTCCGTGAGGAGCCGTTCGACATCCCGCTCGGAGAAGGCGGCGACCGCCTCGGGGTCGAACTCGTGGAACACCTCGCGGAACGCGGGGCGCTTGCGCAGCACGGTGATCCATGACAACCCGGACTGAAAGCCTTCCAGCGCGATGCGCTCGAAAAGCTCCGCCTCGCCGTGCACGGGCAGACCCCACTCCGTGTCGTGGTACGCCTCGTACAGGGGATCGCCATCGCCGAAGCATCTGGCGCCCGCCGGCTGCTGCGGGACGGGTGGATCGTTGCGGTCCGTCGTGAGCTCGGTCATGGGGCAACTCTGCACCGGGACACCGACACCCAGCCGCGGTTATCCACAATCGCCAGGTCAGGGGCCTGCGGACGCGGCGTCGGGGGGCATGTCGGTGTCCGGTGTGATGCTGTGTGCATGAACGACTCCAGCAGCGCCGAGACCAACGAGGACTTCCAGAAGCGAATCCTCAAGAAGTACCTGCGCTCTGCCCGCGAGGCCCTCGTCTGGAAGGTCGAGGACCTGTCCGAGCGAGAGGCACGATGGCCGCGTGTCCCGAGCGGAAACAACCTCGCCGGCCTGGTGAAGCACCTGGCGAACGTCGAGGCCGGGTACCTCGGCGATGTCGTCGGCCGGCCCTGGCCCACTCCGGAGGAACTCGTCCCCGAGGACGCGATCGAGGCGGACCCGCAGGCCGACTTCTACCTCACCACGGACGAGACGCTCGCCGGGACGATCGACCTCTACAGGCGCGTGTGGACGTTCACCGAGCAGAACATCGACGACCTGCCGCTCGACACCCCGGGCATCGTCCCGTGGTGGCCCGACAACACCGACACCACGCTCTTCCGCCTCATCGTGCACACGCTCGAGGACCTGTCCCGCCATGCGGGGCACGCCGACATCCTCCGCGAGCAGCACGACGGCGCGGTCGGGCTGCGCCAGGGGAACACCAACATGCCGGACTGGGAGCAGGACGGGCCCGCAGCCTACGTCGAGAAGCTCAAGGAGATCGCGAACCGGTACCCGGACGACGCCTGAGCGACCGTGCGGATGGCCGCGGTGGTACGTGCACGTCACAGCCGGAACACTGGGTTCATGCACCGTCGTGACCGAGCGCTCCTGGCCGTCGGCGCTGTGCTCGCCGTGTCCCTGGTGACGGTTGGCCTGGTCGGGGGTGTGCACGAGAACCGCGCCGCGGAGGCGGAGCGTGCGGCCGGGCATGAGGAGGCCCGGGCCGCCGTCGTACAGCTCATCGCGGAGGGCGAGGCGGTACGTGCCGAGCTCGGTGCGCGCATCGTCGAGGGCCGCCGCGCGGCCGCCGCTGCCGCTGTCGATGGCGGGACCGCCGATGCCGACACCGCTGACGGCGGGACGGCTGATGGCGGGACCGCCGATAGCGGCACCGCTGATGCCGAGACCGCCGACGCCGGCGAGGCCGACGGCACCGGAGTGCTGCAGGCGCTGAACGAGACGCTGTCCACGGCCGAGGCGCACCACGTCGCTCCCGGGCCGGAGGTCCCGGACGCGACCGCCACGATCGAGTCCATCACGATGGCCCGCGCCGCGGCGGAGGACTGGGTCGGTGAGCTGCGCTGGATGTCGGACGAGCTTGCCCGCAACATTCGTGAGGTCGAGCGGGCTCGGGTGAAGCGGCGGTCGGTCCGGCGGCGAGGAACGTGTGCGGCACGGGACTACCCGACGCCGGTCCGGCGGATCGACCGGGGGCGAGGGCTTCGGCGGGTCGAACACGACGGACGGCCCGTGGGCGCCGGGTAGCCGGACGGCGCGAGACAATGGGCAGGTGCAGTGCCCACACTTCGACGCCGGCCGCTGTCACTCGTGCACCCTCCTGGAGACTCCGTACGCGACTCAGGTCGCGGAGAAGCAAGCTCACGTGTCCCGCCTCCTGGAGGGCGCGACCGCGCCGTCGGGCCGTGCCCAGTCCGGCCCTGCGACGACGATCGACTGGCTGCCGCCGGTGACGGGACCGGAGTCCGGCTTCCGCAACAAGGCGAAGATGGTGGTCAGCGGCACGGTCGACGAGCCGGTGCTCGGCATCCTCGACCGGGTGGGGCACGGCGTGGACCTCACCGACTGCGGTCTGTACCCGCCGGCCCTCCAGGCCGCCTTCGCGCCGCTGGCGGAGTTCATCCGGCGCGCGGGCCTCGAACCGTACCGCGTCTTCGGGCCGACTACGGCGGAGCGGGCGCGCAGCGGGAAGTCCCGCAAGGCCACGGCCGAGCGCGGTGAACTCAAGTACCTGCTGGTCACGATCTCGCCCGACGGCGAACTCATGGTCCGGTTCGTCATGCGTTCCACCGAGTCGCTCGCCCGCATCCGCAAGCACCTGCCGTCGTTGCGGTCCGCGCTCCCGAACCTGGCGGTCGCCACGGTCAACGTCCAGCCCGCCCACGCGGCGGTCCTTGAAGGCGATCGCGAGATCGCGCTGACGGACTCCGAGGCGCTGACGATGCGGGTGGACGGGATCCCGCTGGGCCTGCGGCCGCAGAGCTTCTTCCAGACGAACACCCGGGTCGCAACGGAGCTGTACCGGCAGGCACGCGAGTGGGTGGACGCCGTCGGCCCGGCGAGCCTGTGGGACCTCTACTGCGGGGTGGGCGGGTTCGCGCTGCACTGCGCGGCGCCCGGTAGGTCGGTCACGGGCATCGAGCTGAGCCGTGAGGCCGTCGCCGCGGCGTCGGCGACCGCCGTCGGCCTCGGACTCCGCGACGTGCGGTTCGAGGCGGGCGACGCGCGCGACGTCGTCGGGCGGCTCGCGGCGGACGCGCCGGAGATGGTGATCGTCAACCCACCCCGCCGCGGGATCGGGGCGGGCCTGGCGAGTGCCCTGGACGGTTCCGCCGTCGGCCACGTCCTGTACTCGAGTTGCAACGCCACCACGCTCGCCACCGATCTGTCGCACATGCCGGGCCTCCGGCCTGTCCGGGGCGTCCTGCTCGACATGTTTCCGCAGACCCAGCACTACGAGGTGCTGCTCCTGCTGCGGCGGCAGTAGTCAGCGCGCCGCCGCCTCGGCCACAGACCGCGCGTCCGGCATGGACACCGTACCCAGCCGGAGCATCGGGGGCGCCGCCTGCTGGAGCCAGTACGACTCCCGGACGTCCGTGAACGCGCGCGCACACTCCGCGCAGTCGACCAGGTGGTCCTCGAGCTCGCGGCGACGCCCTGGCAGCAGGCGGTGCCGGATGTAGTCGTGCATGGCACCGCGGGTGATCCGGCACCCGGCCGGGTCAAGCGGCGTCACGCTCGCGAGCCCGGGAACGGGCCTGTTCCCGGTCGGCCGCTGCCCGCGCCGTGCCGTGGCGGGCAGGCCGGCGGGGCGCGCAGCCGGTTCGATGGAGGGCGGAAGCTCCGAGCGTGCGGACCCCTGTGCGGTTCGCGCTGCCGGTCGAGGAGATTCCTCGCGGACGACGGCGGTCGTGGCCGGGGCCGTCCGTTCGGTCGTCGATGCCTCGGTGGCGGCGTCGATGGCGGCGTGATGCCAGAAGTCCACCGGGCGGTCGACGACTCCGTGCGCGGCGATCTCGCGGCACAGCTGTTCGAGGCCGCTGCTCGTGGCCAGTTCCGGGTCTGCCTCGGGCACCTGCCGTGACACGGCGAACACGACAGCCCGCCGCTGTGCGGCCAACTCGCTCAGATCAGTGCTGATCAGCGTGTGCAACCTCGTCCTCCAAATCCGCGGGGTGCCACGCTACCGGTCAGCGGCGTAGCACCACCGCCATGGTGGCACCTTGGTGTCCACGCATGGAAGCTTCGTCTGAAATATCGGAGATATCACTGGGAACGGTCCATCTCAGCGAGGTGCCACGCGACCCACCGGTGGGCGCACGAAGGGCCCGGGACCGATACCGGTCCCGGGCCCTTCGGTGATGATGCGGTCGGTCAGTTGCCCTGCAGGCCACCCGTGAGGTCGTCGACCGCCTCCGTGCCGCCGCCGAGCGCGTCGGCCAGATCGTTGAAGACCGGGAGGTTCACCACGTCGCCAAGGACGGGGACATCCTCCAGGCCGCCGATGACGTCCTGCAGGCCGCCCTCCAGGCCACCGAGGGGGAGCTGGCCGATCGCGTTGCCGAGACCGCCCGGGGGTTCCTCGGCGGGGGGGTCGGGCTGGCCGCCGCCCCCGTTGCCCGGGTCGCCGCCGTTCCCGTTGTTCCCGCCGTTGCCCGGTTCATCGCCGCCGCCACCACCGTTGCCCTGGCCGTTGTTGCCGGGTTGTTCCGGCTCAGGCTGCGGGGCCGGGGCGGGCGGGTCATCCGGTGCGGGATCCGGATCGGCCGCAGGATCGGTCGGGTCGGAGGGCTCCTCCGGCGACGACCGGTCCAGCGGCGGCGGGAACTCTTCCCGGGGCTGCGTGTCCTCGGGCGGGTCGCTCGGCGGGTCGGTCTCCTCGTCCGGTTCGGCCTCGGGCTCGGGATCCTCGGCGTCGGTCGCGGGATCGGCGTCGTCGTCGGCTCCGTCTCCTGTTCCGCCGCCGCCATCGCCCGTGCCGCCTCCGTCGCCGCTCCCGCCTCCGTCATCCGATGACGCCTCTGCCTGGGTGTCGGGCGTGGTCGCCATGTAGGCCCACGCACCGCCCGCGAGAGCGAGCAGCGCCAGGACGCTCGCGGCGACCGCCATCTGCTTCGCGTCCGGCCGCTTCTTCCGGGGATTCTGCTTCCTCGCCAAGGTGGCCGCCGTGCTCACGGCCGCTCCGCCGAAGAAGATCGCGACGAGGTGCTGGCCCAGCTCGCGGAGCATCCACGAGACCTCGCGGACGTCGACGAACGCGCGCGTGCAGTCCGCGCAGGTGTCCATATGCAGTTCGAGTCGCTTCGACCGCCGGGGAAGCAGGCGGCCCTTGAGGTAGTCGTGCATCGCGGCACGTGTGGTGCGGCACTCGGGCTCGTTGACCCGGTTCGCGTGCGCGGCCGCGAAGGCGCCGGCGAGTCGTTCCTCGGCGCGGCGCAGGCGCATCGTGACCGCATGGGGACGGACCCCGAGGTCGCCGGCGATGTCGGTGACCGCCATGTCATCGACGTGCCGGTTGAAGAGCAGCTTGCGATCGTCGTCGTTGAGGTCGCTGAGGGCGTCCCGCAGCATCGCGACGTCGGCCTCGCGCTCCACGTCGAGCTCTGCCCCGGCCACGGCCGGAGTGATATCGGCGAGAGCCATGTCCTCGACGGGGACGGCGCGGCCGGCCTCGCGGGTGATCGAGTACGCCTCGTTGAGCGCGGCGCGACGCCAGTAGGCAGCCGGGTCCGCGATCTCTCCGTCGTTGTTGACGATGCGGATCATCTTCTCGAGGGCGCGGCTCGCGGCCTCGTCGGCATCGACGCCGGGGACGCGCGCGGCGACCGATCGCACCACGTTGGGGCGGTGGATGACCCAGTCATCGATCTGTACGTCAGTGGTGGTCACCGATGCTCGCCCCCTTCAGCGCGTCGACCGTCGACACCGGATACGCCCGTACATGTTCCCACCGAGGTGGTGGGTGAATGCAAGCCCCTTGGCGGGATATATGGAGGCACGTCGTATTCCTTGAGCATGTCTGGGGTCATCCTCGCTGTCGATATTGCTGTTGTTGGAATGGTTCGTGACTCATTGCCGGTGGAACGCTTCGTAGACGGCGTCGACCCCGCGCGGTCCGGTGGTCGCGTTGAGGACCGCAAGAGCGACCTCACAGGCGGCCGCACACAGATCCGAGGCTCCCCAAGCGTCCGCCAGCCGGTACAGGCTGACGGCGTCGCCATCCGAGTAGGCGCGCAGATACTGCGCACCGAGCCGGACGAGCTCGGTGTGTTCGGTGCTTGTCATGTGCCCCTGACGCTCGAGGGGGTCGAATGTCACAGCACTCCAGCCATTTTGTCGGGGAGTATTGCTTGTCTGTCTGGGTTTGGGGCGGTTCTGCCAGCTGAGTGTGCCCGACAACACAGGAACTCGCCTCCCGAGCCCGTGGTGCTGGAGTGTGATGCAGGTCACACCGGACATTGGCGAGAGTGCTGTGACATCCGGGCCGCCCGCGCGTCTTTCCACCGACGCGAAGGTTCGGACCGCGCTGGGGGCGGGCCGAGCCTGGCTCGTCGCCGGGGCCGGCGTCGATCGGAGTGTGCTGGGAGCATGCCGATCGACGCCGACTCTGCACCTCCGGCCGAGCGCCGGATCGAACTGCGCAAGGGGCGGTTCGATCCGGCGCTCGTGTCCACCCGCACCCTGCCGCGACCCCCGCGAGTTCCGTCAGGCATGAGGTTGCTTGCGGAATCACGCGGCGAAGTGAAAGCAGCCTCATGGCCACTCCCGCCGCGCACGGTCGGCCGCCCACTCTCGCCGCCCATCTCGCCGCCCACTCCCGCCGTGCGCGGTCAGCTCTGCCCGGAGAGGGAGCGCTACCTCGCGTCGCCGGCGCCGGCGCCGGCCCGCACGTCCGCGTCGCCGGACCTCGCCTCCACAGGATCGGTCGCGCCGTTGCGCTCGGCGCGCAGGGCCGCCAGCTCGGCACGGACCGCCTGGATCTCCGTCATGAGCGCGGCGTTGGAGGCGTCGTCCTCCTTGTCGTGCTCGACGAGCTCCTCCTCGAGGCTCTCCATGCCGCTCACGATGACGGCGATGAACAGGTTCAGCACCGCGAAGCTGACGACGAGGATGAAGAGCACGAAGAAGATCCAGGCCAGGGGAATCCCGTCTTCACCGCCCATCACGTCGGCCGCCATGTCGGGCCACGCCTCGCCCGTCATCACCTGGAACAGGCTGAACAGCGTGGTCCCGAGGTTCCCGAAGTGCTGTGGCGCGACCACCCCGAACAGCTCCGTCGCGATGACCGCGGACACGTACAGCACCAGCATGAGCAGCGCGCCCACCGAGCCCATGCCGGGCACGGCGGCGACCAGGCCGTTCACCACGCGCCTCATGGACGGCACGGCGTCGATCACACGGAGCGCCCGCAGGATGCGCAGCGCGCGAAGGGCCTGGAGCGGACCTGTCGCGGGAATCAGCGCGATGCTGACGACCGCCAGGTCGAACAGGCTCCACGGATCGGTGAAGAACCGTCGGCCGTGCGCGAAGATCCGCAGCGCCAGCTCGGTGACGAAGATCCACAGCATCACGTGGTCCACGACGCGGAGCGCCGCGTCGATCCCCTCGTCCGCGATCGAGGTCTCCAGGCCGAGCACGACCGCGTTGGCGATGATCACCACGAGGATCCCGCGGGTGAACCACGTCGCCTCGACAAGGTTCCGCACGTGTCCGCGAATCGCCTGCACCTGTCTCACTCCGCTTCTCTGCCGGTCATCGGTCCGTTGGCCACGCGCAGCCTAGCGTTCCGGAGGCGTCCGGCATGACCGGCCATGGTGAGATTTGTGCCTCATGCAACGAATCGCCGTACACAGTGGGCGAAAGCGGCGGTTCAGTGCCAAGGTAGGTGCCGCAACACCCACTCTCACTGGAGGACCATCACCATGGGTTTCATTCCCTTCCTCATCCTCGGTCTGCTGGCCGGCATCATCGCGCGCATCATCCTGCCGGGCAAGCAGAAGGGCGGCTTCTGGCTGACCCTGCTGCTCGGTGTCCTGGGCGCCATGCTCGGCGGCTGGCTGGGCGGCCTGATCTTCAACATCTCGTTCGACCAGTTCTGGTCGTGGCAGTCCTGGCTGTTCTCGGTCATCGGCGCCCTGATCGTCATCGGCGTGTTCGAGATGATCTTCAACCGGAAGAAGGCCTGACGGCTGCTGTCAGCGAGAACCACTGACACGGGCGAGGGCCCGGGCCTAGGTTGGTGCGCATGTCACAGTGCGTACCGAGGGTCCGGGCCCTCACCGTGTCCGCGCTCGCCACGGTCGTTCTCCTGACCGGCTGCACAGCCGCCGGCGGCGGGAACACCGACCGGCCAGGCTCCGTGCCCGACGACGTCGCCGCGGACCTCACCGTCACGCTGCGGCAGGCGCGCCTCGACTACGCGGATCGCGTGGTCGAGATCGAGGTGGCCAACACGTCCGACACCGACCTCGTCCTGCTCGGCGGCGTGCTGGAGAGCGACAGCTTCGGCCCGTCGACCGAGACCGACGCGCGACCGTTCCGTCCCGAGACCCTGGCCGTCGGTGGGCGGCGGGGCATCTACGTCCAGCTCGGCGAGCCCACGTGCCCGCACGACCCGGCCGAGGACGCCGTCGTCGGCTCCGGACTGCGTGCCGCGGTGACCGTCGCGCTCGGCAGTCGCGGCGACCACGGCGAGCCGACCACCGTCGAGGTGCCGATCTCCGACGACGGCGGCCACCTGGCCCGCAACCTGGCGCAGGACTGCGCCGCCGCCGCGGTCGCCTCCGGCGTCACGCTCACCCAGGGCGCCGGCGTGCGCACCGAGCGCCGCGCCGGCGAGACCGTCGCGGTCCTCACCCTGACCGTCCGACCGGTCGACGGCGGTCCTGACGTCCGGATCACCCGGATCGACGGCTCGACCCTCATCGACCCGGCCGACGGCGAGGCGTGGACGGGCCGAGCCCTGGCGGGTCAGGACGACGGCGTCCTCGAGCTGGCCCTCGTGCCCACGCGCTGCGACCACCACGCCGTGTCCGAGGACAAGCGCGGCACATTCCTCCCCGTGCACGCGACGGTGGCCGGCGCGGCGCAGCCCGTCGTCTACGTCCCGATGCCCGACGCCGCGAAGCGCGACCTCTTCGAGTACATCGCGGACTACTGCGACTGGCCGTGACGTCCGCGGTAGGCGTCCTCGCCGAACAGTCGGTTGGTTCGTTTCCATCGCACCGATGCAGGCACAAGCGACTGCTCGGCGGCGCGGGACGGAGCCACCTGACGGGTGGCGGAGGCCGGACGGGGCCTGGCGTCAGCCGATGATCGGGGCGCTCTCGGGCCTGCGGTAGAGCCGTTGCCGACTGCGCAGCGCGAGTGCGGTACCCAGCGTGATCGGCCCGAGGCGGCCGATGAACATCAACGGGACCAGCGCGAGCTGGTTGAACCAGGCGAGATCGGCGGTGATCCCGGTGGACAGACCTGTCGTGGTGAACGCCGAGGTGACCTCGAACAGGATCTCGGCCACGCTGATGTTCGGCGTCGTCGCGGTGATCCACAGGGTCGGCACGACGATGATCGCGACCCCGAGCAGCGCCACCGTGAGGGCTTGGCGCTGCGTGCCGAGCGCGATCCGCCGGTCGAAGACGTTGACGTCGGGCTCGCCCCGTAGCTCGGACCAGATGACGATGCCGAGCACCGCGAAGGTGGTGACCTTGATGCCACCCGCCGTGCCCGCAGACCCTGCGCCGATGAACATCAGGATGATCGTGCCGAGCCAGGTCTCGTGGTGCATCTGCGAGGTGTCCAGGGAGTTGAACCCGGCGGTGCGCGGCATCACGGCCTGCGTGAACGCCGACAGGATCTTCTCCCCGGCGTTGAGCGGGCCCATCGTCCCCGGGTTGTCCCACTCCGTGACCAGGAAGAACAGCGTCGCGCCGACGAGCAGGACGCCCGTCATCCACAGGGTGATCCGGGAGTGCGTGCTCCAGCGGCGGGGCCGGCGGCGGGCTCGCAGCGCGCGCATCACCTCGACGATCACGGGAAGGCCGATGCCACCCAGGACCACGGCGAAGCTGATCGGGAGGTTGACCCACGGATCACCGACGAAGCCGATGAGCGAGTCGCTGAACAGAGAGAACCCGGCGTTGTTGTAGGCGGAGACCGCGTGGAAGACGCCCTGCCACACGGCCGTTCCGAGCGGCATGTCGTAGGTGACGAGGAATCGCATGACGAGGACGGCAGCGCACACACCCTCCACGACGAGCGCGATCTTGATGACCCGCGTGAGCACACCCCGCACGTCGCCGAGGCCGACGCTCCGGGTCGACGCGGCCGCCACGAGACGCGAACTCAGGTCCAGTCTGCGCGTCAGCAGGATGCCGAGCAGGGAGGCCAGGGTCATCACGCCGAGCCCGCCGATCTGGATGAGCACGGCGATCACGGCCTCGCCGAAGCCGGACCAGAACACCGGCGTATCGGTGACGATCAGCCCCGTCACGCACGTCGCCGACGTCGCCGTGAACAGTGCCTCGACGAACGTCGCGCGCTCACCCTCGGCGGCGATCGGCAGCGAGAGCAGCAGCGTCCCGACGGCGATGGTGGCCAGGAAGCCGAGCGTGACCATCTGCCCGGGACGACGACGGAGCGCCGCGGCGCTGCTCACTTCCCGCGAGGGGCGGGACTCGCTGTATCGCACGAGTCACGACTCTAGTCGCGGCCGACGGCAGGTGGACGACCGACCCGGCGTGCCGCCGTCGTCCACCGGATGCCGGGCGATGCCGATGCGGGACGCCGGTGAACACGGGACGACGACGAGCGCCGCGGACCGTCAGGCAGAGGAGCCGACGGCGCCGCGGCGCTCGCGATGCAGTATGCGTGCCGGACGCGACCGCGTCAGGCCACAGGTGTCAGATGACGCGGATGAAGACGGGGTTGTTCTGCCACATCTCGGTGTAGCGGCCGGGAAGCCCGGTCTGGTACCACTCCATGACCATCCCGTTGCCCGCGTACAGGGCCACGTGCCCGGGGCTCCAGACGATGTCGCCGGGCTGCGGGTCGTAGACCTGGTAGCCGGAGTTGAGCATCGCCGAGGAGGAGTGCGGCAGCGGGATGCCGTACAGGCCGTACACGTACTGGATGAAGCCCGAGCAGTCGAAGGCGCCGGGGGTGGAACCGCCCCAGACGTACGCACCCGAGAGGTAGTTGTAGGCCGTGTTCGTGATCTGGATGTTGAGCGGCGTGGGCGGGGGCTCGGGCGCCGGGGTCACCTCGACGAGTCCCTCGACCTTGGTGCTGCCGTCGGCGGTGACGGTGGCACCCTCCACGTCGAGCTTGACGTTGTGTCCGACCGAGACCATCCCGGCCTGACCGACCGCCTGGCCGGCGGTCTCCTTGAGCGCGTCCAGGTTCAGGCCGTCCATCTTCGCGGAGGTCTTGACGTCGCTGGATGCCGGGGCGGCGTGGGAGGTCGTGGCGAAGGTCGAGACCAGGACACCGCCGGCGGCGACGGCCAGGGCACCGCGGCGAGCGGCCGTGCTCGCGTTCTCGGAGGCGGTGCGGGCAATGATCGTGAGGGGGGTTGTGGCCTTGCGGTCCGCGCGATGGCGTCCGCGCTGGGTGGCGTTGGTCACCGTTGTTCTCCTGTACCCGCCTACGAAGTGAGCTGTCGGGTTCGGGTGGGAGATGCTCACCCGGCCGAGCAGATGTGGGGGTCCTGCTCGGCTTCACCCCTAGGACGTCGGCCCTTCGGAACTCCTGCGAGTTCCGCCGGTCCACCGTCCGGAGATGGTTCCCCCGTCCCTGCCATGGTCATCCTGGGTCACGATGCGGTGGCAGGGCTCGGCGTCCGCCTCGTGACTTCACCCGTTCAGGCGAAGCGTGACTCAAGGTACACACCTTCGGCGGAAAAGTCACGAACGTGTCACGCAGAGTGGGAATCGGCGCAGGATGGCCATTTTTGCCGGAAATTTCACCCGGTTCGGCGACACCTGTCACGCCGGTTCCGCTACGGTGCGCGCCATGTCCAACGGCGCGACCGACACGGTGACCGCAACGCTCACGTCGAACGACCTCCCCGCACGGGTCTCCGGATGGTGGATCCTGCCGATCAGCGCCGTCCTCTGGTGGGCCGTCGGCTTCCTGCCATGGATCCTGCACGAGGTGTCCCAGGCCCTCGGCATCCAGTCGGCCTCGCTCGAAGAGATCGACGCGTTCACGCCGATACCGCTCGCGGCCGAGGATGCCGTCGCCTCCCTGGTCACGATGAGCGTCATCGGAGGGGTGCTGGCCGGGGCGAGCGCGCGGCTCGCGCGGCACCGCGGAGGCGGGGCCGTGGCCGCTGTGTGCGGGACGTTGCTGGCGCTCGCCGCCGCGGGCGGGGGCGCCTGGTGGCAGGTCAATGCGGCCGACGGGGCCGACGAGGCCAAGGCCGACGCCCTGCTGGCCATCGCCGTGTGCGGGACGGTCCTGGGCCTGGTGCTCGGTCTGCTGGCCGCGCTGGCCCCGGCTCCGGTGCGCGCGGCGGCGTTCGCTCTGCCGGTCGTGCTCGCCGACGGATGGTTGTGGGGGCTGCTGCCCGGGCACTCGGCCGTCCCGCAGGGGACCTGGTGGATCTTCGCGGTGGCGCTCGGCATCGCGCTCGGGCTCGGTGTGGACCGCAACCCGTTGCAGATGCTCGGCTGGCTGCCCGCGGCCGGGCTCGTGTGGGTGCTCCAGGCCGCCGGACCCGTGCTCGACGCCGTGAGCGGGTACTTCGTACCCGGGGCGGCGCCGCTGTCGATCCCCGTGGTTCTGGACGCCGCCTGGGATCCCCTGCACCGGACGACGTTCTCCGCCGACGGGCACGATCTCGGTGGCTGGGTGGTGGGCCTGCTGCTCGGTGTCGCGGTCGCCGGGCTACGGCTGACCCGGGGGGCGGACGACGACGAGGAGGACTTCGACGAGCTTCGTGCCTTCGCGCCGAGGTGACGGGCCGGCCATACGGCCCGTCACCTCGGCTCCCACTCGGCGCACCGTCTCTGCGCTGCGCGTTTCCTCTCCGGCCTACGCGCTTCGTCGCGTCAGACCACCCGGACGAAGGTCGGGTTGGCCTGCCACATGGCGCGGTAGCTCAGCGGGGTGCCGTAGCTGATGGCCTCGACCACCATGCCGTTGCCGGCGTAGATGGCGATGTGGCCGGGTGTCCAGACGAGGTCGCCCGGCCGTGCCGCAGCCGCGGACACGACCGTGCCCGAGCCGCGCAGGGCCGACGACGAGTGCGGGAGCGAGACGCCGACCTGCGCGAAGGCGTACTTGACGAGCCCGGAGCAGTCGAAGCCGCCCGGGGACTCGCCCCCGTAGACGTACGGCGTGCCGACGAACTGCATGGCGATCGACACGGCACGCGCGCCGATCGATCCGTCCCCCGCTGGGACAGCCGCCTCCGTCCCGGCCGGCTCCGGCTCGGGCTCCGGCTCCGGCTCCGGTGCCGGCTTCACCTTGACCACGGGGGTCGTGACGTCGAGACGTGCATCGGGCGCCACCCTCACTGCCGGCGCCGTGTCGATGTGGGTACGCGCGGCGTTCAGGGCCTCGAGGTCGAGTCCCGTGACGCGCTCGTAGCGGGCGTTGCCCTCAGGAGTCGCGGCCGCCGTGCTCGACAGCGTCGTCGCGATGATCCCCGATGTCGCTGCGACGAGCGCGCCCTTGCGGGCGGCGTCCGCCGCGGTCTTCGACAGTGCAGTAAGCGGGGTATTGGGAGTGTGGTCGGCGCGGTGTCGACCGCACCTGACGTTGGTACTCACCAGTGGTTCTCCGAATCGCACCTAGGGTCTCCGGGCGCCGCGTACAGCTCACTACGGCTACCCGTGGCTGCGTCGTCCTATGACGCAACGGACTTGACGCTAGGTGAAGAAATCGTGCTTGTCTCGACCAGGCATGTGGTGACGCGGAATAACTTGACAAGGTCGGCCCTGTAACTTTTCGACCGTGATCGACACGCAGGTCGGTCCGGACATTCCAGGCGAGTCTCACCGCGACACAAGGCGTTGGACGTCGCACCCGTGTCACTTTCCGGCGTGTCGCGAAGATAGGTTTCCGGTATGCACGAGGAGTCAGAAACGTCATCTTCCAGCGCCCATGTCCGACGGCGGCGGACATGGGCCGGCCGTGCCCTGATCGCAGCCCTGGCCTCGGGCGTCGTCCTCGCGGTCCTCGCGATCCTCGTGTTCCGGGGCGTGCTCTGGCCCAACCGCCTGTTCGCCGCCGGGTACGACGTGCGTGGTATCGACGTCTCGCACCACAACGGAACGATCGACTGGGAGCGGGTCGCCGGGCAGGATGTCGACTTCGCCTACATCAAGGCCACGGAGGGGTCGGGCCACGTCGACGCTCGCTTCGCCGAGAACTGGGTCGGCGCGCGGGACGCCGGCCTGCCGGCCGGTGCCTACCACTTCATGAGCTTCGAGAGCCCGGGGGAGGACCAGGCGGCGAACCTCGTGGACACGGTTCCCCCGGAGCCGGACGCGCTGGCGCCCGTCGTCGACCTGGAACCGTACGGCGAGTACATGGGCGACCTGCCGCCGGCCGACGACGTCCGCGCGATCCTCGACCCGCTGCTCGCCGAGATCGAAGAGCACTACGGGCACCCCGCGACCATCTACACCACGACCGAGGCGTACGACGCCTACCTCGCCGGACGCTACCCCGACAACCCGGTGTGGATCCGCGGCGTCGTGCTGCCGCCCCGCCTCTCGGACGGGCGGGACTGGACGATCTGGCAGTACTCGCACCGCGACCGGCTGGAGGGCGTCGGCACCGACTCCGGGGCGGAGCCGTACGTCGACATGAACGTCGTGGACGGCACCCTGGCGCAACTCGCTACGGGAGCACGTCCCTGATGTCTGCGAGGAGTGGCTTGAGCAGCGTGGTCCGGCGGGTCCGGACGACGTGCTCCGTCACGGTCGCGACGCGTTCCAGCAGCGCGAGCGAGGTGGTCAGGCGGGGGTCCGGTGCGGGCTGCGGCACGTGGTGACCGGTGTCTGACAGCGTGTGGGACCACTGCTGGGCGGCCCCGGTCAGCATGGACGCGAGGTCGTCACGCTCGACGGGGCGTGCGGACATGGCGTAGGCGATCGCGGCGCGGTGCAGCCTGTTGCGCGCCTCGCCGACTCGGCGGCCCTCGCGGGCCTTCTCGAAGAATCCACCCGCGCTCGCCCGTGCGAGCACCGGCTGCAGCTGGGGCGCCTTCTCGATGACGATCGGACGTGGATCAAGCGGCACCTCGTAGCGGAGTCCGGCGGGAACGTCGGTGCCGGACAGGGACAACTCTGGGGCGGTCGTCATGGTTCGTTCCTGTTCTCGTGCATTCCATAATGCCCGTCGACAGGGGTTTATCAAGGAGCGCGGCCGCCCGCCTGTTGACGCGCCGCCCGCATCGCGCGGCGCCGCGATCGTGCGTTGGACGCAATCGAGAGTTCGCGCAGGTAGGCGCGTTGCCGCGCCGCCAGCTCGCGCGCCGCCACCTCCCGCGCGATCCTCATGCGTCGGCGCCGGGCATGTCGTCTGCCGTGGCCGGGCGTACCTCTCGCGCGGCGGCGATGATCGTCTCGCGCAGCATGGCCAGTGCGGCGTCCACGGCGGCCTCGCACCAGACGTCGGCGGGCCGGTCCACGGCGCCGTCGGCCACGATGCGTGCGCACAGCGTCGCGAGCCCGCGGCTCGCGGCGACCTCGGGGTCGACGAACGGCACGCGGCGCCTGACCGTGTGCACGACGGCGCGACGGTGGGCGGCCCAGGAAGCGATGTCCATCAGGTTGGTTGTCATGCACCTCAGACGCACGACACGCCCGGATGTCACACCACTTCGAGAACCGGGTGAAAATCAGGATGCGGTTCTGCCGCCCGAAGTCTGGTAATACTGCGCATGTGGCACTTTTGCCACGATGTACACCAGGCGGCCGGGTGTCGGCCCGGCCTCCTGTCACCTTCGAGAACGGATACCCATGTCCCTGCGCACGCGCACCGTCGTCCCCGTCGTTCTGCTCTTCACCGTCGCCGGCCTGACGAGCTGCAGCACCAACCCGGTCACCTCGCCGCCGGCGGAGGACACCGAGCAGCCGGCGCACGGCCAGGAGGACGTGCACTGGGCCTACGGCGACGGCGACCACGACCCCGCCCACTGGGGCGAGCTCGACGACGCCTTCGCGCTGTGCGCCGACGGCTCCCGCCAGTCCCCGGTCGACCTGCCGGCCGAAGCACCGGACTCCGACGACGAGATTCACCTCGAGATCGAGGACACCGAGGGCGTGGTCGCCGACACGGGACACACGTTCCAGCTCACCGTCGGTGAGGGCGACGGCACGAGCCTCACCTACGACGACGAGGAGTACCACCTGGTCCAGATGCACTACCACGTTCCGTCCGAGCACACCGTCGAGGGCGACCCGGCCGACGTCGAGTTCCACTTCGTGCACCAGAGCGAGGACGGCGGCGTGCTCGTCCTCGGCCTGATGGCGGAAGAGGGCGAGGCGACCCCCGCCATGCAGCCGTTCATCGACGCGGTCAACGCCGGTGACGAGACCGACACGGACGAGGAGGCCGACACCGACGACGAGGGGACCGAGACGGCACTCGACCTGTCGACGATCCTCCTCGACGACTCCTCCGCCTACTCCTACGGAGGCAGCCTGACCACCCCGCCGTGCACGGAGGGCGTGCACTGGCTCGTGCTCGAGGAGCGGATCACGCTCTCGCCCGAGCAGCTCGAGGTCCTGACCGACGCCGAGGACCACAACGCGCGTCCCACCCAGCCCCTCGGGGACCGCGAGATCGAGGGCACCGACGTGACGACCGACGGCGAGTGAACGGCGAGTATGAGGCAGCGCCCACCCGCGCGACCTCCGACCTCGGACCCACGCGTCTGACGGGCGGGACCACGGCGCGGCGCCGTGGTCCCGCCCCGCATACTCTCGCCGTATGGACGAGCGCAAGCCGCGGTGGACCCGTCGCACCCTCGACTGGCTCCGCACCGAGGTGGGCAGCGCGCTACTGCTCGTCGGCGTCGGCGTCGTCGTCGTGGCGCTGGCCTGGGCCAACTCGCCCTTCTCCGACGCCTACCAGCACCTCTGGGAGCTCCCGGTCCACGTCGACGCCGGTGACCTGCGCTTCGACATGGACCTGCACCACTGGGTCAACGACGGCCTCATGGTCCTGTTCTTCTTCGTCGTCGGACTCGAGGTACGCCAGGAACTCGCCGTCGGGGCCCTGCGCCAGCGCAACCGCCGCCTCGTCCCGCTCGTCGCCGGAGCCCTCGGGGTCCTCGCACCCGCGGGCATCTACCTCGCGATCGCCGGCCGCGACGCCCCCGCGGGCTGGGGCGTCGTCATCGGCACCGACACCGCCTTCCTCCTCGGCGTCCTCGCGCTCGTCGGCCCCGCGATGTCCAACCAGCTGCGCATCTTCCTGCTCACCCTCTCCGTCGTCGACGACTTCATCGCCGTCACCGTCATCGGCATCGTCTACTCCGACGACGTCCGGCTCGCCCCCCTCGCACTCGCCGCCGCCTGCCTCCTCGCCCTGTGGCTCCTCGGCCGGGCCCGCGAATGGCGCAGCACCCCCTACGTCCTGGTCGTCGTCGTCCTCTGGGGCGCGACCGTTCAGGCCGGAGTCCACCCCTCCCTCGCCGGCATGCTCGCCGGCCTCCTCGTCCCCGCCGCCACCCCCGTGCGCGAGGACGTCATCCGCGCCAAGCACCTGTTCCGGACCTACTGGCAATCGCCCAACGCCGGCGTCGCCCGCGACGTCGGCCTCGGACTCGCCCGATCCATCTCCGTCAACCACCGCCTCCACGAGCAACTGCGCGCCCCCGTGTCCCTCGTCGTCGTCCCCGTCTTCGCCTTCGCCAACGCCGGGATCGACCTGCGCGGCGGCGCACTCGGCGAAGCCTTCGGCTCCGCCGTCCTCTGGGGAGTCGTCGCCGGACTCGTCATCGGCAAACTCGCCGGCATCAGCCTCGGGGCCTGGGCCGCCGTCCGCGCCGGCCTCGGGAAGCTGCCCGACGGCGTCGGCCCCGGCAGCGTCGTCGGAGGCGCGGCCCTCTCCGGCATCGGCTTCACCGTCTCCCTCCTCATCGCCGACCTCGCCTTCGACGACGAAGCCGACGCCCAGGCCGCCGCCATCGGCGTACTCGTCGCCATGGTCCTCGCCACGCTCGTCGGCGCGCTCGCCTTCCGCATCGCCCGCGTGCGCTTCGGCGAGCACAGTGCCGACCTGCCCGTCACCCTCACGCCCGACGTCGACGTCGAACGCGACCACCTGCGCGGAGCCGCCGGAGCGCCCTACACCGTCGTGGAATACCTCGACTTCCAGTGCCCCTTCTGCGCACGCGCCACCGGGATGGGGAAAGACCTCGCCGACCACTTCGGCGACCAGATCCGGTACGTCGTCCGCCACCTCCCCCTCGAGGACGTCCACCCCCAGGCGTTCGGCGCGGCGCTCGCGGCGGAGGCCGCGCACCGGCAGGGGGCGTTCTGGGAGATGCACGACGTCCTCTTCGCCAACCAGGCCCGGCTCGAACCCGAGCACCTGCGCGGCTACGCCGTCGACCTCGGCCTGGACCTCGAGCGGTTCGACGCGGACCTGGCCGACGAGACGCTGGCCGACCGGGTGCGGGCCCACGCCGAGAGCGCCCGGGCGAGCGGCGCCCAGGGGACGCCGACGTTCTTCCTCAACGGCATCCGCAACCAGGGGTCGCACGACGCCCGGACGCTCATCGCGGGCCTGGAGGAATCCCTCCCGCAGGCGGCGGCACGACGGCGGTCCTGACCGTCGCTCGCGGACATCCCGGTTCCAGGGGTATCGCTTGAGTGTCGGTATCGGAATAATCGCCGGGTCAGGCAGGCAGATGACCGCGACGAGGGGAAACGTATGACTGTCACTTTCCGGCCGGACGACGAGTACGCGGTCCTGCACCGCATGAACTTCTGGGGCAGGCCCGGGTACAACAACGCGCTCGGGCACACGGCCTCGTGGGAGTACCGGAACGGCGTGGGGTGGTCGGTCCCCCGGCCCGCCGACGGCGAGGCCCCGAGGCGGGTCGAGGTCACCTGCGCGGTCTGCAAGAAGTCGCTGGTCTACCGCGTGCACTCCGCCGCGGACTCGGAGCGCCGGCGGCGGAACTACGGATGGTTCGCCCTGGCGGGCCTGCTCCTGATCCCGGCGGGGATCGTGCTGGTCACGGTCGGGGCGAACGAGGTCGACGCCGGCAACGACGACTGGACGGCGGCGGCCATCGCCGGAGTGCTCGTGGTCGTGCTCGGCATCGTGATCGCCCAGTCGTTCAACCTCGTACGGGAGGGCTTCGTCGGCGTGACGGGCTCGGGGGAGCCGTCCCCCGGATTCGCGAAACACGAGGTCAACGGGACCCGGAAGACGCCCTACCCGAACCCGACCTGTCAGAAGTGCGGCCACGAGGAGCCGTACCCGTGCGGCCTCGGCTTCACCGACGAACAGGTCGAGGCCCGGTATGCGCAGGCCGTGGCGCAGCTGGAGCGGCACGTCCACAACGCGCACGTCCGTGTCGTGCGGCACGAACTCCGACGGCGCGGGCGGTTCTGACGGCGCGGGAACTCCGACGGCGCTTCGGCCCGATGGGCAGGAGCGACCGGCGACCGTGAGCGGCCCGGCGAACCCCGTGGCTCGCCGGGCCGCTCCTGGCCCGGACGACCTGCCACGGCATGCGCTGGTGAACGTCCACGTACGTGGACATCGCGACGGTGTCCACGTACCTGGACATCATGAGTGGGGAGAGTGGGTCAGTTCAGGGACTGGAGTTCGATGTCGGGCATGTCGAGATGCCGTCACGCGAGTTCGTCGGCGATGCGTAGTAGGAGGTGGCGGGCGTCGTTGCCGGTGAGGGCGGCGGCTTGCATGGACTCGAAGACGGTGATGTAGGTCTGGGCTTCGGGGCCGGTGTGGCGGTGTTCGCGGGAGGTGGTCTCGACGCAGACGAGGTCGTCGAACATCTCGAACATGTGCAGGGGCATGTATTCGATGCGGGTTCCGAGCGGCAGGATGCTCAGGCGGGTGGTGGGTAGGCCGATGGCGGACTGGAGGCGGTCGATCTGGGCACGCATGACGCCGGGTTCGACCAATCCCCAGCGCAGCACGGGTTCGGCGATGACGAACTCGAACCGGCGGCCGGGTTCGTACAGGAATTTCTGGCGGGCCATGCGGGTGGCGACGGCGTCGTCGATATCGGGTACCGGGACGTCGTTGAGGCGAGAGACCGAGGTCAGCACGGCTCGGGCGTAGTCCGGGGTCTGGAGCATGCCGGGAACGATGGCGGTGTGGAACTCGCGGATCAGGGTGGATCGCTCGACGAGCGCGTTGTAGCCGGCCTGTACCGGGCTCTGTCCACGGTGGGTCCTTTGCCGGAAGGTGTGTTGGTCCTCGCGGGCTTGGTCGAGCAGGCCGAGCAGAGAGCTGCGGTCCGCTGGTGTGCCATCGGTCGCCGCGACCCATGCGGTGATGTCGGCCGGTGAGGCGTTCTGTCGGGCGAGTTCGATGCGGGAGACCTTGGACTGCTGCCAGCCGAGTCGCTCGGCGAGTTCCTTGCCTTGCAGACCGGCCTGCTCACGCAGGGCGCGCAGCTTGCGGCCCAGCGTGAGCAGGTGATCCGGGTGTTGCGGTGAGCTC
Source organism: Myceligenerans halotolerans (assembly GCF_054782975.1). Lineage (NCBI taxonomy): Bacteria > Bacillati > Actinomycetota > Actinomycetes > Micrococcales > Promicromonosporaceae > Myceligenerans > Myceligenerans halotolerans. The sequence goes on from NZ_BAAGRL010000004.1 coordinate 99,423, forward strand.
ATTCCTGTCCTGCGGCGCGCAGCGCGAGACGCCACCACGTGCGCGCCTTGTCGATCTCGGCGGGATCGGTCACGAGGTAGTTCGTGGCGACTCCCGGGGTCGGATATGTCATGCGGAGCAGACGGACGTCGTCCAGCAGCCACCAGTCATCGGGGCCCACAGCGGGCAGGAGATCGGCAGCGCGTGCCTGCTCCGGGGTGATGTAGTGCATGACCTCCCCGGTGTCCTCGTTCCACTTGCCCACCCAACGGACCCACCGCTGGTAGTCCGTGGGCGGGTCCTGATGGATCCGTACCCGCTCGAACCGGCGCCCGCGTCCGGTCAGGTCGCGGATCTGGTCGAACCAAGCCGCCAGGCTGGGCACCTGCGTGGGAGGCTGCTCGTCACCCGCGAGGAACGCGGCCAGATGGTCGGCTTCGTAGTCCATCGCGTAGGCGGGCTGCTGCTCCAGCCGGTACGCGGTCGACTCGATGCCGGCGAGCAGGCTCCCGAACTCGTCCCAGTCGATGCGGCGGGCGCTCAGAGGGCACCTCGCAGACGGTCGAGCACGTTCGCGGGCACGAACACACCATCCTCGCCGTCCGCGAGTTGGCGCAACTGAGCGCGGGTCGCGTCATCGAGCTTGACGCCCTGGACGACGTAGCCACCGTCGGCCTTGTACAGCGCGGGGCACCCGCCACCGCCAGAGTTGGTGTCCTTCCACATGAACTCGATCTCCATCGGTCCTCCATGGGTTGGTCCTGCTGGCATTCAGAGTCTTCCAGGACGGAAGGCTCGTGGCAATTGTCCTCGAACGGCCAAGAGATGTATTGCAGTTTGCGCCTATGCGCGCAATTGGACACCACCACACGCCCGGTGATGGGACGCTCGTGGACATGACAACCGCCGCTGGCGACGCCTCGCTCCCGATCCGTCACGTGAGCGAATCTGCGTGCTGCATGCGTGGCTGCGACCAGATCGCCGAACTGGGCGAGGCGTTGTGCTGGCAGCACGGAGGCGGCGAGTGGGTGGAGCAGCTCCGGGAGCGGCAGGCATGACGACCGGGGCAGAGGCGGACGCCACGCGGGTCCGGGTGCGCATCACCACGGGCCGGTTCGCGGGGCGGTCGGGTCTCCTGGTGGGCTCGGGGCCGGAGAGGGCGACGGTGGATCTGGGCGTGCCGGTCGATGGCGGAAGCGGCGTCGTGGTCGTGCCGGCCTCAGCGGTCCAGGCGGACGATCAGGCGTCGAAGTCGTAGCGCAGGACGTAGGCGGACGCGTCGGCGGTCATGATGTTGACCTCGACGGGTGTGCCGTCATGGGTGACCGCGGTCCTGGTGACGATGTAGACCGGGTCCTGGCCGGTCTTTGGGCTGGTCCAGTGGGAGGTAGGCGGCGGTGGCGTCGTCGGAGATCTTGTTGCGGGGCCATCGGGTCGCTTGGGGGTCCAGGGCTTCGGTTGCTCTGACCTGGTGGATCAGCTCGGCTGGCCCTGATTCTTCGAGGAGGGTCAGGATGTCGGGCCAGTCGTGGAGCTTGAAGGGGTCGACAGCTCGTGCGGCGCCGTCGGTGAGGGCGGCGGCGCGTCGTACCTGGGCCAGGGGGATGTGGCCGGTGAGGGCGTGCTGTGCCGCATCGGGTTCGGTGGCGGCGATCCAGTAGCCGCCGGGGGTGTTGCGGGCTGCGAGTTCGGCGTGCTTCATGCGCACGAGGGCTTGGGGCTTGGCCGGGTGGTTGTCGGGCAGGGCGTCGGCGGCGGCGCGTTCGGTGCTGGCGGTGTGGCTGATGCGCTGGTCGCTGATGATCTCCAGGCCGGTGGTGGTGTCGATGACGACGGTGACGTCGCCCAGGACGAGGTAGTGCAGTGCGTCAGCGTCGATGTGGATGATCGCGACGGCGGCCGACGGAGTGCCGGGATGGGTCAGGTCGCAGGTGTCGCGGTGGAGGTCGGCGGTTCGGGCGATCGCTTCGGCCAGCGCGCCTTCGGGGCCGATGTCGGCGTGCTTCTTGATGGCCTCGGCCAGGTGCTGGGCGAACCAGGCGACGCCGTGAACGCAGCCGCTGTCGGTTCTCTCGGTAGCGCCATCGAGTAGTACGAGCGTGTTGTCGCCGACGGCGGTGCTGTCCTCGTTGGCGGTGTCGGGGGATCCGGGCTGGGTGGCGATCTGCGCGTGCATGTCAGGAGCCGTCGGGCCGGTACAGGGGCGTGATGCGTTCGTGTGAGGTGATCTTGCGGTCACCGTCGGGTTCGAACGTGCTGGCGATGATGGTGGAGAAGCGCCTGGTCTTGAGTTCCTTGTAGAGCTCTTTGAGGTTGTCGGCCACGAACTGTGCGGCTCCGAGGGTGCCCTGGGCGTGGATGCCGGCGATGTACAGGAAGGTGCCCTTGCCGTCGGGCCGGGGCAGCCTGCCGAGGTAGGCGTAGTCGGTGGCCTGTCCGCTGTCGCGAGGTGATCGGTACTCGGTGCCCGTCGTCAGGTCGATCAGGTACCAGCCGTCCTGGTCGTTGGCGAACCGTAGGTGCGGGTCGGCGCCCATCACCTGCCCGACGAACGGCAGCAGCCTCGGGCTGGTCAGCACCACGAGGTTCGGGCGGTTCAGGTCCACCATGCCCGGCGGCGGGACCAGTTCACGCTCGGAGTCCAGGCCACTGGCTTTCGCGGCTGCGGCCAGCACTTCGTGCGCGCCGAGGGTTTCCGCGGAGAGCATGTTGCTCGGGTCGCTGCGCCCGATCTCCTGCTTGGCGCCGATCGCGAACGTCAGCTGTCCGGTGCCGAAGAACGCACGCTCGGGCCGGGAACCGGCTGACAGCATCATCGAGACGCGCGAGCGGGAAATGCCCAGCAGTTCGGCCAGCTGGGACTGCGTCCTGCCCGCCTCAAGCAGTTCGATCAGCGCTTCACGCCGCAGCCGTGCCAGTTCCTGCGCCACCGCCTGGGTCTCGTCGATCAGCGCCGAGACGGCCTTGGCCCGTTCCTCGGGATCGCTGATCTCAGCAACGGACGCGATGTCCAGCATCAGCCCTCCACCAGTCAATAGGGACTTCACCAGCCTACCCGTGTCAACCCGGGATGGACGAGGCTGTCATCTCCCGGCAACTCGATGTGTTCATAGGGGTTGACACTCTCAGTTCACCATGGTGTCGTAAGTCATACCCAATAAGTGGTCGAGTTAATACGGGTTGACAGCTTGCTCGGTGAGAGGGGAAGGCCATGGACGACATCGTGAACGAGCTGACGGTGTGGATGGTCGTGTACACGGCCATCGGCGTCGTCCTGGTGTGGCGGGCCGTGATCCTGTGGTCCCGCTGACCGACCCCGCCCCGCGCCCGGTCGCGGTCGGCTATGTGTCCGCATCCGCCCCAGCAATGCTCGACCGTCAGCGTGAGGTCGTCACTGCGTTCGCGCGGGCCGAGGGGTACGCACTCGCGCAGATCGTGACCGACCGCTGGGACGGCTTCACGATCAGCCAGATCCTCGACGCCGCGCGCCTGCACGAGGCCCGGCTCGTCATCGTGCCCGCCGGTACCACCCTTGCGACCTCGCATGCCCGTCTCGCTCACCAGCTCGAACCCGCTGGCGCGACCTGCGTCGTCATCCCCGATGCCGCTGGCGCGAGAGACGGCCTGGGCGTCATGCCTGCGCCCGCCACGCCCGTCGTCGAACCCGGAACGGCGACGAGCGCGCCTCGCCTGTCCGGCCCGCTCGGCCGCCACTCACTCCAGCCCCGCCACGCAGCAAGGACGCACTCATGAATAACACGAGAACCACCTGCACCTCCACCGCTACCGCGATCGGCGGCCTGGCCGACATCGATGGTCCAGGCTCGGCCGACGGTCCGATGCTGGTGGCGTTGGACATCGACGGGACCTTGCTGCCCGAGGGCACCATCGATGTGCCGCCGGTGACGGCCGACGCCGTGCAGGACGTCGTGGCCGCCGGGCATCACGTCGTGCTGGCCAGCGGCAGATCCCTGGTCGGGGTGCTGCCGGTCGCGGCCGGCCTCGGCCTGACCTCGGGTTGGCTCGTGGCCTCCGCCGGCGCGGTCACCGCCCGCCTCGCGCCCAACGCGCCGGGCGGCTACGAGGTCACCGACAAGTCCACTCTCGACGTGGCGCCGGTGGTCGCGCTGGTGCGCCAGTTCATGCCCGAGGCCGCGATCGCCGCCGAAGAGGTCGGCTACGGGTATCACGTCACCCGCGAGTTCGAGCCTGGGCTGCTCAACGGCCGTCAGACCCTCGTCGCCCACGACCGCCTGCCTCCCATCACCCCGCGCCTGGTTCTGCACGCACCCGGCATCGCGCCCGCGCTGCTGGATCACCTGCGTACCCTCGACGTGACCGCGACCCCGGCAGGCGAATCGTGGATCGACATCGGCCCGTCCCTGTTCTCGAAGGGGACGGCCTTGTACCGAGTGCGGCGACGTCTGGGCGTGCACCCCGGCCGCACCCTCGCGATCGGCGACTCGATCAACGACATCCCGGCCTTCAAGTGGGCCGCGATCGGCATCGCCATGGGCGGAGCGCCGGACGTCGTACGCGCTGCCGCCGACGCCACGACCGGCACGCTCCAGCAACACGGAGCGGCCTCCATTCTTGAGGCCATCGCCAGCGGCCGACCCGTCACCGCACCAGCCGACCGCGCCTGAACGAGCACCCGAGGGTCTTGCGGCCGGCGCACCCCGCCCCGCACAGGCCGCGAGCTCGCTACCCAGACCACTGGCGGGAGGCGGGCCGGGACCTACCCCCAGGTCCCGGCCGCACACCTTGTCTTCAAGCCCACCGAGGTCACCTCAGCCAACGAACGGACGAGCCGCGGCAAACCCGGCTGTGAAACCCACCACCAGGCCCGTGGCGACCTCGATCGGCGTGTGGTCCCTGACCCCGAGACGCGCGGCGCCGACCAGCACGCCGAGCGCCACGAGCGCCGCCGCGACCGGCCAGGAGAACATAGCGGAGATCCCTGCCGTCACCGAGAACACGCCCACGTGGATGCTCGCGCGGACGACAGGCGTCACCAGCGTCAGCGCCAGCACTCCGACCAGGTAGGCCGCCATCAGCTGAAGCATCAGCGGAGGAGCCCCGACGACGGCCATGACGAACAGCGCCGTCCCCTCGATGACGAGCAGCCCTGCGAGCGCCACCAAGCGCTGGACGCGCGGGCGGACATGCCGGGACTCCCAGACGCCGAGCCGCGCCAGCCCGTAGATGAAGAGGTACGGCACACCTGCCGCCAGCGCGACGAGCAGCGGTACCTGCCACCATGCCTGCGACGGAGCGGCCGACAGCAGGCCGATCGCCAGCACGCTGGCCGCAACCGTGTACGCGGGCGCGAATATCTCACTCACCACTCGGGCCCACCGTGGTTCGGAGTCTGTCGTGTTCATCGCGCTGGGGAACACTGGCAGGGCCTCTCAGGTCGGGCGGGCTGGTTCGTACGGTGGAGGTCGAGCGTCCGCCCCGTCGCGCGGCGCCGTCGACTACGAGAAGGAGCAGATCATGCGTGGTGTCGTCATGTACACCGCCCGCGACGTGCGGGTCGCGGACACCGCCCAGGGGTCCGGCAGGACCGGCCGTGGATCACCCTCCGAATCACCCTGCTGACCTGGACGGTCGCCCACCCCTGGCCGTAGTGTCCTACGCAAATCAGGACAGCTCCACCGACGTGCCAGGGGGTGCCCGCAGATGGTCGATGTGACCAGTTCCAGCCCGTCGCAGTGGCGGGACGACACTGCGACGCAGGCTTCCGACGAGGCGCTGCTCGCCGATCTTCGGGCCGGTCACGGCCAGGCGTTCGCGGAACTCTATGCGCGCTACTACCGCACCGCCGTCGGTGTCGCCCGGCGAGTGGTCGGGAAGGGATCCGCGGTCGACGACGTCGTCGCCGAGTCGTTCACCTCCTTCCTGTCCGCCGTGCGTCGCGGGGGCGGCCCGGCGAGCAACGTCCGCTCGTACCTGCTGGCCATCGTGCGAAACACCGCCATCGCGTTCCTGCGCGCGCAGGAACGCGCGGTCCCCGCCGAGACCGAGGCGGTCGACAGGCCGCACCACGACACCGACGGGCTCGTCACGGCGGACGACGACGACCGGGTGCGGCAGGCGTTCGCCGCGCTTCCCGCGCGCTGGCGCCGGGTGCTCTGGTACGTGGACGTCCACGATCTGCCGCCGGCGGAGGCCGGGCCACTACTGGGGGTGTCGCCGAACGCGGCCTCCTCGCTCGCCCGCAGGGCCCGCGAGCGGCTCCGGCGCGAGTACCTCCAGGCTCACCAGGACCGGGTGGCTCCCGGGTGTGAGGACTACGCCCCGCACCTTGCGCGATACGTCGAGAAGTCGCTGGCGGTCCCCGTGCACCATCGCATTCAGGCGCACGTTCTGGCATGCGAGTACTGCACGGCCGCCGTCGAGCAGATGCGGGATCTCAAGCGACGGATGCGTGCCGTGCTGCTCCCGCTGGGCCTGCCGCTCGCGGCGTCGCACCGAGACGGTTCGCGCGAGCGTTCCGAGGGAACGACGCCGGGCGCGGGATCGCCGGGAGCCGGTCTGCCCGGCGTGGGACCGCAGGGTGCGGGACTGCGAGGCGTGGGTCGGCCGGGCGCGGGACCGCGGGGAGTCGGTCTGCCGAAGGTGAGCCTGCCGCGAGCGGTCCTGCCGAAGGTGGGCCTGCCGAGGGTGGGTTTGCGCGATGCGCACGCCACGGTCCGACGGTGGTGGTGGGGGCGGCCGCGCGACGTACGGCGCCTGGCGATGCACGGTGTCACCGTCATGGTGGTGTGTCTCTTCACGCTGTCGAGCGTGGCGGCGTCGGACATCGTGCCGGTCAGCAGCGTCGAGGGCCTGGCGGGCGACGTGGACCAGGTGCCCACCGGGCCCCGCCCGGACGCGCTCCCGGAGCCGGCTTCCCCGCCGGAGCCCGAGCCCGAGCCGACGCCGACATCGACGCCCACGCCGACGTCCACCTCACCGCCGGCAACCTCTACCTCCACGTCCACATCCACATCGACGTCCACATCGACGCCTGCGCCGATGCCCGCACCGACGCCGCCAGCGGCTTCGACATCGCCGCCGACGGCACCGGCATCGCCACCGGCACCGGAGCCGACGCCGGACCCCGAGCCGGAGGAGCCCACGCCGACCCCGGAGCCGACGCCGACACCCCCGCTCATCGATCTCGAGATCGGGCCCGGCGGCATCCGCATCGACATCAACCTCGGCGACGATGCCGACGACGAGGAACCTCGTTCCGACGATTGAACTCGACGACCCGGACGACCTCGTGCCGGGGCGGCATGACCGCGATCACGACGGGACGCACGCCCGGAGCCGGGCGCGGACGATCGGGTCCAGCAGGCCCAGCTCCCGGGCGCGCTGGAGTGCCGCCGTCCGGTTGTGCACTCCGAGCCGCTGGTAGATCCCGCGGATCTGCGTCTTGACCGTGTTGTGCGAGACGAAGGACGCCTCGGCGACCTCGGCCGAGGTCAGGCCGTCGGCCAGCCGGTGCAGCACCACGAGCTGCCGGTCGGGGACGACGACGAACTCGGGCGTGACCGGCACACCTCGCCGGCTCAGCACCTGGGCGATTCGTTCCCGCACGGGCTCGGACGCGTCGCGCGCCACCGCCCGCAGGACCTCCGGCGAGGTGCTCCAGTAGGGGAGAGCGCCGCCGACCCGGTCCGACAGGGCGACCGCGCGGGCCAGCTCGCGCAGCGCGCCGGCCCTGTGGAGGTCCCCGTGGTCGTCCCCGAGGTCGGGCCCCCGGCCGAGAGCGGTGAGGGCCTCGGCCGCCAGGAGGTGCGCCTCGAGGCGTGCGCCGTCGGTCGAACCCTGGTGACCGACTCCGGTGACCGCCAGCAGCGCCTGGCGGGGCCGGCCCTGGGCGAGCCGGATCCGGCCGTCGAGCAGGGCACCCGCCGGAGCCCGCGTGGCCATCGCGGCGGCGATCACGGCGGCGTTCGTGCCCCGTCCCAGCGCCAGATAGAGCCGGCCGAGATCGAGGGCCAGGAGCGGGGGAATGCGGATGTGGTCCGCTTCCGGCTCCGTCTCGGACGGCGTCAGACCGTGCTGGGCGAGCGCGTCGCGGAGGTGGTCCACCGCGGGCTCCTCCTGCCGCCGCAGGACGGCCAGCATCGCCTCGACGTGCAGCCCGGCGAACCAGAGATCCGACCCGGCGGCCTCCCGCGCCGCGCTCAGCAGGTGCTCCGGCAGGTCGTCGTCCAGCCTGTCGAGGTGCGCGAGCGCGGCGACGAGAGCAGGCGGATCGCCGACGGCGTGCCGCCACCAGGCGGGCGGCTCGGGCAGGCCGTCCGCCTCGGCGGACCAGTTCGCCGCCGCGCGGACACTGGAATCGAGCGCGTGGACGAGCGCCGCCAGCTCCGCCGCCGCGGCGGCCAGCCGCAGCACGCCGGAGCGGATCGCCCCGTCATGAGCCGTTTCCGCGTACCGCAGGGCGTCGTGAAGCAGGCCCGCCTCGGCGGCGGTGACCGCGGCCTGAAGGCCGACGAGGACCTGTTCGACGACGGAACCTCCGTCGGCCGGGCCGAGCAGCCCGCGCGCCAGCCGCAGGGCGTCGTCGGGGCGGCCGGCTCGGCGGAGCCGCGCGATCCGGGTGAACGCGGCGAGCGGCTTCTCCGGCCCGTTCGGCTGCTCGAGCCCGGGCCGCCGGCCGGCCGACGGGCACGCGGCACCGCGCAGCCCGGGGGTGCGGCGGGTGGCGGACAGCAGGTCACGCAGTTCGGCGGGAACATGCGGAGCCGGCATCGTCGAGGCGGCGCTCCAGAGTTCCTCGTGCAGTGCCGGATCCTGACCGTCCACGATCTCGGTCCACATGTCCCGCAGCAGGTCGCGCATCAGTCCGACGTCGCCGGACTCGAGTGCGACCAGGAGCGCCCCGCGCGGGTCGCGCGCCTGCCTCCTCCTCCGCGCGACCTGCGCCGCCCGGGAACGCAGGTCGTCGCCGTCGCGGCCGTGCGCGTAGTCGAGCAGCGCGCGACGGATGTTCGGCTCCACGGCCAGCACGTCGTCCGGTGCGGCAGGGTCGTCGAGGACGACGCCGGTGTCCACGAGCCGGTCGACGAAGACGTCCGGGACCGTGGCGAGCAGACCGGTCGCCTCCAGGGAGTGCCAGGTGAACTGCGGGGCGAGGCTCGCCTCGACCAGCACGCCGATCGCCTCGTCGGACAGGGTGTCGTGCAGGAACGCGGCGCGGCGCGCGGCGGTGATCGCCGAGACGACTCCGTCCGTGACGGGGGTGCCTGTGGAGCTCGAACGGCGGAGTTCCGCCAGTGCGGGGTAGACCACGGCCGGCCAGCCCGCCGAAGCCGTGACCAGGAGGCGCGCCTGGGTGTCGCTGATGGGCACGCCGAGCGACGCCGCCGTTGCCTGCGCCTCGTCCGCGGTGACGCTCAGGTCGCGCATGGTCAGCTCGATATGGCCGGCTCCGGAGGAGCCCGGCCCGGACCCGCCGGGTCCCGAGCCGTCGGGTCGGTGCAGGGGCATCGTGGTGAGCGCGACGACGCGGCTCCGGCGCAGCAGACGTGCCACCCGGTCGAGGTAGCGCAATGCCCCGTCGGACTCCCGGCCCAGCCGGTCGACGACGAGCACCGTCTCGTGGGCGTCGAGCGCTGCGGCGAGGCCCTCGAGGGTCTGGCCCTGGTCGGTCGCCGGATCCGCGGGTGCTTCGCCGGTCATCAACAGAAGTCCGGCGCGGACGGCCACTCCGAGCATCTCGCCGTCCATGGCGTCGGTCTCGGGCACATCCACCCAGAGCACCGCCGTGCCCTCGCGGACACGGCGCCTGCTCCACGATGTGACGGCCGTCCGGCGGCCGGTCCCGCGCGGGCCGCGCAGCAGGACCATGCCGGTAGTGCTCGCGAGCAATGCGTCGTCGATCGATCTCTCGATCGCTGGTCTGGGTAGCGCGCCTGGTGGAGACGCAGGGAGATGGTCCTCGGCGTGCGATCGATTGTCCACACAGCCCCCTCTGGTCGAACGGCATGGTCGGGCGGCTCTGGCGCCCGTCTCGACAGGAGTTCCGATCACACTTGGGGGACGGCCCACCGCCGCCGACGTGTTGAGTGATCTGTGTCACACCACATGCCCTGCGGTCCGGCACCGGCGTCGAAGCGGTTGAATCGGCGTGCGGCTCTGCCCCAGACTCGTCTCACATTCGCGCGAAGGAGAGCAATGGTCGAGCAAGTCGCGGCAGACACGGCCGAGCGAAGGTTCGGTCGTTCCGACCTGGACTACACCCCGTGGGCCTTCTGGAGAGAGGCCGAGGACGCCGACAAGGTCCAGCAACAGACCCTGCAAGAAGTCCTGACCACCGAGCGGGGGTACACGTTCGGGGAGCGCTGCTTCGTCTCGGAGCTGTCGTCGGTGACGAACGAGACGCTCGAACTGGGCGACCGGAGCTACGTGGCAGCCGGTGCGTACCTCTCCGGGAGCCTGCGTACCGGGCGCGACTGCACGATCAACCCGTACACCGTGGTGCGTGGCGAGATCACGCTCGGCGACGCGGTCCGCATCGGCGCGCACACCTCGCTGCTCGGCTTCAACCACACCATGGACGACCCCGATGTCGAGGTCCATCGACAGGCGATGTCCATCAAGGGAATCACGATCGGTGACGACGTCTGGATCGGCTCGCACGTCGTGGTGCTGGACGGCACCGTCGTCGGGGACAAGGCCGTGCTCGCCGCAGGGGCCGTGGTGACGAAGGACGTGCCGGCCGGCGCCGTCGTCGGCGGGAATCCGGCTCGAGTCATCAAGTGGCGGACCGGGCCGGACCGGCCGCAGCGGCGACGGGACGGTGACCTGTCCGGTGCGCTGACAGACTTCGCGGGCGCGGCACGCGCTCAGGCGGGCGCGATCCTCGATCGATACCGGGACGACAGCGCCGGGCTGTTCGTGAACGTGCCGGGAGCCGCGCCGACGGTGCGCGCGCAATGCGATGCCGTCGAGGTCGCCGACCTGCTGCTCGGAGGCCCGCCCCCGCGGACGGACGCCGCGGAGCTCACAGAACTGCTGCGGTCGTGGCAGGACCCGGTGACCGGACTGGTGGGCGAGCTGGGCGAGGACCACCGGCCCGTGCCGCCGGAGGCCACCATCTTCGGTCCGTCGACCGGCTATCACGTCCTGTGCGTCGGCTACGCGCTCGACCTTCTCGGCAGTGCGTTCGCCCATCCCCTGACCGTCCTCTCCGAGGCTTCCGCGGCTGACGTCATCGCCGGCGTCGAGCGTCAGGACTGGGCGTCCAGGGCGTGGCGGTCCGGGAGCTGGGTCGACGAGTTCGGAACCGCCTTGCACTGGAACGCACGCATGGGCGCGACGAACAGCCCTGGAGCGCTCGAGGCCCTGTTCGGGTGGCTGCTGACCAACGCCGACCCGATGACCGGGATGTGGGGTCGAGCCGGCGGGCCGGACGGGTTGCTGCAGGTGGTGAACGGCTACTACCGGGCGACACGAGGTACGTTCGCCCAGTTCGGCCACCCCGTGCCCTACGCGGAGCGCGTCGTGGACACCGTCCTGGCGCATGCGCGCGACGCCCGCTACTTCGCGCCGTCGCGCCACACCGCCTGCAACGTGCTGGACATCGCCCACCCGCTGTGGCTCACCCGCGGGTCGGGGCATCGCGGCGACGAGGTCGCCGACCTCGCGCGCCGCCTGCTGTCCGATGCGCTGCGCCATTGGACGCCGGACCAGGGCTTCGGATTCCAGGCGCCCCACCCGACGACGGCGTCCGTCGGCGCGACGGCCCCGAGCCTGCAGGGCACCGAGATGTGGCTCGCCATCATCTGGCTGCTCGCCGACCTCGCAGGCCTGGCCGACGAACTCGGCTACCGGCCGCGGGGGATTCACCGGCCCGAACCCTCGATCGGAACCCGACCAGCGGCAGGGTTCCCGTAGGCGGTCCTCCGAGCGCACGGGATAGCGTGGCACCGAGGCGTCGGATGTTCGAGGGCCGAGACCTTGCGGCTCGCGCGAGACGACGCCTCGCCACGGCCCTGCGAGCACCGCGGAGTGGCCGGGCCGACGTCGCCGGTGCATCCCGTTCGCCGGAGGATCTCCCGTGACTACCCATCCGGAATCGACCGCCGAACCGTGGCCGGCGAGATTCCGTCGCGCACCGTGGTGGTGGATCGGCGCGTCGATCGTCCTCCTCGTCGCAGCCGTCGCCGTCGTCGCCGGGATCCTCGAGCATCGCGCCTGGGTCGAGACCGTCGAGGCTTACGACGCCGATGTCGCCCGCGTCACCGACGAGGCCGACAACTCCCGCGCCCAGGCGGAGGACGCGTACGCGACCAGCCTCGATGCTCTCGACGACGCGATCGACGACGGCCGGCCCGTGTACGCGGCCAGCGAGGGCCAGGTGGATGACTCGGCCGTCCGTGAGTCGCTCGCCGGCGCGCTCGACCACGCCGAGCAGCTGCACGACGCCGAGGTCACCTACCCGGTCGTGACACGCACCGTGGAGGAGATCACCCGACCCAACCCGTTCCGCCCGGAGACGCTGCCGGAGGTGGAGGCCGAGGTCGTGGAGGGATCGGATCCGGCACCCGACGACCTCGACGCGGCGGCGGCCGACGTGACCGAGGCGAGCGACGTCGTCGCCGAGGCGCGCCGGCAGTGGGCCTTCGACAGGCTGCGGGCCGCCGCGACCGAGGGGCAGGACGCCCTGGCCGACCTCCGTCCCCAGGTCGGTGCGGGCGCGCTCGGGGGGCTGGACGACGCCGTGACCCGGGCAGAGGCGATGCTCGACACCGGAGCGGACGCCATCGACCCTGACGCGGCCGTCCCGCTACGGAACACCGTGCTCGAGACGACGCGGTCCCTGTGGTCCGACCGGCTGGCGGAGATCCATGACAAGCGTCGCGCCGCGGCCCGCGCGGACGGCGTCGACTGCCGCGTGGCCAGGTGCGTCGCACTGACCTTCGACGACGGACCCGTCGCGGACACGCGGCGTCTGCTCCGGATCCTCGAACGGAAGGAAGCGCCCGCCACGTTCTTCCTCCTGGGGGACAACGTCGCGAAACGGCCCGAGATCGCCCGCGCCGTCGCCGACGGCGGGCACCTCGTGGCGAACCACTCCTGGGACCACCCACAGCTCACCACCCTCGACGACGCCGCAGTGCGCGACCAGCTCCGGCGCACCCAGGACGCGATCGCCGAGGCCACCGGATCCACCCCGTTCCTCGTGCGCCCGCCCTACGGCGATGTCGACGGCCGCGTCCGGTCGTTCGCGACACGCACCGGTCTCGACACCGTCCTGTGGAGCCTCGACACCGAGGACTGGAGGACCCGTGACGCGGCCGAGACCCGCCGTCGTGTACGAGCCCAGGTGGAGCCCGGCAGCAACATCCTGATGCACGACATCCACCCGTCCACCGTCGACGCCGTGCCGGAGATCGTCGACGACCTGCGCGAGGAGGGCTACGTGCTGGTCACGGCGGACCTGCTCGTCGAGTAGGCCCGGTGATCGCCAGGTCCGGTGATCGCGCCGTCGGGCCCGGGACGTCGTCGGCTCGGAGATCGCGCGTAGGTGCGGTCGGTCCGGTGTCGAGCCGTCGGTCCGATGTCCGTGGGGTCGGTCCCTCGGGGGGCCGACTTCTCGACATCGGACCAACCACTCGACATCCGGCCGACCACACCTACCCGCGCGGTTCGTACCTCCTCAGGAGCTCGTGCACGTCAGGGCCGACGTCGGTGGTGTGCCGCTGCCGAGCAGGCCGAAGGTCGTGGTGCCACCGGCCGGGAGCTGGCCGTTCCAGTCCGCGTTCCGGACGGTGAAGACGTCGCCCTGCGTGGTCGCAGTCCCGTTCCACACCTGGTTCACCTGCTCGCCGGACAGCTGCCAGCTGACGTTCCACGACGTCAACGCGGAGCCGGCCTGGACGGTCACCTCGCCCTGGAAGCCGCCGGGCCACGAGTTGACGGTGCTGTAGGTCGCGGTGCAGTCCCCGGCGGGGGTGGTGGTCGTCGGGGTGGGTGTCGGTGTGGGTGTTGAGGTCGGCGTGGGCGTGGGCGTGGGTGTCGGCGTCGTCGACGTCAGGGACGTGAAGAACTGCCAGATCTCACCAGGCACGTGCGACTGCGACTGCCCGCGGTCCCGTGCGTCCCACTGGTGGTCGCTGTCGTTCGCGATCCACACGACCGGGTAGCCGTCGCGGCACGTGTAGGTGGTCTTGATGTGCGTGCCGCTGCCCGCGGCGGGCTCGGGCGCCTGCTGGGCCTGGCACCCGTTGTTCTGCAGGAAGCGGTCGCGCAGTTCGCGGCCCCGCTGGATGTTCAGGACGCTGTCCACGACACCGTGGGAGCCGAGGTACGCAACGGGCTGGGTGCCGCCGGCGCACCCGGACAGCTGCGCGCCGTTGAGGACCGCGACCGCGCGGAACACGTCGGAGCGCGCGCACGCCAGGGCGTTGCTCATGCCGCCGCCGTAGCTGAAGCCGGTCGCGAACCGCTGGGTCGTGTCGATGCAGAGCGCGGACTCGACGGTGCGGAGCACGTCGTCGACGAACGCGACGTCCTGGCCGTTGTTGTTGGGCCAGGCGTTGTCGATGCCCTGCGGGGCCACGAACACCGTGCTCTCGTTCGCGAGTGGCTTCAGGCCGTAGAAGCCCTGGTTCACCACGTCCTGGGACGTGCCGTGCCACCAGTGCAGCCCCACGACGAGGCGGTAGGTGCGGTTCGGGTCGTATCCGGCGGGCACGTCGAGGCGGAACGTGCGGGACTGGCCGCCGCTCGTGATGGTGTGGTTGCCGGTTGCCATGCCCGCGGACTGGCCGCAGCCGGCGGTGGCGGCTGTGGCCGCCGGGGCGGCGTTCCCGGGCAGAGCCCAGGATGGCGCTGTCAGCCCGCCCAGGGCGAGCAGGGCGGCCGCGGCCGCCAGGAGGACCCGTCGGCTTCGGGACGGGGTGGGGTGTCGCATGGTGTCGCTCCCTTCAGCAGGGTCCCCGGCAGCGCTGCCGGGGACGCGTCCACGGGACAAAGCCCGCCGATTCGCCGAATATATCGTTAAACGTCGGCGAGCCGAACAGGGCTAAACGGTTCGCGACATCCGACGACGGCAGGCCGGACCGCCGGGCCCGATGATCGGCCCGTGCCCGGGTCGACGCGCCAGAGCCTACGGCTCTGGCACACGCGATCAGACGCTTTCGGGGCGCTTCTTGCGGGCGAACGACGCCGGCACGCCAGGGCCGTCCCACACCTGGATCGCGCGCCAGATCGATGCGGCGATCGGCACGGCGAGCACGGCGCCGGTGATGCCGGCGAGCACCGTCCCCGCGGTCAGGGCGAACAGGATGACGAGCGGGTGCAGGCGCAGGGTCCGGCCCATGACGATCGGCTGGAGGAAGTTGCCCTCGAGCTGGTTCACGGCGACGACGATCGCGACGACGACGAGTGCCTCGACGGGTCCGACCGCGACAAGGGTGACCAGAGCCGCGAGGATGCCGGCCAGGGTGGCACCGACCAGGGGGATGAAGGCGAGCAGGAAGACGAGCACGGCCAGCGGGATGACGAGCGGCACACCCACGATCGCGAGGCCGATCCCGATGCCGATCGCGTCGACGATCGCCACGATCGCCGTCCCGCGCACGTAGTTGCCGAGCGTGCTGATCGTCGCGGTACCGACGCGGCGGCCTCGCTCGTACCGGTGCCCCTCGAACGGCCGCAGCAGGAACTCCCACATCGCCGGGCCGTCCTTCAGGAAGAAGAACAGGACGACGATCATGATGAAGAAGCCCGCGACGAAGTTGGCGGTCTGGGAGACGCCGGCAATGGCGCCCGAGCCCACGGCATCGGACTGCAGCAGCCTCACGGCGGAGTCGCGGACCGACTCGAACTGTTCCTCGGTGATCTCGAAGGGCAGGTCCTGGATGTAGGTCTGCAAGGAGTTGAAGCCCTCGAGCGCCTGGTCCACCAGCTCGTCCCACTGGTCCACGACGGCCAGCACGACAAGCCACACGATCGCCGACAGCAGCGCGACCAGCGAAAGGAGCGAGATCCACGTCGCGAGCAGTGACGGCAGGCCCCGACGACGCAGGAACGAGACCAGCGGGGAGATCGCCGCTGCCAGCACGAGTGCGATGAGGATCGGGATCACGACGAGCGTCAGGCGCGTGCCCACGTACCCGAAAATGGCGATGATCGCGATCACGGCGAGGACCTGCAGTGACCGTGTAGCGATGCGGCCGAAACCGTCCGACCACATCCGGGACGTCCCGCTGTCGGCGGGTGCCTGCTGCTCGGCCGGAGGCTGTGCCTCGACGCTCGGACGGGTGGGCGGTGTGCGGCGGCCGAAGAGACCCATCGCCTGTCCTCCTTGTGCTCGGTCCGGCGGGCGCTGGACGTACCCGACGCTATTGCGACCGGGCCCGCACCGCTCGGCGGGCGACCAGGTCAGGGAGCCGCATGCAGCGGAGAGGGATCGTGGCGCGGGCCACGAGGGCAGGTCGCCGAGGGTACTCGACACGGGCCCATTCCGCTCCGGGTCGCGCCTGCGTACCCAAGTGCGCCCAGTGGCCTCAGTTGAAGCGGAAGCCGAACAATCCCCCGTCGTCGGTTGCGTCTGTGAGCCGTGTTGACATGATGTACGGCCCTGCATCAAAGGCTCCGTCGCTCTGAGTCTCGACGAGGTCAATGAAGTCAGAATTGAGCGTGACGACGTACTGAAAACCGTGCTGTTCGGCGAGGCGGGCACCGATGTTGAGACATGATGCGATCTGCCGCCCGTCGATCGCGTCGAAGAGATGGCTGTCGTGCACGACGATGCGCGGTGCTCGGGTGTTCTTGATCGCGGAGATCAGGCAAACCATGTCGAACATAAAGGTCTCGACGCTCTTGACGCCAGTGCTCGCGTCGCCCGACAAGTAAGGAGTGACCTTTAAGACGCCCCTATTGGTGGGCTCGACGAGCAGGTTGGCCTCGCGGTCGGTATAGATCTCCGAGCCCAGCTCCTCAAAGAGAGCAATCGGCGCTTCAAGCGATTTGGACCGCTCGTGGAGTTCTGCTCGGACGGAAGTCACTAGTTCCGCTGTCTTGAGCTTCACCTGGTCGCCGATCTGGCTGACCCGTGCGGCCGCATCGACACGCCGCTCCAGGTCTGCGACACCTGCCTCGAGTTTGGCGAGGTCACGTTGTACTGCAAGGAACGTGTCGAGCGCGACCGTCTCAGAGAGGAGACGCAGGACCTCGGAACGCTCAGAATCCAGATCGGAACGCTCATTGTCGATCTCTGCGAGGCGTGCGCCAACGGCATTCATTTCCTGCTGCAGGAACCCGCGACGGTTTCGGACGACCGATCGATGGAACTCCGCAACCTCCTCGTATCGGCGTGCGACCAACTCGGGTAGCACGACGCCGAGCTCCGTGTAGACGCGGGCCAGTTTGTCGCGCAGTTGAGCGTCTTCCGCAGGGTCTACTTCATTGCGCAATGCCTCGTGCAACTCGCGCGATCGGCGCTGGAGCGTCAGTCCCTCGTCGTTGAGTCGCTGGATCGAGGCGGTCAGCTGGTCCGCATGGCGCTGATGATCCGCGTATTTCTCGTCGACCTTGTATGCGCTGAGGGACTTCTGGGTTTCGTCACGCTGCCGGCGCGCAGAGGCCAGCCGCGCGCGAAGCTTCGGCTCATCAAGCGCGAGGTGCGGGAGGGCGCCCTCCTTGACCGCCTTGCGGATCGCCTTGCCCTGCTTGGTCAGCTGCTCAAGCTCGCCTGACTTGGCGAGGATCTCTGACGACAGCCCGAGAAGGTGCCCGATGCGAACGCCCGACTCCCAATCTGGCTCGGTCGGATGGACCTTGGTGGGGTTGGTGAAGACGTTACGTATTGCCTGTCCCCACAATTGACCAACCGTGGGTCGGCTCACACCATCCGGGATCTGGAACAGGTACTGCGCTTGCAGCGTCTTCCAATCGTCAACGTGGATCGACTGGCGATCAGTAACCACGGACCAACCGCTGATCGTCACGCGCGTTGTTGGAGACACAGCGCGCGTCACCGTGACCGTATCCTCTCCTGCGCCTTCGACCGACGGGAGTTGAAGTACAACAGTGAACTGATGCTCAGCAAGCTCAAGTGCCTTGAACTCCTTGGGTAGGTCGCCGCCAAGAACGTAGCGAAGAACCTTGACCGAGCTCGTCTTGCCAATGCTGTTGCGACTGTCGCCCTGTTCCGAAGTCTCAGTACGGTCCGCGACGAGAATGTTCAGGCCATCGCGGAAGCGGAGAGTCTTGAAGCGGCCGTCGGACGATCCGAGAGAGTTAACGAACATTGGCCCTCCTCAGATGTCCTGCCGGGGTCCACTGGACCAGATTGATGGCGAAGAGCGACGCCAGAGCAAGTGAGAACCAGTCGAACGTGATGCGGTCGGTGTCTTGAGGCTCGTTCGCGTGCGCAGCGTATTGCTCCCACAACGCGGATACTGACTTGGGCGTCCGCAAGAGATCGAGGAGTTCTGATCCGATCGTCATCAGAGCGCGCTCGGCCGAGACACCCTTAGTTGGCAGCAGCACCAGAGCTCCCAACGTCGATGGGTGGCATCTCGAAGATGTGGCACGAGTCGAAGAAGTACGCGACCACGGCGTACGTTGCGTTCGCCCGTTTGCGATCCATCCGGAAGTTCGGGCCCGCGACTGCTACGTAGACTCGTTCCAGGATCTCGCCCGGGTCGGAGACGACCTCTCGAGCGTTCCGATAGATCTCCGTGAATCGCTCCCCGTGCGCGTCGTAGGCCGCAGGGTCAGCGGACTCTGCATACCATCGATCGATCCGCGGGGCCATGGTGCGACCTGAGTTGAACTCAAGGCGCGCGCCCTCAGGGATCTCGTTGAAGTCCATCTTGCTCGGAGGTACCGGATGGATCGCAGACGTGAGGTCGTCCCCATCCGATGGCCCGCCAAGCGCCTCTAGAAGCGGGACCAAGTGCGCGAGTTCCAGATCGGCGATCCCCGGCGCGCCTGGGTACAGCTCATCGAGCGTCTCAGCTGGCAGTCCAGAGAGGACGGTGCGCCAAAGGTCGTCGGGTGTCCAGATCCGCATCGTGAGCTCGCGCGAGGCACCGGCCCCATGCAGCCGCTGGAGCGCGGTGAACTCGTTTGCGGTCGAGGGCCCGACGGGAGCGTTGGTCACGAATCGCCAGGTGTGAAAGTTGGGCCAGGAATCCCGGCCGCGGGCAAAGTCGTTCGCGAGCTTGCGGCGAAGCTCACCTTCCGCGTTCCGGCCCGGTCGCTGCCCGTAGCAAGCATAGAGCACTGTTCCGGCTTTCGCGAGACCGTCAGCACCGCCATCCCCGAGCGCACCGGTAGGGGCCGGGTTGATGAAGTCATCGTGGAATCGCGCCAGGACGCGCGTCACATAGTCCTCGAACTGGGCGCCGGAGGCGAAGCTCGCTTCCTTGTGGCGGAAGTGGTACCAGTCGCGCCAGTTGGAGTTAAGCAGCACCATCGTAGGTCTCCTCTCCCACGTCCCGGATAGCTGCCTTGCAGGGTATCGGTCGGCCGCCTCATGCTCCGCATTCTTTCGCGGGCGGCGCGGGTCGATTTTGACGTGATCAGGGCGACCATGCTAGGCGTGACGTGGTTGAGTCGGCAGTGAAGTGCCTACGGCGGTCTCGCGTGATCACCTACGCCCCGCCATTCGAAGCACTGCCCTGGCAGGTGGCTGCCGGTGGGTGCCCACCGCCTGCGTTGAGGAGTTACACCTGCATGTCGACGAAGCGTTGGTAGTGCCCCTGGAATGCCACCGTAATGACGTCCGTGGGGCCGTTACGGTGCTTGGCCACGATCAGGTCCGCCTCGCCGGCACGCGGGGACTCCTTCTCGTAGGCGTCCTCGCGATGCAAAAGTATGACAACATCCGCATCTTGTTCTATAGACCCCGATTCACGCAAATCAGACATCTGCGGTTTCTTGTCGCCACGCTGCTCTGGCCCTCGGTTGAGCTGGGAGATCGCGATGACCGGGACCTCGAGCTCCTTCGCCAGTAGCTTGAGCGCACGGGAGAACTCCGAGACCTCCTGCTGTCGGGACTCGACGCGCTTGCCGGACGACATGAGCTGGAGGTAGTCGATCACGACGAGCTTGAGGTCGTGCCGCTGCTTGAGCCGCCGGCACTTGGCCCGGATCTCCATGAGCGACATGTTCGGCGAATCATCGATGAACAGCGGCGCGTCCGAGATCTTGCCCATGGTGGCGGCCAGCTTCTGCCAGTCGCCGTCATCCATCTGCCCGGACCGCATGCGTGTCAGCGGCACCCGCGCCTCGCCGGCGAGCAGACGCATGGTGATCTCGTTCCGGCTCATCTCCAGAGAGAAGATCACAGCGGCCTTGTCGTGATGAATAGCAGCATGACCTGCGACGTTGATCCCCAGAACGGAGTTGTGCGTCGGCACCATCGACCGGCTCGCCAGATACAGGTGCGACGGATGCTCCACCTCGACGCACCGCACCGGCACGGACTCGACCGGCCGGACATCAACGATGAACCGCGAAGTGAGCTTCGCTGTGGGGGGTCGCCGTCGCTCCTTGTGCATGAGTCGCTTCCGTTCGAGACGGAAGGCGTCATCGTCTGTAGTGAACGTCATCGTGTAGGCGGTGGATGACGCTTCGCTGCGGCCCTTGACTGTCCTCTCAGACCAGCCGGTCCGGTAGCCAAGAGAGAGGATCAGTTCGCGAATGCCCAGCGCGAGCCGATGACTTGTCACTGTGATCTGGACACTGCCGTGCGGGTTGACCGTCCCGTCGGAGTCCAGGAGGCCAGCGAGCAACTCGCGCCGCTGCGACTCGCCAGCACGGAGGTACGACATAGGCACATGCTTGTTTTGCAGCACACCGAGCGCGCGAAGCCGCCCACCCATCGTGCCGTTCCTGTTGTGGCACTCCTGGCAGCGTCGGAATCCCCATCCGGGCTTCCCGCAGTCGGGGCACTTCGGCAGCTCGGGCCGCTCCATCCCGCGAGAGCGCGCTGCACAGGAGCTGCCGCAGGCAAGGAGCGTTGCCCGCACGGGGGTAAACGCGCTTCCGCACACTATGCACGCGCGAACGACTGGTTCGGGCTCTGGTAGGAGGAGGTTGTAAGTCCTCGCACGGCCTGTCTTGGACCCCTTTGCCTGTGCGGTGTAGCCGAGACCCTCGATCCGCGCGGCGATCTCGGGATCGGCCGAAGTGAACTCGGCACGCCGTGAGCTTCCGTCGCCCAACCAGATCCCGAGTGCGTACGGATGGATCGGAAGGTCGACGTCGGGGAGATCAATCGGCCGAGCGGTTGCGATCGAGTGGTTGGCGCGTCGGTCCGCAGTCTTGCAGCGTACTGTCGAGGCGATCTGCTCGGTCGTGTGGACGGTGGTCTCAGGCGTTTCGCCGTCCTTCACCTTGCGACGCTGCGCACGAGTGCTCGTGACCCACTGATGCTGCGCATCGGCGACGATCACCGTGCCGTCGTCGAACTCGACCTCGTAGCAGGGGCGGCCGGTCATCATCTCGGTGGCAGCGACGACCTTCGTCGGCGTTCCGTCGGCCGCGATCAGTTCGTCGCCCACGGCGACGTCGCCCATCGTGGTCCAACCTGACGGCGTCGGCAGCGGAGTGTCCAGCGCCAGCGCCTTGCCAATCGCAGGTCTGGCCGCGACCACGATCATCTGGCCCGGGTGCAGGCCGTTCGTCAGCCTGTCGAAGTCGGAGTAGCCCGTCGGGACGCCCACCATGCCCTCGCCGCGACCCTGGGCCGCGTCGATCTCGTCGAACGTCGGGCCGATGATCTCCGACAGCGGCAGGTAGTCCTCGCTGGCCCGGCGCTCGGTCACCGCGTAGACCTCGGCCTGGGCGTTGTTCACGACGTCGTCGACCTCGCCGCCGTCCGTCGAGTACCCCATCTGCACGATGCGCGTGCCCGCCTCGACGAGGCGCCGCAGGATCGCACGCTCGCGCACGATCCTCGCGTAGTAGCCGGCGTTCGCCGCGGTGGGCACGCTCGCCATGAGGTCGTGCACGTACGGCGCCCCGCCGATGCGCGCGAGCTCGCCGCGGCGGTTCAGCTCGGCGACGACCGTGATCGCGTCAGCCGGTTCGCCCCGCCCGTACAGGTCGATGATCGCGTCGTAGACCTGCTCGTGCGCGGGCCGGTAGAAGTCGTTCCCGCGGATCTGCTCGATCACGTCCGCGATGGCGTCCTTCGACAGCAGCATGCCGCCGAGCACGCTCATCTCCGCCGCGATGTCCTGCGGCGGTGTGCGGTCGAGACCGGGCCCGGGCCCGGAGTACTCTGCCTCGAGTTCGTCGATCGACATCCGGGCCTCCTCTCTGTGTGTCTCGCCGCGTCCGTCACGGTCGATCTGGCCGCCCGTTGAACATTCCGTCCAGGGCGTTGGCTCCAGTTGTACTCCGGGACACTGACACGGCCGAGCGACACCCCGCAACGCGGCCTGTGGACACACCTGTGGATAGCGGTGTGGAAAAGTGGCCAGGGCTGTGTACACCGGTGGACAAGTCTGTGGATAACTGTGGACAACACCTGTGCATAACATCGCCAAGGGCCGTCTGACCTGCATGAATACTGCCCCCAGCCTGTGGAGGAAGAAAAGTTGGGCGAGTCCCGTCACGCCACGCCGACACCTGATGACAACACTCCCGACGCCGTGAGTTCAGACACCACGGCCTCTCATGAGCGATCCAACGCACCGTTATCCACAGGCGCGACGTCGTCGGGCGCCCACCGCCCACCACACCCCACCTGCCACAGCACGCCCACGGCCCGCCGTCGTGCACCACATCATCCCGGCACGGGACGTGGCATCGACCGGGAGATCCTCGCCCTCGCCCTGCCCGCACTCGGCGCGCTGATCGCCGAACCGCTGTTCGTCCTCGCCGACTCCGCGATCGTCGGACACCTCGGCACCGCACAGCTCGCCGGCCTGAGCCTCGCCGCGAACATCCTGCTCACCATCGTCGGCCTGTGCATCTTCCTCGCCTACACGACCACCGCCCAGGTCGCGCGCCTCACCGGCGCCGGACGCGAACGCGACGCCCTGCAGGCCGGGATCGACGGCATCTGGCTCGCGATCGGGCTCGGCGCTGCCCTCGCCGTCGCCCTCGTCGCGACGGCCGACTGGACGGTCACGGCCCTCGGCGGCCGGGACGACGTCGCGCGCCACGCCGTCACCTACCTGACCTGGGCCGCCCCCGGCCTGGTCGGGATGCTCATGGTGAACGCCGCGACGGGGGTGCTGCGCGGCCTGCGCGACACCCGCACCCCGCTGATCGTCGCCTCCGCCGGCGCCGTGACCAACATGATCCTCAACGTCGTGCTCGTGTACGGGGCCGGCATGGGGATCGCCGGCTCGGCGCTCGGCACCGTGCTCACGCAGTTCGGCATGGCCGCCGTGTTCGGCGTCATCGTCGTGCGAGGCGGCCGCGCCCGCGGCGCCACCCTCCGCCCGCACGCCCGCGGCATCCTCGCCGGCGCCCGCGCCGGCCTGCCCCTCGTGATCCGCACGCTCAGCCTGCGCGCGGCGATCCTGCTGACCGTCTACGTCGCCACCGGCCTCGGCGCGGTGGCGCTCGCCGGGCACCAGATCGTCAACAGCATGTGGGGACTGGCCGCGTTCGCGCTCGACGCCCTCGCCATCGCCTCCCAGGCGCTCGTCGGGCACGGCCTCGGAGCTGGCGACGTGGGGCACGTCCGCGCCGTGCTGCGCCGCTGCCTGCGCTGGGGCGTCGGATCCGGCGTCGGGATCGGGCTGGTCATGGCGGCCGGCGGGTGGTGGATCGCGCCGCTCTTCTCGTCCGACGACGGCGTGCGGGTGGCCGCCGCGCTCGGCCTCGCCGTCTGCGGGGTGACGATGCCCATGGCCGGCTGGGTGTTCGTGCTGGACGGCGTCCTCATCGGCGCAGGCGACGGGCGCTACCTCGCGTGGGCCGGGATGCTGACACTCGTCGCGTACGTGCCGTTCGCGCTCGCCGTGCACGTGTGGGCGCCCGACGGCGGCGCCGGGCTGGCCTGGCTGTGGGCCGCGTTCGCGGGCGTCTTCATGGCGGCCCGGGCCCTGACGACGGGCCTGAGGGCACGGGGGAACCGCTGGCTGATCACCGGGGCGTGACGGCCGAGGCAGGGATGTGACCGGCCGGTTGCGAGGTGGTCGGTCCGATGTCGAGCAGTCGGTTCCCCGGGCGACCGATCATTCGACTTCCGGCCGATCGTTCGGCGTGCCCTCCTACTCGGGGACCCGAAGCCGATAGCCGACCCCGCGGACCGACGCGACCTCCAGGCCGCGCACACGGGGCAGCCTGCGGCGGAGCCGCTTGATCGCGGAGGTCACGGCGTCCGCGTCACCGAGGTACCGGGTGCCCCACACCTGCGCGGTCAGCTCGGCGAACGTCCACACGCGGCCGGGCTGGCACGCGAGCGTCGCGAGCAGGTCGAACTCCTGGGCCGACAGGTGCACCTCCTTGCCCTGGACCCGGACCTCGCGTGCGGCGAGGTCCAGCGTGAGCGGGCCGCGGGCGACCGGAGCGCCCTCGGCGGGCGGAACGACGGGAAAGGCTCCGCTCACCGCGGGAACGGCTCCCGTGGCGACGGGAATCTGGCCGGTGCGCGCCGCCCCGCCGGACCACCCCGCCCCGCCGGCGTGCGCCGCACCGTCGGACCACGCCGCACCGTCGGCGTGCCCCGCCGCGTCGGCCCGCGCCGACTCGGCGAACGGCTCGGAGTGTCTCCTCGTCGGTGCCCGGAACCCGTGCGAGCCGCGTCGGGGGAAGGCGAGCACGCGGCCTCCGTCCGGCGGAGTCGGTCGGGGCTCCTCGGGCTCGGCGGCGGGCGCGGGATCGTCGTCCGGCCGGTGGTGGGGTGACAGGAGGCTGACTGCGCTGTCGCTGTCCGGCACCACGAGGACGGCGTGCTGCCCGCCGAGCGCGTGCACCACCTGAGCGACGATCTCCGTGGGAAGCCCGACGCAGACGATGTAGGCGTCATTGCCCGGGCGAGGTGCGATACGTGTCACGTTGGCCTCTCTGGGGATGCGGCCGGTGGGTCTCGGGGGTACGTGCGTTCACTCGGAGCCTGTTCGACGGCGGTCGCGCGTCCTTGCCTTGACCGCGTACCGCCGACGCGGGGGGCAGGATTTGGGCCATTCTGCCGTTTCCTGGCGCCTCGCGCGTTAATTCCGTGTTTCAGTATGCCCCCGTACAAAGCCGTCATGTCGCATTTACGCCGATCGCTGAGCGCGTCGCGAGAATTCACCCCCGCGGGGTGGGTGAATTCTGCCTCTACCCCTTGACGCCGGGGCCCGACCGGATGTCGACCGAGTTCTGGCCGTGAATCGACCCCGCCATGACCTGGAGTCGCCGACGCCCCGTCCTTGTTGCCCCGAGCATCAGGAACGACTGTGGTTACCGGCCCGTAACCGCGGGCCGATATGTGCCCCCGCCACACGGGCGGAGGTGCCGAACCATGGAGGCTCCATGCAACGTCGCAGAATTGCGCGACGCGCGAGCACTGCCGTCACCGCGGCAATCGCGCTTCTCGCAACTTCAGCGGTGACCGCTGCCCCAGCAGCGTTCGCCAGTCAGCAAGGTTCCGACCTGACCGCCGCCGTCGCCGATGACCCGGAGAACAAGTTCACCTCCGCCGCGCGCGAGCAGCTCGAATCGGAGAAGACCGCAGCGTTCTGGATCGAGTTCGCCGACCAGGCGGAACTCGAGCCGGCCAAGGACATCGCCGGCTGGGCCGAACGCGGCCAGTACGTCGTCGACGCCCTGCAGGAGACCTCCGAGGCCGCGCAGGCCGGCGTGATCAAGCAGCTCGAGGCCGCCGGGGCGGACTACGAGTCCTACTGGATCAACAACTCCATCTACGTGGAGAGCGGCACGCTCGCCCTCGCCGACTCGGTCGCGGCGAGCAGCGCCGTCGAGAGCATCCACGAGCAGTTCGAGATGCTCGAGACCACGCCGGTCGAGAAGGCGCCGGCGGACGAGAAGCTCACCACCGCCGTGGAGTGGGGCATCAACGAGATCAACGCCCCGGAGGTGTGGGACCGGGGCTTCACGGGGGCGGGCGTCACCGTGGCCAGCTTCGACACCGGCGTCGACGGGAGCCACCCGGCCCTCGCCGACCAGTACCGCGGCATGGGCGCGGACGGCAGCGTCGACAACGACTACAACTGGTTCGACATCCCGGGCGGCTGCGGGGGCAGCCCGTGCGACACCCAGGGGCACGGCACGCACACCACGGGCACCATGGTGGGCGACGACGGCGCCGGCAACCAGGTAGGTGTCGCGCCGGACGCCACGTGGATCGCGGTCAACTGCATCGACAACGCCGGTTGCACGCGTGACGACTACCTCGCCGACGCGCAGTGGTTCCTCGCCCCGACGCGTGCGGACGGCAGTGATCCGGACCCGGCGATGCGCCCGCACGTCGTCAACAACTCGTGGGGCATTCCGCCCGGCGCGTCCGATCCGTACGGCTGGATGCGCGACGAGACCCTCGCGTGGGACGCGGCGGGCATCTTCGGCGCGTGGGCCGCGGGCAACGAGGGCTCCGCGTGCGAGACGTCGCGGTTCCCCGGCGACTACGAGAACACCTACGCCGTGGGCGCTTATGACGTGAGCGGGAATATCGCGGACTTCTCGTCGCGCGGGCCGGGCGAGAACGGCGTGACCACGCCGAACATCGCGGCTCCGGGCGTCGACGTGCGCTCGTCCGTCCCGGGTGGCGGGTACTCGAACTTCAGCGGTACCTCGATGGCGACCCCGCACCTGGCGGGCGCCGTCGCGCTGTTGTGGAGCGCGGCCCCGGCCCTGGTCGGCGACATCGAGGGCACGAAGGCGGTCCTGAACCAGACCGCCGTGGACACCGAGGACCTGCAGTGCGGCGGGACGGCCGAGGAGAACCACGTCTGGGGTGAGGGCAAGCTCGACATCGCCGCGGCGATTGACGCCGCCCCCACCGCGGGGACCGGCACCGTCGAGGGCGTCGTCACCGACGCGGACGAGGCGCCGATCGACGGCGCCACCGTGCTGCTCGACGGCGAGCGTGACCGCACCGTCACCACCGGCGAGGACGGCGCCTTCTCGGCGACCGTGGTCGCGGGCGACTACGACGTGTCGGCGTCGGCGTTCGGTTACCTGGACTCCACCCCGGAGCCGGTGACCGTCACCGAGGACGAGTCCGTCACCGTACCGATCACGCTGGAGGCCGCCCCGTGGCACACCGTGTCGGGCGTGGTGACGTTCGCCGGCGGCGGTCCCGTGGCGGACGCCCCGGTCAGCCTGGGCAGCCACTTCGACGACACCACGACCGCCGAGGACGGCTCGTTCGCGTTCACCGACGTGCCGGAGGGCACCTACCCCCTCTCGGTGGAGACAGGCGGCTGCGCCTCGTCGTTCGCCGAGGACGTCGTCGTCGACGGCGATCTGGACGTGCCGGTGACGATCGAGGCGCTGGTCGACGAGCGCGGGTACTCCTGCTCGGTCGCGACCGGCGAGTACCTCCAGGGCGACACGGACACCGGCCTGGCCGGCGACGACGCCTCGACCACCGTCTCGCTGCCGTTCGACTTCACCTTCTACGGCGAGTCGTACGACACCGCGTACGTGACGACCAACGGCCACGTGAACTTCCTGGCCGCCAGCACGTCGTTCTCGAACACCTCGATCCCGGCGGCGTCCGAGCCGAACGCGGCGATCTACCCGTTCTGGGACGACCTCTACTTCGTCGCGGGCGAGTCGGGGCTCTACGAGGGCACCGCGACGGTGGACGGCACCGACGCGTACGTGCTGGAGTTCCGCGACGTCGCCCTCTTCGGGGACCGGGACGCCCGGCTCGACTTCTCGGTCACGCTGCTCGCGGACGGTGACATCGTCCTCGGGTACGGCGAGCTCGCCGGCAGCGGCGACACCGCTGCCGGGTCCTCGGCGACGGTCGGCATCGAGGACGAGGCGGGCGAGGTCGGTCTCGAGTACTCGTTCAACTCCGCGGTGCTGTCCGAGGGGCTGTCCATCACGTACGCCGCGCCGCCGCTGGCGACGCTGTCGGGCATCGTGAAGGACTTCAACACCAAGGATCCGGTCCCCGGTGCGACCGTCACCATGACCGGCGCGGACGGTGCCGCTGACACCGTCACGACCGGCGACGACGGCCGCTACACGGCGGTCGTGGCGCTGGGGCGGTACGACCTGGAGTTCTCCGCCGACGACTACGTGTCCGTCGACAAGCGGGTGAACCTGCTCGAGGACGGCGACTCGAAGACCCGGAACGCCCAGCTCAAGGCGGGCCTGCTGACGGTCAACAAGGACGCCGTCTCCGTCGAGAAGCGGCTCGGTGGCGCTCCGGCGACGCGGGGCTTCAGGGTGACGAACGAGGGTTCGGCACCGGCCGACCTCTCCCTCGGAACCGACGGCGGCGACTTCGACATGCTCGGCCTGGGTTCCTCGACCGGTGGCGTGATCAACCACGTCGAGGGTGATGCCACGGAGATCTCCTCGCGGGAGCCGGGGGTCTCGATCGGGGGTTCCCGGGGTAACGACCCCGACGGCGCGCTGAGCACCTCGTCGCTCACGGCCGGCACCTCCGCCTTCCCGGCGGTGTCCGTCCCGCAGGCCGAGACGACCATCACCCACTCGGCGTCGCAGGAGGTCGTCGCCCTCAACTCGGCGTCCTGCGGGAGCGACTTCGGCACCTCGGAGAACCGCTTCCTGCGGACGTTCACGCTGGGCGACTTCGGGATCGACGGGTCGTTCGCCGTGTCCGAGGTGTCGTTCGGCATCGAGGAGGCGACGGCGCAGACCCTGACGGTCAACCTCTACGAGTTGGTCGGGGAGGACTTCGTCTACGCGAACCTGGAGCCGCTCGGCTCCGCCGACGTCGATATCGAGGAGCAGTCGCTCTCCATGGTCACCGTTCCGGTGGAGGGAGAGATCGCGGGCGGCACCCTGGTCGTCGAGGTGGTATCGCACGACCAGCGGGACACGGGCGGCGTGTTCTTCGTCGGGTCGAACCCGGACGGTCAGACCGCGCCGTCGTACCTCGCGGCGGACGAGTGCGGGATCAGCGAGCCGACCGCGACCGACTCGATCGGCTGGCCCGACATGCACATCGTGATGAACGTGTCCGGCAGCACCGGCGGCGGTGGCGGTGGCGGCGACGCGGCCTGGCTCGACGCGCAGCCCGGCGCGGTCACGCTCGATCCGGGGGAGTCGGTCCGGATCGTCGCGACCATCGACCCGCGCGCCGTCGACCAGCCCGGCACCTACACCACCGACGTGGTGCTGGGGGCCGACACGCCCTACGCCGAGCCCTCCGTCGCGGCGACGCTGGTGGCGAACCCGCCGGGGAGCTGGGGCAAGGTCGCCGGCACGATCTCCGGCACGGCAGGCGCTCCGCTCGACGGCGCCACCGTGCACATCGACGGCCTCGAGAAGGACGTCACCCTCGTCACCGGTGGGGACGGCGCCTACGAGTACTGGATGGGGGTGTCCAACAACTCGCTGAACATCATCGCCGCCAAGGACGGATACGTCCCGGAGGTGAGGACCGGCACGATCGTGCGTGGCCAGACCGTCGTGTACGACTTCGCACTCGACGCGCTTCCCTAGCCTGACCTGCCCGTAAGGGGCAACCATCCGGCCCGGTCGTACGTCCTTGGGGGTACGACCGGGCCGTCGTCGTGCCCGGTTCGGGATGCGTCGGGTGAGCCGAAGTCTAATTTGCGCATCGTGTGAAGGTTGAGCGCTTAAGTCATAGACTTTCCTTGCCGCGGGCCTCGAACTGGGACACGGTGTGACCCAACCGTTATCCAACGAGTTGCCAACGCGCCCGCGGCCCGCGGGCGCCGTATCGCAGGAGGCTCCATGCGACGTCGCACCATGCCCGGAAGGAGAGCCGCTGCCGCCATCGCGACAGCGCTCTCCTTCGTGGCCGCCTCGGCGGTGAGTGCCGCACCAGCACTCGCCGGCCAGCCGGCCGGGCTGCCGAGCACTGCCGGCACAGTCACCGCCGATCGCACCACCGACGACACGGCCGGCCTCTCGGCCGCCGGGACGAAGAAGCTCACCGACACCCTCCGCACCCGACTCGGGACCGGGAAGTCCGGTTCCTTCTGGATCCGCTTCGAGCAGACCGCCGATCTCGGGCCCGCCGCCGCCATCACCGACTGGGACGAGCGCGGCCGGTACGTCTACGACGAGCTGACCTCGGCCGCGAAGAAGTCCCAGGCCGACGTCGTCGCCGACCTGCGCTCCGCCGGCGCGGACTACGAGACGTACTGGATCAACAACTCCATCCTCGTGACCGACGGCGACCTGGAACTCGCCACGCGGCTCGCCGCCGAGCCCGAGGTCACGAAGGTGCACGAGCGCGTCGCCGTCGAGCCGATCGAGCCCGTGGAACAGCGGACGCCGGGCGACATCGAGGCGACCTCGGTCGAGTGGGGCGTCGAGGCGGTCAACGCCCCGGCTGCCTGGGACCTCGGCCACACGGGCGAGGGCATCACCGTCGCCACCGTGGACTCCGGCGCCGACCTGGAACACCCGGCGCTCGCGCCCCACTACCGGGGAGCGGCCGACGACGGCGGCGTCGACAACGACTACAACTGGTTCGACGCCTCCGGGAGCTGCGGCGGCGACCCGTGCGACAACGCCGGCCACGGCACCCACGTGATGGGCACGATGGTGGGCGACGACGGCGCCGACAACCAGATCGGCGTCGCGCCCGGTGCCGAGTGGATCGCGACGAACGGCTGCGACACCTGCTCGGACGCCGACCTGCTGGCCTCGGGTCAGTGGCTCCTCGCGCCGACGCGCACGGACGGCAGCCAGCCGAACCCGGCGCTGCGGCCGCACGTCGTGAACAACTCCTGGGGCTCCCAGCTCCCGGGAGACATCAACGACTTCTTCGCCGACGAGGTCGCCGCCTGGGAGGCCGCGGGCATCTTCGGTGTCTGGGCCGCGGGCAACGCGGGCGAGGCCGGCTGCCAGAGCACGTCCTCCCCCGGGGCCAACACCGCGACGTACTCCGTGGGCGCCACGACCTCGGAGGGCGAGATCGCCGCGTTCTCCTCGCGAGGCCCCGGCGAGGACGGCATCGTCCAGCCGAACATCGCCGCACCGGGTCAGGAGGTCCGCTCCTCCGTCCCCGGCGGCGACTACGAGGTGGCGTCCGGCACGTCGATGGCCGCACCGCACGTCACGGGTGCCGTGGCGGTGCTGTGGTCGGCCGTTCCGAGCCTCATCGGCGACATCCCGGCCACGCGGGACCTGCTGGACGCCTCCGCCGTCGACCACGCCGACGACGAGTGCGGCGGCACCCCGGAGAACAACAACGTGTACGGCGAGGGCGATCTCGACGTTCTCGCCCTGGTCGAGGCCGCGGGCGAGGAGGAGCGCGGCTACATCGCCGGGTCCGTGACCGACGCCGACGGTGAGCCCGTCGACGGCGCCACCGTGACCGTCGGCGAGCGTTCCACCGCTACCGACGCCTCCGGCGCGTTCCGCATCCTGCTGCCGGCCGGCATCTACGACGTCGGCGTCGAGGCGTTCGGCTTCGTCGCGAGGAGCGTCGAGGGCGTCCAGGTGTCGGACGGCGAGACCGCGGCGGCCGACGTCGTCCTCGAGCGCGCGCCCCTCACCACCGTCACCGGCACCGTCACGGACGGATCCGGGCACGGCTGGCCGCTCGCTGCCGAGGTCCGGATCGCGGGGGCTCCCGCGAGCTTCTCGGCCTGGGCGGACCCGTTCACCGGCGAGTACACGCTGGACGTTCCGGAGAACGCGACGCACACCCTGGTCGCTGACCCCACGTCCGACGGCTACACGACGTCGCGCGAGGAGGTCGAGGTGGCCGCCGAGCCCGTCGTGCACGACGTCGCCGCGCGGGTCGCCGCGACCTGTGTCGCGCCCGGCTACGAGTTCGGTGGCGCGGGCATCCCCGTCGAGGACTTCGAGTCCGGCGAGGTGCCCGAGGGCTGGAGCGTGGAGGACCTCGCCGGAACGGGCGAGGTGTGGACGTTCGACGACGCCTTCGGCTACGGCAACATGACCGGCGGTGAAGGCCTGTTCGCCGAGGTGAACAGCGACGCCTACGGCCCCGAAGGGCAGCAGGACACGACCCTGACGACCGCGCCGCTCGACTTCTCCGGGCTGTCGGCGCCCGCGCTGACGTTCGACCAGGCCTTCGACACCATCCAGGAGTTCGCGAACGTCGACCTGTCCGTCGACGGCGGCGAGACCTGGGAGACAGTGCTGCACCAGACCACCCCCGCACAGGGCCGGATGCTCGTGGACCTGCCGGGTGCAGGCGGTCAGAGCGACGTCCGCGTCCGCTTCCACTACGGCGACGCCTTCTGGGGCTTCTGGTGGCAGATCGACGACGTCGGCTTCGGCGAATGCCTCCCCGTCGAGGGCGGTCTCGTGTCGGGCCTGGTCACCGACCTGAACACGAGTGAGGGCGTGGTCGGTGCGACCGTGTCCGACACCGAGTTCCCCGACGACGGCGTGCAGACGACCGACGCCGCCAACACCCAGGTGGGACCCGGCTACTACTCGCTGTTCACGCCCGCGGGCGAACGGACGGTCGCCGTGGACGGCAAGGGGTACGCCTCGAGCGAGTCGTCGGTGGCCGTCGAGGCGGACGCGATCACGCGGCACGACGTCGAGCTCGCCGCGCCGCGGCTCTCGGTGACGCCGGACCGGGTGTCCGCCGAGACGAAGCTCGGCGGGAGCCGATCCGGCAGGTTCACCGTGACCAACGAGGGCACCGCGCCCGCCGACGTCGAGGTGTACCCGGGGTCGTCGGACTTCGAGATCCTGTCGTCCGGCGCGTCCGGCGGCGTGATCAAGGGCGTCAAGGGCGAGGCGACCGAGGTCGCGACCGCGCCCGCCTCGCCGTCGGGCACGATGGGGACGGCCGACGCCACGCCGTCGGACCGGAACGCCGAGCGCGGCTACGCGCGGAACGGGCAGGGCGGGGAGACGGTCACGCCGGCCCCGACGCCGTCCCTGCTCGCCGCCGAGGGCACCACGATCACGCACTCCTCGTCGCAGGAGATCGCGCCGGGGAACTCCGTGGCCTGCCCGGCCGCGGCGACACAGGTGCTGCGCACGTTCACGCTGGAGGACTTCGAGATCGGCGGGGAGTTCGCCGTGACGAACGTGTCCTTCGGCGTGGAGATCGCGGACCCGGGGACCGAGGTGACCGTCAACCTGTACACGCTGGACGGCGAGCTGCTCTACGAGAACATGGAGCTCCTCGGATCGGCGACGACGACGCTGGAGGACGCGGATCTCACGCTCGTCGACGTCCCGGTCGAGGGCACCGCGCCCGCGGGCAGCACGCTCGTGGTCGAGGTGGCCGTGGACGACGGGCCGCAGTTCTTCATCGGGTCCAACGCGGAGGGGGAGACCGCCCCGACCTACCTCGCGAGCGAGCAGTGCGGGAACCCCGAGCCGACCGAGGTGGCGGACCTCGGCTTCCCCGACATGCACGTGGTCATGAACGTGACCGGCGAGACCGCGGTGGACGTGCCGTGGCTCGACGTGCAGCCGCCGGAGTTCTCGCTGGAGCCCGGTGAGTCGGCGACCGTGCACGTCACGATGGACAGCAGCCGGGTCGACCAGCCGGGCACGTACGAGTCGGCGGTCGTCGTGAACGGTTCGACGCCGTACGAGGCGCCCCGGGCGACCGTGTCGATGTCGGTGAAGCCCCCCAAGAACTGGGGAAAGATCACCGGCACGGTGACGGGGCAACCGTGCGAGGGCGATCCGGCGCCGCTCGAGGGCGCGTTCGTGACCCTTGACGGTTCCGAGTACGACATCACCCTCGTGACCGGCCCCGACGGCGGTTACGCACGGTGGATGGGGGTGTCGAACAACCGGCTCACGCTGCTGAGCTCGGCGGACGGCTACCCGCCGGAGATGAAGTCGAACGTCCGCATCATCAAGGGCAGGACCGTGGTCCACGACTTCCTGCTGACGGAGTACTGCGGCTGAGTCGCGGTGCGGCCCGCTGGTCGGTCATCGGATGACCGACCAGCGGGGCCGTCAGGCCGTCTCGTCGCCCCGGATCCACGCCTCCAGGCGGGTGCGGCCCTCGGTGTCCTCGCGCTGCTCGGGCGGGGACTTCATGAAGTAGGTCGACGCCGGGTGGATCGGGCCGCCCTCGCCGCGGTCCTTCGCGATCTTCGCGCAACGCACCGCGTCGATGATGATGCCCGCCGAGTTCGGCGAGTCCCACACCTCGAGCTTGTACTCCATGTTCAGCGGGACCTCGCCGAACGCCCGGCCCTCCAGGCGCACGTAGGCCCACTTGCGGTCGTCGAGCCAGGCGACGTAGTCCGACGGCCCGATGTGCACGTTGCGGTCGTCCTTCACGCCGGCGAGCGGCCCGTCGGTGAGGTTCGACGTGACCGACTGGGTCTTGGAGACCTTCTTGGACTCCAGCCGCTCGCGCTGCAGCATGTTCTTGAAGTCCATGTTGCCGCCCACGTTGAGCTGGTACGTGCGGTCCAGGACGACGCCGCGGTCCTCGAACAGCTTGGCCAGCACGCGATGCGTGATGGTGGCGCCCACCTGCGACTTGATGTCGTCGCCGACGATCGGCACGCCGGCCGCCTCGAACTTCGCAGCCCACTCCGGGTCGGAGGCGATGAACACGGGCAGCGCGTTGACGAACGCGACGCCGGCGTCGATGGCGCACTGGGCGTAGAACTTGTCGGCTTCCTCGGACCCGACCGGCAGGTAGGACACGAGGACGTCCACCTCGGCCTCGCGGAGGGCGGCGACGACGTCGACGGGCTCACCGTCGGCCTCGTCGATGGTGTCCCGGTAGTAGGTGCCGAGCCCGTCCAGGGTCGGGCCGCGCTGCACGGTGACCCCGAGCGGCGGCACGTCGGCAATCTTGATCGTGTTGTTCTCCGACGCCGTGATCGCCTCGGCGAGGTCGAAACCCACCTTCTTCGCGTCGACGTCGAACGCCGCCACGAACTCGAGGTCGCGTACGTGGTAGTCGCCGAGCCGGACGTGCATGAGGCCCGGGACCTTGTCCTGTGGATCGGCGTCCTTGTAGTAGTGCACGCCCTGGATCAGTGACGACGCACAGTTCCCTACGCCGACGACCGCGACGCGGATGGAAGTCATCCTCGCTCCTTACTCTGAGGTGTGTTCCCTGTGGACTTGGGGGTGGGCGCCGTCCGCGGTGTCCACGCGGCCGCGTTCGGCGCGGATCAGCCGGTCGATCCAGTCGACCTCGTGCTCGACCTTCTCCTGCCCGAAACGCTGCAGCTCGCGGGTGTATTCGTCCGTGCGGTTCCGGAGCAGGGCCGCGGCGTCACGGACCGCCTCGAGCTGCTCGGCGAGGCGGGTGCGGCGCCCCTCCAGGATGCGGAGGCGCGTCTCGGCGTCCGTCTGCCCGAAAAGGGAGAACCGGACATCGAAGTTCTCGTCCTCCCACGCGGCCGGCCCGGCATTCGTCAGGAGGGTGTGGAGATGTTCCTTGCCGTCGGCCGTCAGCTCGTAGACGATGCGGCCGCGCCGGCCGAGCTTCGCCGGCCTGGACCTGTCCGCCGCCGCCGACGACGGCCGCGGGCTTCCTTCCACCGCCGTGATGAGCCCGCGCTGTACGAGCTTGCGCAGAGCCGGGTAGAGGCTGCCGTACGACAGGGCGCGGAACGTGCCCAGCGCCAGGCTGAGCCGCTTGCGCAGCTCGTAGCCGTGCAGAGGTGCCTCGTTCAGGAGACCGAGCGCCGCGATCTCCAGCACTTCCGTGCGACTACGCATGCGGGCCTCCTGTCACGTGATGTTCATCTTCAGTTGGTTGCGCCCGACCTATCGAGTCGATACATCGCGAGGATAGGCACGTGCGGTCGACGGGCGCAACGGATGGAGGCTCAAATGTGATGAACACGTGAAGGCGCGGGACGAGGGCTGCGCGAGCCGTGGGGGAACTGCGTCGCTCTCCGTGGGATTCCGCCCTCATCGTTGCAGGACGCCGAGGCAGTGCCTCTATTGTGTCCGATGGTTCGATGTGCCCTCGACCGTGCGGTTCCCCAGACCCCGTTCGGGCACCGGCCCTCACCGAACGAGAGGAAGAGGCAGGACGTGGCTACTTGGAATGCCCCGCAGATCCCGCCCACCCGTCCGCGTGCGCGTACCCTGTTCTGGAACTACCCACGGCCGTACCGCACCGGATGGAAGGCATGGCTGCCGTCATGGCGGTTCATCATCGGAGTGATGCTGGCCGGCACGTCGCTGGTCGCCGGTGTCGTGATTGCTGCCTGGATGAACATCACCATCGACGGTGAGGTCGCGAACGCGAGTATCGAGACGTCGATCGTGAAGTACGCGGGCAAGGGCGGCACGCTCGGTGAGTTCAAGGCCGAGGAGGACCGCAAGATCGTCACGGTCGACGACCTGCCGATCTGGGTCGCCAACGCGCCGGTGGCTTCGGAGGATCGCGACTTCTACGCCGCCAACAACCTCGGCATCAGCCCGACAGGCATCGTTCGCGCGGCGATCACCGGTACCGGCGGTGGCTCGACGCTCACGCAGCAGTACGTCGAGCAGTATCTGATGGGCTGGAACCCCAGCCCGACCTACGCCGACAAGTTCACCGAGATGATCATGGCGATGAAGGTGCGCCAGGACGAGGACTACCCGCCGGAGAAGATCCTCGACGGATACCTGAACGTCATCAACCTCGGGCGGAGCTCCTTCGGGATCCAGTCGGCCGCGCAGTCGTACTACGGAAAGAACGCCAAGGACCTCACGCCGTCGGAGTCGGCGTTCCTTGCCGGCATCATTCCGTCCCCGAACTCCTACGACGAGACCGAGTGGGGGCCGGACTGGGCGGAAGGCCGCTGGGGACGCACGCTCAGCCTGATGCACGCGGACGGTTACATCAACGACGAGCAGTACGACGAGGCGGTGGACGCGGGCTTCCCGACCCCCAAGGAGCGGAAGGCGTCGTCCGCGTGGGGCGGACCGAAGGGGTACATCCTCAGGGAGATCGAACGCGAGCTCCAAGGCCAGGACTTCGACATCTCGAGGCTCTCGACCGACGGCCTGGAGATCCACACCACGCTGAACAAGAAGCTGCAGAATGCCGCCGCGAAGGCGGCGAAACTGCCCGAGGACGCGAACACTCCGCATGCCCGGTCGTCGCTGGTGTCGATCGATCCCGCCTCGGGTGCGATTCGTGCGATGTATGGCGGACCCGATTACGCGGACCCCGTCTATTCCAAGAACGCGGCCACCGATGAGTGGCTGCAGGGAGGGTCGACCTTCAAGCCGTTCACCCTCATCGCCGCCCTGGACCAGGGCATCCCGTTGGGGACGAGGTACAACGGCAACGACTCGCAGACCTTCGACTACTACACCGACAAGGTCGACGGCGTCGAGGTGCCCAAGCCGGTCACGAACTTCGACAACTACAACCCTGGCGAGATCGATCTGCTTCAATCGACGATCCACTCCGTCAACGCGTCCTATGTCCAGCTGAATCACGAGGCGACACCGCAGGCGTCGCAGCGAGTGGCCAAGGAACTCGGGCTCGACGTGGAAGGGTCGATCGCCTACAGCAAGTGGAACGCACTCTCCGATGAGGAGAAGGAGTCGAGGCCGTCGCCGGGCGAAACGTCCGCCCAGGTCTCCAACGTCCTCGGCACGTCCTCCGTCTACGCGGTCGACCTGGCACGCGCTTACGCGACCATCGCGAACGGCGGAGTCCGGACGACGCCGCACCTGGTCGACAAGATCGTGGACCCCGACACGGGCAAGACCGTCTACGAGGCGGACTTCCCCGGGGAGAACGCCGAGATCGATCCGGAGGCCATCGCGGCTGCCACGTTCGCGATGTCCCAGGTGGTGGACGATCCCCAGGGGTCCGGACACTTCGTGCGGTCCATGATCCCGGATCGGCCGATCGCGGGAAAGACGGGAACGTCGAACGACAACAGGTCCGCGTGGTTCGCCGGATTCACTCCGCAGCTCGCCACGGTCGTCGGCGTCTACGAGTGGAACCAGGAATCGCAGGTGATCGATAGGATCACGGCGTTCGGCGGGTTCGAGGCGATCACCGGCGGGTCGTGGCCCGTCCAGGCGTGGACGACGTACATGGCGACCGCCACCGAGGGGATGCCGATCGAGCAGTTCCCCGAGTACACGTTCGAGCCGTTGCCGTCACCTACTCCGACACAGTCCGAGGAGCCGGAGACGGTCACGGTCCCGACCGGGCTGGAGGGCAAGAGTTGGAACGAGGTGCGCAAGGCACTCACGGATATCGGGCTGAACCCCCAACCCCAGGACGTCGAGAGCGAACTGCCGCCGGGAACGGTGATCACTGTCCAGAACGCGGGGCAGGAAGTTCCTGCGCTGTCGACGATCACGGTTGAGAGATCCCGTGGGCCCGGGCAGAACATGTCTCCGGTGCCGAGCGTCGTCCAGATGGATCAGCGGCAGGCGGAGAGCACGCTGCGCAGTGCTGGCTTCGGGGTGAACGTCCAGACGCAGCCGTCCGACCAGCCGGAGGGGACGGTGGTGCAGCAGGACCCCGGTCCTGGCGCACAGGCACAACGAGGCTCGGATGTGACGATCTGGGTCTCCGACGGCTCACTGGCTGTTGAGCCGGACCCCACCGCGACCTGTGGGATCTTCCAGCGCGATCCGTGTGACGAGCCCACCGACGGGGCCAGCGAGGAGCCAGGGCCCGGTGGTGGCGGCAACGGCAACAACAGCGACGGCGGCTGAGGTCCTGCCGGGCTCCGCCGATCGTCGTCGGTGACCCGCGCCACCCCGCTCCGGCTTCGGCCGGGCGGGGTGGCGCGGTAGACTCGGCCCTTGCTGTGCCCGGCGTTGTCGGGTGCAGCGACGATGAGAACCCTCCTGTCACGGAACGACCGTGACCGCTGAGACCAGAGGAGGTGGGTATCGACATGCGTCAGTACGAACTGATGGTGATCCTGGACCCGGAGGTCGAGGAGCGCACCGTTCAGCCGTCGCTCGAGAAGCTGCTCACGGTCGTGAAGACCGATGGCGGCACCGTCGACAAGATGGACATCTGGGGTCGTCGCCGCCTGGCGTTCGACATCTTGAAGAAGTCCGAGGGCATCTACGCCGTCGTCGACTTCACGTCGACGCCGGACACCGCGAAGGAGCTGGACCGCCAGCTCGGCCTGAACGAGGCCGTGCTGCGTACCAAGATCCTGCGCACGGACGCCCGCTGAAGTAACCGCAGAGCTGAGGTCCCCTCGTGACACGTTCGCCGGATGCGCGAATGTCAGTGTCTCGTGATGGGATGCGGCATGAGAACGGCGTCGAGACGAATCGAGGAACTTGGTAATGGCTGGTGAGACCGTCATCACAGTGGTCGGAAACCTGACCGGTGACCCGGAGCTGCGCTTCACCCCATCGGGTGCGGCAGTAGCCAACTTCACGATCGCTTCCACGCCGCGCATCTTCGACCGCCAGAGCAACGAGTGGAAGGACGGGGAAACCCTGTTCATGCGCTGCTCGCTGTGGCGGGAAGCCGCGGAGAACGTCGCCGAGTCGCTGACCAAGGGCATGCGCGTCATCGCGCAGGGCCGCCTGGTGCAGCGCTCGTACGAGACCCGCGAGGGGGAGAAGCGCACCGTCGTCGAGTTGCAGGTGGACGAGATCGGTCCGTCCCTGCGGCGCGCCACGGCCAAGGTCACCCGGGCCCAGCGGTCCGGTGGTGGCGGCGGCTTCGGAGGCGGCGGGGACTTCGGCGGAGGCGGCCAGAACTCTGGTGGCTTCGGCGGAGGTTCCGGCGGAGGCTTCAGCTCGTCCGGTGGTGGTCAGCAGCAGTCCGACCCGTGGGCCACAGCAGGCCCCGCGTCGTCCGGTGGCGGGTTCTCGGAGGACCCGCCCTTCTGACCGGCACCCAACCCAGACAACATCTTGTCGTGCCCGGTGGCACGGCCTGTGCGCGAAGCGCGCCGGCCGGCCGGGGGCGCGGCTCCGCACCTGAAGAAGGAGCAACACCATGGCGAAGCCTGTGGTGCGCAAGCCCAAGAAGAAGACCAACCCGCTCAAGTCCGCGAAGATCGACAACATCGACTACAAGGACACCGCCCTGCTGCGTAAGTTCATCTCGGACCGCGGCAAGATCCGTGCCCGTCGTGTCACCGGCGTGACGGTGCAGGAGCAGCGTCAGATCGCGAAGGCCGTGAAGAACGCCCGCGAGATGGCCCTGCTGCCGTACACGTCGACGGCTCGCTGAGGAAGGGATCGAGAATCATGGCAAAGCTGATCCTGACCCACGAGGTGACCGGCCTGGGTGAGCCCGGCGACGTGGTCGAGGTGAAGGACGGGTACGCCCGGAACTTCCTCATCCCGCGTTCGCTGGCCACGCCGTGGACCAAGGGCGCCGAGAAGGACGTGACCGCGATCCGTCGTGCCCGCAAGGCACGCGAGATCGCCACGCTCGACGAGGCGAAGGCCCTGGCCGACTCCATCGCCGCCAAGCCGGTGACGGTCACGGCGAAGGCCGGCCCGGGTGGCCGCCTGTTCGGCGCGATCACGACCGCGGAGATTGCCTCCGCCGTGGCCGCCCAGGGTGGCAAGTCCGTGGACAAGCGCAAGATCGAGATCGGTCAGCCGATCAAGTCCACCGGCGACCACACCGTGTCGATCCGCCTGCACCCCGAGGTGTCGGCCAAGATCAACGTCAAGGTCGTCGCGGGCTGACCTGGCCCACGCGCAGGAGGGGCCCCGGATCCTGAGGATCCGGGGCCCCTCTGTGCGTTCAGCCGCTCAACAGCGGCACGTACCGGCGGTATCGC
The DNA here is from genome assembly GCF_054782975.1 of Myceligenerans halotolerans. Taxonomy (NCBI): domain Bacteria; kingdom Bacillati; phylum Actinomycetota; class Actinomycetes; order Micrococcales; family Promicromonosporaceae; genus Myceligenerans; species Myceligenerans halotolerans. The sequence continues at coordinate 140,174 of NZ_BAAGRL010000004.1, forward strand.
GTAGTGCTTCCGTGACCTGTGCTCTGTCCCTCACTGCCTACCTGGCCGCGCATTGTGCCTGTTCGCAGGCATGTCGCCGGTAGCATCGAGCCACCTACCGGATAGTGAGGGGCCAGCGGATGCGGTCGGACGTCAGTACGCGCCGTCGTGCGCGATCGGTCACGTACGGCACGCTGGGTCTGCTGCTGGTGTTCGCCCTGGTGGGCGTCGACTTCTGGCCCTTCTCGGCGTACCGCCTGTTCAGCAACGTCCGCACGGCAGAAGGCTCGGGCCAGCGGCTCGTGGTGGGCCTGAACGACGGTACGGAACAGGTCGTCGGGTGTGTCAGCCATCCCGTGCTGCGCAAGACCATGCGATTCGTTCCGAGGCTGCCTGCCGCCGACCCGGAGACCCGGGACATCATGCTGGGCGCGTGGTTCGCCGACTGCGGTATCGACGGCGACGACGTGGCCTGGGTCCGGATCGACCAGGTGGATCGGGTGACCGATCCGGTGACCCTCGAGGCCACGGAGACCGCCGTCACCACCGTCTGGGAAACGGACCTGTGAGCACCCTCGTCCGTGCCGCGATCGGGCGCGCCCGATCGCTGAGCAACCGGTTCGACGCCGCGCTCGTGGCCCCGGGGCGTCCCGGACCCGTGGTCGTGCTGCAGACAGGGCTCTCCCTGGTGATCGCGCTGCGCCTGCTGGTGCACGACTGGGCGCTGGTCGCGGACCGGCCGGCCGAGCTGACCTACCGGCTCTGGACCCTCGGCTGGTTGCCGCACCTGCCGGTGCCGGTGCTCATCGCGATCCAGGTGGCAGGACTTGTCGGTGTGGGCCTCGTCCTCGCTCGCAGGGCGCCCGGCGTGGGATTCGCGCTGTCGTGGTGCGCGCTCCTGGTGCTGGCCGGGCTGTGGGGCGCCTCGGGAAAGTTCATGCACAACGACGTCCTGCTGCTCACCGCGTCGGTTCCCGTCCTGTTCGCGCGACTGCCGGCACTCGGCGGGCGCCCCGGCCGGACGTCCGAGGCCGTGCCGCGGCAGGTCGCCTGGGGATGGCCGCCACGTGCCGCGCTGGCGGTGGTCGCCTGCGTCTACTTCCTGACCGGCCTGCAGAAGCTGCGGCACAGCGGCCTGGCCTGGGTCTTCTCCGACAACATGTCCTGGGTGCTGCGCCAGGGAGCGGGTTCGTCGCCGGTCAGTCCCGACTTCGTGCGCTGGCTGGCCGAGACACCGGTTCTCCCTCAGCTTCTCGCCGGGGGCGCACTGGCGCTGGAACTCGGCGCGCCGCTGCTGCTCCTGTGGCGCCCCACGCGGCTCGTGTTCGCCGCCGCCGTCACCGCCATGCACCTGTCGATCTGGGCCTGCCTGGGACTCGACTACTCACCGTGGTGGCTGACCGTGTGGGTGGTCGCGATCGCGACCGGGATCCCGACCGGATGGGCGGCCGTACGCAACAGGATCGCGCTCCGGCGCGCCGCAGCTCCGCTCGACGAGGACGAGGCAACAGAACTGGCACGCGGATGACCGACGGTGTGGCGGTCGGGCCTTCGTGATCGGTCCGTCCTCGAACGATCGGCAGTTCAATCTGCCGATCACTCACCGACGAACCGACCACCTGCGGCGGCACATGTCAGAGCGGCCGCGTCTGGCGCGCGCGTTCCTCGATCGCCTCGACGAACCGCTTGCCGACCTCTGGGGCGATCGCGTCGCCGGCGTCGGCCACGGCCTTCGCGAACGCCTCCGGCATCGCCGCGTGCATCTCACGACCACGCGCTACCAGCCAGTCGGCGTCGACCTGAAGTTCGACAGCAGCCTTCTCGATCTCCGGCCATCCGATCCGGCGCAGTTCGTAGCGTCCCGCGATCTTCATGGCCAGCTTGCCCTTGAAGTAGACGCGCTCGGCGTCCTCCACAAGAACTGCCGACATCAAGTCGTACAGCGGCGCGAGCTCGGTTCCGCTGGGCACATGGAGTAGCGCGAAGTTCTTGGCATGAGCATCGGTTCCGGCGGCGAGCCAGTTGAAGAGGGCAGCTTCCGCAAGGCGGAGCCGGGCCCCTTCGACGCGGGGTGCGCGAACAGTGTCCCCGATCAGCGTCGAGACGTCGGCGAAGGAAGGCCCGCCGTCGGCCTGGTACTTGAGCGATCTCGACAAGCCCAAGGCCTGGCACACGTCTTCCTGATGGATCCGCGCGGGTGGCCATGAGCCGGCATGCCTTCTGTCGAACCGTTCGACGACGACGGCAGGCTCGCCACTGAACGCACGGAGTTCCACGCCCGCCACTCGCAGTCCGAGCGTCTGGGCGGCGCGCATGCTCACGTACTCGGCGGCGTCGCTCTCGCCGAGGTGAGCGATTCCGATCTTGAAGATATGGGTGCTGGGGACGCGGCCCGTGGGCAGGCCCCACGTTCGCTCCTGGCCGAGTGCCAGCGCGAACTTGCCCTGCTGGCCGCCGAGAGACCAACGCCCACCAGACTCCTCGAAGGTCCAGGCGCTGTCGTCCTGCCGCAGCGCACGAAGGTGTGCTGCGATGTCATCGTTCGACAGCGGTACGAACGCGCCGTACGTGTCAGCGGTCTCGCCGTCGGGAAGGAACTGCACGGCGCCTGCGCAGTCGGCACCCATGTGCTTGAGCAGATTGAACGGGGTGGCCCGGCGTTCATCGAACATCGTTGCCCATCGATGGCGTACGACGTCGTTGTCGGGGAGAAGGTTGTCGATCCAGTACTCGACCACCTCGCCACGATGAACTGCGTCCGTGAGCGGAAGTGAGGTGGACAGCGGTACCGCTCCGTCGCGGAATCGGTATTCGTCGTGATAGCGGAGGGACAGGCCGTCGCTCCGCCCTCGATCGATCTCGCCGGCCCGGATTCCGTCGAGGTGGATCGTCAGGCGGTCAGCCACGGTCGATCCCCACCATCTCGTCGACGTATTCGTCGGGCGGGACCGGCCGCACGTCGACGGCAAGGTCTACCCACTGCAGCAGCTGTAGCACTTTGTCGAGGCTGACGTTGGCCTTGCCGCCCTCGACGCTCTGAACCCAGTTGCGGGAAGCGCCCACCGCGTCTGCAAGGTGTTCCTGCGACCAGCCCTTCTGGCGGCGGGCGTCACGAACGAGTCGTCCCAGTTGGGATGCGTTCATCACCAGCATGGCTCCACCTCCGTGATGCCCACGATCATTGGCATCCTAGAATTGCCCACGATCGTTGGCAACTGCGGATATGCCCACGATCGTGGGCAGAACTGTGGATGCCGGCGGGCGACGACACCAGGTTGCGTCAGACCAGCCCGTGCCGATGTGCCAGCACCACTACCTGGACGCGGTCTCGCAGGTGAAGTTTGGACAGCAGGTTGGAGACATGGGTCTTGACCGTCGCCTCGCCCAGCCAGAGGCGCTCGGCGATCTCGCCGTTCGACAGACCCGTGCCCACCAGTTCCAGGACTTCCCGCTCGCGAGGGGTGAGGGTGGCGATCGCGCCGTCGGCCGTGGCGTTCGACGCCGCTGCCCCGGTCGGCGCTGCCGACCCGTTCGAGGTGGGCCGCCCGTCGGGGGCGGCGATCCCGCTCGCCCTGCCCGATCCGTGAGATGTCGGCACTCCGTGCGGCGACGCCGGCAGCCCACCGGAACCCGCACCCGCACCCGCCCCGCCGTCGACCATCTGCCGGATCACCCGCCGGGTGATCTCCGGCGCGAGGAGCGCGTGGCCCGCCGCGACGGTGCGGACGGCCTCGACCATGCGTTCCGCATCGGAGTTCTTCAGCAGGAAGCCGCTCGCCCCCGCAGACAGGGCCTGGAACACGTACTCGTCGTTGTCGAAGGTGGTCAGGACCAGCACCCGCGCGAGGTCGTCGGCCACGAAGCGGCGGGTCGCCTCGATCCCGTCCATGACGGGCATCTGCACGTCCATGAGGGCGACGTCGGGCCGTAGCTCCCGGGCGAGCTCGACGGCCTCGGCGCCGTCGGCGGCCTCGCCGACCACCTCGATGTCGTCCTCCACCGAGAGGATGAGGGAGAAACCGGACCGGACGAGCTGCTGGTCGTCCACGAGCAGGACACGGATCACGAGTGGGCCCCCTCGGCCTCGGAGGATTCGGAGAGTTCGGCTGCCGGGAGGCCGGGCAGGGGCAGCCGGACCCGGACACGGAACCCCACGGTCGCGCGTGGTCCGGCCTCGACCTCCCCGTCGTGCGCGGTGGCACGTTCGCGGATGCCCACCAGTCCGAGGCCGCTCCCCGATGTCCCGGGACGCCGGTGGCCGTCGTCGAGCACCTCGACCTCGGCCCAGCCGTGCGGCATCGCGGAGTCCCCGCGCCGGTCGACGCGGAGCGTGACCGACGCGCCCTGCGCCGTGGAGTGCTTCCGCACGTTGTTCAACGCCTCCTGGGCGGTGCGGTAGAGCGCCGCACCGATCGGTCCGGGAACGGTCGCGCTCGCCCCGCCCGGTTCCTCGACCAGCCGGTACACGCAGGTCAGGCCGTCCGTCGCGTCTTCGGCGAGCACGGCGATGCCGGCGAGGTTCGCGGTGCTGGCGGAATCCGCCGGCGAGATGTCGCCCGGCCGTGTCCCGTCCACCTGCCGCAGGGTCCCGACCAGCCCGCGCATCTGCTCGACACCCTCCCGGGACGACTTCTCGATCACGCTCAGCGCCTCCGTGGCCTTGACCGGATCCTTGGTCAGCACCCGCCGGGCCGCGGCCGCCTGGACGCCGATGACGGAGACGTGGTGCGCGACGACGTCGTGCAGCTCGCGCGCGATCCGCAGCCGCTCCTCCAGGACCGCGTGATCCCGGAGCACCTGTGCCTGTCGTTCGATCGTGGCGGTCTGCTCGGCGACCTGCCGTCGGCGGCGGGCGCCGTGCCAGGCGAGCTGGCCCAGGATGATCGCGCCCCCGAAGTAGGCGACGTTCAGCAGGAGCTGGTAGAGCGTCACCGCCACCCACGGGGAGACCAGTCCGGGGCTCTCACCGCCGACCTGCTCCAGGAATTCGTCACGCACGGCGGCGTCGCTGATCTGGACCGCGATCCAGCCGAACATCGTCAGCAGCACCACGCCGACCGCGATCAGCATCGCGCGGCGGTCCCGGGCCCACGCCACCCCCGAGTACAGCGCCATGAAGTAGGTGACCTGAAGCGGGGCGACCTGCGTCACCGCGTTGTTGAACAGCCCCGTCCCGAGAAAGAACGCATACACGGTCAGCATGGCGATGATCGGGTACCGCCGCCGCCACGCCAGCGGAACCGCCGTCACCCCGGCGAGGAGGTGGGGGAGCCACTCGGGGCTCCGGGGCGTGCCGCCCATCTCGAACATCCCGGCGCTGCGCCCCAGCTCGGTCGCCGCGACGGTCAGCGCGACGATGCAGGCTCCGACGATGAGGTCGTTCCGGTAGGCGCGGCTCGGGTCGTCGGGGACGTGCTCCCAGTCGTCGTCGACGCCGAACCATCGCGCGAGTCGGGCAAGGCTGTTCACGGACCCCACCCTAGATGTCCGACGACGCCGGCGGCCTCCCCCTGCGGTCGGAGCCGCCTCGGGGCGGGGTGGCTTCTGCCGTGCTCCGGATGCGTGCGCCGCCGCGCACTGCGGGGGTTCGGCGACGTGGCGCCGTGTCTCCCCGCCCGGCGGTCGCGGCACGGGTACGTGGCGACGTCCTGCGGCCCGCGCTCCCCTGGTCAGAACCCGCCGAAGCGGGCCAGGGCGTCCTCGCCGACGACGTCGTCCGCGAGCAACTCGGCCTCGGCACGCGGGACGTCACCCAGTGCCTCGTCCAGGACTCGCAGGTGCTCCTCCTCCCGCGCGCGGCGGGCGTCCAGCAACGCGCCCGCGCCCGCCGGGGAGCGCTTGTTGACGACCAGCGCACCGACGTCGACCCCGAGCTTCGTCAGGTGCTCGTGCAGCTCGATCGTCTCCAGCACGGGAAGCCGTTCGGCGGCGAGGACCAGCACGAACGACGTCGTGGCCGGGTCGGTCAGTACCTCGCGCAGCCGCTCGAACCGGGTCCGGCGGCGGAGCAGCACGCGCCGGATCTCGTCGTCGCGTTCGGCTCGCGGGTCTCGCCGGCCGACGAGCTCACCCACTCCGTCGTCGTCCGCGTCGTCGCGCGTCAGGCCGCGGAGCGCGGCCCCGAATCTCGCGGACCGCTCCTGCCTGCGCAGCAGGCCCTCGGTCCAGGCGGACATCGTCTCGGGCAGCGCCATCAGGCGGGCCGTATGACCCGAGGGCGCGGTGTCGAAGACGACGAGGTCGTACTCGGCGAGGCCGGTCTCGACCGCGTCGGCGATGCGTTCCAGGATGGCGGCCTCGTGCGTGCCGGGCGCCTCCCGCGCCAGCTCCAGATGCCGCGTGACCTCCCCGGACAGCCGCTCCGGCATGAGCCGCCGCAACGTCCGCCCGACCTCGTCAAGATGCTGTTCTACGGTGCCGCCGGGATCGATCTCGACCCCGTCGACATGCCCGCCTCCGCCGCCCATACCCTCACCGGCCGGCGTCGACCACGCCATTTCTGTCGACCACGCCATTCTGCCTGGTGGCTGCGCTCCCACGGGGCGAGATGGCGTGGTCGCGCGCGGGCGCAGGCGTGGGTGGGGTGTGGTGGTGAGGCGGGTGGGGGTGTCGGCGAGGGGGCGGCCCCACAGGTGGCCCAGGTTGTGGGCCGGGTCCGTCGAGACCAGGAGGACCCGGCGTCCCGCGCGGGCCTGGGCGAGCGCCAGTGCGGACGCCACCGTCGTTTTCCCGACGCCGCCCTTGCCGCCCGCGAACAGCACGCGCACCCGCGAGGCGACGCCCCGCAGTGTGTTCCCGCCAGGTCCGCTCAGAAGCCCGCCCGCACCACCGCCGTCGGGCCGCCGGCCCGTGCTCGTGGCCGGGTCGGCGGGCAATCCGCGACCGCCGTCGAACCGTCCGGTCATGTTCGGCCTCCGGTCAGCAGCACGACACGTGTTCCAGCGGCGAGCGGTCCATCCCCATGCGGGTGTGCCACTCGTGGACCCGCTCGTGGACGAGCGGCAGGAGCTCGATCGTGTAGTACGACGCCGGGTTGGGCACCCCGAGCGCCTCGGACAGCACGATGAGGGTGAACAGGTCGTCCTCCTCACGCTGCGCACGCGTGAAGGTGCGGCGGTAGGGCGCGACGTAGAACTCCCGGAGTCCCTCCGAGAGGCCGCGCCACCACCGCCGCGCCGTGCTCACCGCGTCAGTTCTCCGAGCCGCTCGCCGACGACGGTGCTGCCGCGGTCTCGGCGTCGTCCGTGATCTCGGGCCCGCGCCACGCCTTCACCATGGCGATGGCGGCCTCGAGGGCGACCCAGAGGGAGGCGACGAGAATGATCACGTCGAGCACGAGCTGCAGCCACTGGCCGTTCGCGGCGAACGCACCGAGCTGCACGATCAGCGCGTACACCGACATGATCAGCACGAACACCAGCGGCACCAGCGCCGGCAGGGGGTTCCGCTTGCGCTGCAGCAGGATCACCGCGATCACCGCGAGGGTGAGGGACGCGAGCAGCTGGTTCGTGGTGCCGAACAGCGGCCAGATGACCTGCAGACCGCCCTCGCCGCCGGCGCCCATGCTGAACGTGATGCCCATCGCGACGGCCACGGCCACGACCGTGCCGACGATCTTGTTGACGCGCAGGCCCATGAGGTCGCCCGCCTCCTGCACCACGAAGCGGGACAGGCGCACGCCCGTGTCCATCGTGGTCGCGGCGAACAGGATCGCCGTGGTCGCGAGGATGGTGGCGGACAGGCCGTCGGGGATGCCCAGGCCCGCGTTGACGATCGTCGCGCCGCCGGAGACGAACGCGCCCACGCCGCCGTTGCCGAACTCGGCGTACGTCTCTTCCCAGTTGGCGAGGGTCGCGAAGCCCGCGGTCGCGGCGATGATCGCGCCGAGCGCGAGCAGACCCTCGCCGACGGCGCCGAAGTAGCCGACGAAGCGTGCGTCCGTCTCCTTGTCGAGCTGCTTGGCCGACGTGCCCGACGACACCATGCCGTGGAAGCCGGAGATCGCACCGCAGGCGATGGTGACGAACAGCAGCGGGACGAGACTCGGGGTCCCCTCGGGCAGGTTCGAGTTCACCGCCGGAGCGACGACGGCAGGGCTCGCGATGAGGACCGCGCCGTAGAGGATGCCGAGGGCGATGAAGAGCTGGACGCCGTTGATGTAGTCGCGCGGCTGCAGCAGCACGTGCACCGGCAGCAGCGAGGCCACTCCGGCGTACAGGAACAGCAGCGTCAGCCAGAACGGTGCCGCGGAACCCTCCGGCAGCACGATCGGGACCGCGTCACCCAGCAGGATCAGCGCGTACAGCGCGACGACGCCGAGCACCGTGGTCAGCGCGAGGTTCATGCGCCAGCGGTAGATCATCTGGCCCACCACGATCGCCACGACGATCGCGCCCCAGGTCGGGATGACGGCCGTGGGGGTGGCGATGAGCAGGTTCTTGATGACCGTCGCGAACGCGGCGTTCACCATGAGCAGCAGCAGGAAGATGACCACCAGGAACAACGAGCGGCCACGCGCGCCGATGTAGCGGCCCGACAGCATGCCCATCGACTGGCCGCGGTTGCGGGCCGACGCCCACAGGGCACCCATGTCGTGCATGCCCGCGAAGAAGACGGTGCCGATGGTGACCCACAGGAACGCCGGCAGCCAGCCCCAGATCACGGCCACGGCCGGGCCGACGATCGGTGCCGCGCCCGCGACGGAGGTGAAATGGTGGCCCCACAGCACGAACTTGTTGGTGGGGACGTAGTCCACGCCGTCGTTCATGGTGTGCGCGGGTGTGGCGTATTCCGGGTCCAGCCGGTACACGCGGCTCGCGAGGTACTTCGAGTAGAGGAAGTACCCCCCGAGCACCATGGCGATGCCGATCACCGCCAGGAGAAGGGAGTTCACGGGTTGCTCCGATCTGTCGTCGTTGACATCCGATGCCCGGCTGCGACGCTGCACCCAAGCTTGGACCAAACGTTACCGATCACGAACTGTACGACAACACAACATGTTCCGGATTCACGGCTTCCCACAAGGTGAAGGCCGATCAGCCGTCGGACATCCTGGACTTGGGGGTAGTTTGCTTCCTGTGACGACCATCGCCGCTCCCACACGGACCACAACCCACACCGTGCTGAGGTATGCCGCCGCGTTCCTGGTCTGTTCCTCCGCGATCCTGCTGTTCGCCGTGCATATCAGGCCCGTGGCGTACGTACCGCTCGTCCTGGGTGTCGCCCTGGGCCTGTGGATCGACCGCGCCCTCGGGAAGGACCTGGCCCTGATCGCCGTCGGGCTCGGCATCATCTCGACGATCTCCCTGGCCGCGGAGCTGTCGAACGTCAGGATGCTGCAGTTCACGCTCGCGCTGGGCGGCGCGGTGCTCGTGCCGTGGTTGCTCGCCCGGTACGTGGTGGGGCACGACGCCGTGAAATTCCCCGTCGCGACCGGGCAACGCTGGGGGCGAGGACAGTGGGCGTACCTCGCCATCGTCGTCGTGGTGGGGTACCTGATCCTGCCGCCCTACTTCCTGGGATCGGGGGCGTACCTCAACTGGCCCGACCTCGAGGGCGACCAGGACATCTGGCGCCTGTTCATCGGGGTCAACGCCGTCGGGATCTGGGACGAGCTGTTCTTCATCTGCGTCTGCTTCGCCCTGCTCTGCCGGCACTTCCCCGTGTGGCACGCGAACGTGCTCCAGTCGCTGATCTTCGTGTCGTTCCTGTGGGAGCTCGGCTACCGCGAGTGGGGCCCGCTGCTGACGATCCCGTTCGCGCTGGTCCAGGGCTGGATCTTCGCGAAGTTCAAGTCCCTGCCGTACGTCGTGACGGTCCACCTGCTGTTCGACGCCGTCGTCTTCGCCGTCCTGGTCCACGGGCACCACCCGCACCTCTTCGACATCTTCCTCACGGCGCCGTAGGGCCACATGCGCCGGGTGACGTGGGCAGGAGGTTGCTTACGGGCCAGGAGCCTGCTTGCATTTCAGCGGCTCGAGCCGTAAGCAACCTCATGGCTGGCCTCACAGCTGCCCCAGCACCTCCAGCAGTTCCTCCACCTCGCCGCGGATCCGCTGTCGTTCCGCCGTCGCGAGGGCGATCGCGTCCGGGTCCATGCCGTCGGCGATCTCGTCGTCGACCGGCTGGAGGCCGCCGTAGTGGTGCTCGATCAGCGCGCCGATCAGCGCCGCGTCGAACGCCGCGCCGTCCAGCCGCGCCATCTGCGTGACCTGCTCGGGCGTCAGCATGCCGTGGTCGGTTTCGGTGCCGTGCACGTGGGTCAGCCCCGCCGGCGCGCGCGGGCCGGACCCGTCGCCGTTGCCGTCGTCGCCGGCCCCCTCCAGGCCGTCGGCTTCGTACAGCGCCAGCGCGGTCGTCGCGGAGGCGGGCACCGGCACCATCCGGTCGCGGAGCCAGCTGGCCAGGGCATCGGTCTGCTCGGCCGACGTCGTCCCGACGTCGTGCGCGAGCTCCAGGACGTGCGCGTTCTCGCTGCGGTTCGGCGCGAGCGACGCCAGTTCCACCGCCTGCGCGTTGTGCTCGGCCATGACCTGCGCGTAGATCCGGTCCGTGTCGTTGTAGCCCTCCGCCGCCTGCTGTGCGGGAACCGCGATGCCGAGCCAGTATGCGAGCGCGAGGGCCGCGGCGAAGCCACCCGCCACGATCGCGCCCATGATGCGCAGGCGCTTGCGCAGGTCGTAGTCGCCCGACGACGGAGCGGGGGGAGAGTCGCCACCCGGCGCGCCGTCGTCGAGCAGGGCGTCGGAGGACGGCACGGGACTCATACCGGGAGAATCCCACACAACGCGGCAGGGCCGCCATCACCGCGAGGTGATGACGGCCCTGCCGGGCAACGGCTCAGAATCGCTGCTGAGCCTGCGGGTTGAGCGACCACAGGCGCCTGGCCCTGCGGTCGATGGACGGGTCGAGCTTGAACGTGTCGAAGCCGACCGACAGGTCGTTCGAGTACACGTAGCCGTTGTAGTAGTACGACGACCACGTGCCGCCACCGCTGAGGCCCGCACCGCGGTCGAACCACGCGAGCTCCTCGGGGTTCTCGGAGTCCGTGAAGTCGAACACCGAGGTGCCGCCCTGGTACCAGGACTGGACCATGAGGTCCTTGCCCTTGACCGGGATCAGCGACCCGTTGTGCGCCACGCAGTTCTCGTTCTCGGTGTTGGTGCGCGGGATCTTGTAGTACGACTTGAAGACGAGCTCCTTGCCCCACTTCCAGTGCTGGCCCTTGCCCTTGCCGTGGCCCCAGGTGCGCTCGATGTCGTAGATGCCGTTGGCGCCCTGCTCCGGCCGGAACTCGTCCGTGCAGGTCGCGAGGCCGCCACCACCGAGCTCGTCCGTGAAGACGACCTTGGTGCCGTCGTTGTTGAACGTGGCCGAGTGCCAGAACGCGAAGTTCTCGGTGTCACGCACGCTGCTGATGACCTTCGGGTCCTCCCGGTCGGAGATGTCCAGGAGGATGCCGTCACCCATGCACGCGCCCGCCGCGAGGTCGAGCTGCACGTAGGTGGTGATGTCGTGGCAGCCCGACGTCGAGTAGTAGCTGTCCGGGCCCGACGGCGACTCGTAGCCACCGTCCGGGAACAGGACCGGCTCGGCGACGACCTCCGCCGCCTCCAGGTTCCGCGTCGGGATCTTGACGACCGAGATCAGGTCGTGCGGCGGCTGGCAGTTCGCGAGCTGGTCGCTCGGGAAGTACGACGAGACGTAGACGTAGAGGTCCTTGCCTCGCTTGGTCGGCGCCAGGGAGTGGGTGTGCGAACCGCAGTCCGTCGCCACCGACTTCACGTACTGGGGGTCCAGCGGATCCGAGATGTCCCAGATCTTGATGCCCTCCCAGTAGTTCTGCAGGTCGGACGTGGGCTCGCTGTCGCACGAGTCGTCCGTGCGGCGCGAGTCGGTGGACAGCACCAGGATGTCCTTGTACACCGAGATGTCGTTCTGGCCGCCCGGGCAGTACACCTGGAGCACCTGGACCGGCTCGGCGCGGTTCGACAGGTCGTAGACGGTGAAGCCGTCGTAGTTCCCGGCGAACGCGTACTTGCCCTGGAACGCGATGTCGGAGCCGGTGCTCTGGATCGATCCGTTCTTCGGGACGTTGCTCGTGTGCTCCATGTTGAAGCTCTCGACCTCGCCCGGCGGAACGTCGGGGTCGACGGCCACCTCGGACGTCGTGGACATGGCCGCCTCCGAACCGGCTCCATCACCGGGTTCGGCCGACGCCAGCGGTGCCACCGTTGCCACGGCCGCAGTCGCCAGGGTGAGCGACAGAGCAGCTCCAGCGGCGCCCCTCAGGTGGGATCTCTTCAGGGTTGATCGACGCACGCGCGTCACACCTCCTTGCTAGGGTCGTTTGTGAGTCTTGCGCCCTATCAAGGTTTCGTCCAGCATTCGCGGATATTTTTTACACGCCGGTGACAGAGATCGCGAGATGATCTTCCCGTGACACGAGGCAACACGAACAATTCTCCAGTTCGAGGACGACGTCGGCCGTGGTGGCGCCGGGCGGCCGGGGCCGGCCTGCTCGCGGCCGCGCTGGCACTGCCGGCCGCCTGCACTCCCGCGGCCGACGATCCGGAGGCAGTCTCGACGCCGTCGTCGATGGTGCTCAAACCCGGAAAGCCGGGAGAGCCCGCCGAGACCGTGGCCCCCGAGGACTTCGACGGCGTCCCCGTCGAGGACGGCTGGAACGAGGCGGACGCAGAGTTCATGACCGGGATGATCTACCACCATGACCAGGCGGTGGTGATGACCGCGTGGGTGCCGGAACAGGCGGCGTCGGAACAGCTCAAGAGATTTGCCGACCGGATGTACAACACGCAGAGGGCCGAGATCAGGTTGATGTCGGACTGGCTGACCGATCGCGATCAGCCCGTGCCCGTGATCGCGGAGAACGAGGACGGCACCGGGCCGCGCCTCCCGGAGGGCTCGCACGACCACGAGCCGGTGCTCCAGCCGGGCATGCTGACCGACGCCGAGATGGCCGAACTGGAGGCCGCCTCCGGCGAGGAATTCGATCGCCTGTTCCTCGAGGGCATGATCAAGCACCACAAGGGCGCGATCTCCATGTGCTCGGACGTGGCCGGCACGGGCATCGACCAGATGATCCAGGAGCTGGCGGCCAACATCGGCGTCGACCAGGCGGCCGAGATCGACCGCATGGAGGACATGCTGACGGAGCTGTGAAGCGATGAATGAGTGAACCAGGAGGTTGCTTTCGCCATGAACGGCCGAAGCGAAAGCAACCTCGTGGCGCACCTCTCTCCGCTCACGTCAGGTGGTCGAAATCCCCTCGGGTCCACGCCGCGTGGCGTTCCGCCGAGCGGTGCACGACGGCGCGGGCGTCGGAGGCGATGATCCCGTCGAAGTTGTTGTAGAGCCGGTCGAAGTCGAACCGGCCGACGTGGTCCGCGATCCGCAGCACCACGTTCCCCGACAGCGGGAGGCGGTTCGGGTAGCTGCGCATGAACGAGACCGTCTTCCGGTCCGGGTTGGCGAAGATCGTGTCGCCGGTCAGCAGCACGCCGCGCCCCTCCGCGCCTGCCGCCCAGTACGCCACCGCGTTGCCGGGGAAGTGCCCGCCGGGCTGCGTGATCGTGACACCGGGCAGGATCTCCCGGTTCTCCTTCCAGGTCTCGACCGCCGCGTCCGGCCGCGCCACCCACTCGGCGTCGGCCTCGCTGACCAGCACCGGGACGCCGCCGAACCGCCGGCTCCACTCGACCTGCACGCCGTACATGTGCGGGTGGCTCGCCACGATGAAGGCCAGCCCGCCGAGCTGCTCGACGGCGGCCACGGCGTCGTCGTCGATGTAGCCGGGGACGTCGAACATGAGGTTGCCGCCCGGCGTGCGGACGATCTTCGGGGTGGGGCCGATGCCGACGTCGGGGACGGTGTGCAGGCCGAACAGGTCCGGCTCGAACTCGAAGACCTCGATGCGCTGGCCGACGGCGGACAGCTCGTCGAGGGTGGTCCAGTGCTGCCCGTCGGCGGGGACCCACTGCCGTTCGTCGTCGCAGATCGCGCAGACGGCGGGTCGCTCGGCGTGCTCGACGCCGCAGGTGCTGCAGATCCAGAAGGTCATGCTCGCCACGTTACGACCTCGACAGAGGTTGAGGTCAACGGGTCCCGCACCGGCGGCCTGAGAATCGCGCGGGTGTCGAGCGGTCGGTCTGTTGTCGGACGATCGGTCGCTCGGGGAGCCGACTTCTCGACATCGGACCGACCGCTCGGCACTCGGCCGACCGCATCGCCGCTCCACGCCGCCGTCCGCCGGCGGAACCCGTCGGCAGGGGGAGGCGACTCCGTCTCGCGGACGATCCCCTCCGTCGCGTCGTCGCCCTAGCGTGAGGTGCATGAGCACAGCACACCAGGGGGACGACCTCGAGGTCAGGTCCCTCGTCCGCGTCTTCGGGGCGGGTGACCGCGCGGTCCGCGCGGTCGATGGCGTCTCGTTCCGCGCACCGGCCGGCCGGCTGACAGGGTTCGTGGGCGGCAACGGGGCAGGCAAGACGTCGACCATGCGGATGATGATGGGGGTCCTGGCGCCGACGTCGGGCGAGACGCTGTTCGGCGGCCGGCCGATCACCGCGGCGGACCGCCGAGCGTTCGGCTACATGCCCGAGGAACGCGGCCTCTACCCGAAGCAGGCCGTGCTCGACCAGCTCGTCTACCTCGGGCGGCTGCGCGGCATCCCCGCGGCGACCGCGCGGGCCGAGGTCCTCGACCAGCTGGCACGGCTCGGCCTGGCCGACCGCGCGAAGGAACACGTGGAGAAGCTGTCGCTCGGCAACCAGCAGCGCGTGCAGATCATCGCGGCGCTCATGGGGTCGCCCCGCGCCCTCATCCTGGACGAGCCGTTCAGCGGTCTCGACCCGGCAGCCGTCGACGGCATGGCCGACCTGCTGCGCGAGCACACCGCGCGCGGCGTGCCGGTGCTGTTCTCCTCGCACCAGCTCGACCTCGTGGAGCGGTTGTGCGAGCGGCTCGTGATCCTGCGGCGAGGCGAGGTCGTCGCCGACGGCACGCCCGCCGAGCTCTCCGTGCGCGGCACCGTGCGCCATCGCCTCGTGCTGTCGGGCGACGCCGGCTGGGTGCGGAGCGTGCCCGGCGTCCGCGCGGTCGACGTCGACGGCTCCGTCGCACTGATCGAGGTGTCCGACGACGACGGCGTCGGCCGCCGGCTGCTGCACTCCGCCCTGGAGCGCGGGGACGTCCGCGAGTTCTCCCCCGTGCGCCCGAGCCTGACCGAGATCTACCGAGAGGTTGCTGCCTGATGCGCGGACGAGACGAATCCCCCGCCTGGCTGATCGTCATGCAGCGCGAGATCGTCGCGCGCGTGATGAACAAGGCATACCTGTTCGGGCTCCTGGTCACGGTGCTGCTCATCGCGGGCATCGCCGGGTTCTTCGCGTGGCAGGCCCAGCAGACCGACACCTATGACGTGGCCGTCACCGCCGGTGACGAAGCGGCCGTTGCCGCCGTCGACCAGGCCGCGGCCGAGGTGCGGGAGGCCGGTGGCGAGCTCACCGCGCACGAGGTCCCGGACGCCCGCGCGGCGCGCGCCGCGCTCGAGGACGAGACCGCCGACGTGTGGCTCAGCAGCGGGCAGGACGGCTGGACCCTGTCCGGCTGGCGCGAGCCGAGCGGGGGCCTCACGCGGCTCCTCACGCCCGTCGTCGAACGGGTGACGGTGACGGAGCACGCACAGGTCCTGGGGACGAGTTTCGACGAGCTCGCCGCGGGTGGCGAACTGGTCACGGAGCGGCTCGACGGTAGCGCCGTCGAACCGGGCGTGGTGCAGTTCGCGAGCTTCGCGCTGGCGTTCCTGTTCTTCATGGGGGCCATCGGCTCCGGGCAGATGATCGCGGCCAGCGTCGTGGAGGAGAAGCAGTCGCGGCTCGTGGAGATCATCGCGTCGGCCGTGCCCTTGCGGCACGTTCTCGCGGGCAAGGTGCTCGGCAACTCGGCGATCGCGCTGGCGCAGAACGTGCTGTTCGCGTCGGTGGGACTGGTCGGGCTGGCCCTGACGGACTTCAAGGCCGCGGTGCCGACGATGACGGCATCGCTGGGCTGGTTCGTCGTGTTCTTCACCGTGGGCTTCGTGGCGGTCGCGTCGCTGTACGCGATGGGGGGCGCGCTCGCGTCCCGCACGGAGGACCTGCAGGGCACCACCGCGCCCATGACCGTGGTGCTCATGGCCGTCTACCTGACCACGTTCGGCGCCGACGGGACCCTGGAGCGGGTGCTGTCGTTCGTCCCGGTCACGTCGATCGTCTCGATGCCGGTACGCGTGCTGTCCGGGGGTGCGGCCTGGTGGGAGCCGGTCGTGTCGCTCGTCCTGCTCGCGGCGTTCGCCGCCGGGGCGGTGCTGGTCTCCGAGAAGGCGTACCGCCGGGCGTTGCTGCAGACCGGCGGGCGCATGGGCTGGAGGCAGGCGCTGCGCGCGGGGTGAGATGAAGGTAGGTCACGAGACTGTCCCGTGGTGGCAACACGGGTGAAACTCCTGGACTCCAGCATGGGAACGCGTGGGCGAACAGCCCGCAGTTGCCACCTGAGGAGGCCGACATGGATGCCGTGACCCGGATGAAGTCAATCGTCTCAGCCGCCGAGCGTTCCCGGACGCGGACGCCGGAACACGATCGCGAGCTCGCGGTCGCGCAGGATCGGCGGAACGCCGGCGACGCGCTGACCTGCGACCCGCAGGACCGCAAGCGCCGTGCCAACGCCGCCCTGCTGGACCTCGTCGTGGAGACGGCGGCGAAGCGGGGCCTCTGACAGGCGATGCCTGCCCGCACAGCGGCGAGGAGCGGCATCGGCGGCAGGGCAGTGGACCCCATGGCCTGCGGGGCCACCCGTGTGGAAAACTCCGGGCCATGCCCAAGCAGGAGGACGCCCCGCGCGATGCCGACGGTGTGCTGCTCGACAGCGTGCCTGAGCACATCAAGAACCCGTCCGTGTCGGATGCGGACGGACTCGGGGACGACACGCCGAGGAAGGCGGGACCCGGTCCGCTGGGACGGGTGCGCCGACGCGCCGGTGCGGGCGCGGCCCGCGCGGGTTCGGTGATCCGGCGCACCGCGTCTCGTGGCGCCGGTGCCTTCGGCGCGGCCGGCAGGTCGGTCCGCTCGGCCTTCCCTGCAAGTACGAAGGGCAGGGCGATCCTGCTGGGCGGTACCGCCGTGGTCGTGGCCGGTGCGGTGGCCGGCGGGCTCGCGCTGCAGGCTCACCTGCGCGACGAGCGGCTGCGCGTCGCGCCCGGCGGCGTCCTGACCCTGGCGGGGGCGCCCGGCGAGGCCTGGCACGTCGATCTGGGCGCAGCCGTCCAGCCGCGCATCGTCCCGGTGGGCGACCTGGCGGCGGTCACGGCCGGCGGGAACGTGCTCGGACTCGATCCCGCGACCGGTGAGGAACTGTGGACCGTCGAGGTCCTGGAGCCGGGGGCCGTGGCCGACGGCGCTCGCCTGCGCTGTGGCCCGTCGCGGCGCGCGGTCGGCTCGGTCGCGGTGCGCACGGCGACGCCGTCGGACCCGCTGGTGTGCGTGACGGAGGGGGTCGCGCCCGAGGTCGTCGTGATCGGCGCCGGGGGTGACACCGAGCGTCGCACGCTCGAACCGGGCGACGCGGACGCCGAGGCCGGCACCGCGCCCGTGTATGCCCCGCTGCCCGACGGCGGCCTCGCGGTGCTCGGCCGCGACGAGACCCCCGTCGATCTCGGTGACGCGCGCGTGGTCGAGAACGACGACGGGGTCGCCTCGCTGAAGGGCGCGATCGAGTCCGCCCCCGGCCTCACGGTGCGTGTGGAGGACGCCGCGACGGGCGAGCTCCGCTGGGGCCCGCACACCGTGGCGTTCGATCCGGAGCTGGAGAGCACGTCCTGCCTGATGTGGGGCGCCGACGGCCCGGAGCTGGACGTGCTCGACGACCTGACCTGGTCCGCCGACGAACGCAGGATCAGTGCGACGGCCTGCGGGATCTCGGCGCGCCTCGCGACCGCCGACGGCGAGCCGGTGCCGGACGCCGGGTCGCAGGGCCGGGAGCGTGTGCCGTGGGCGACCGACGACCCCGAGCTCGATCCCGGGCTGGTTCCCGAGCGGGAGGGCACCAAGGACGTCCTGGTGCAGACGGCGGACGTGGTCGTGGCGCTCACGGAGGAGGGCCGGGCCGAGGCCTACGACGCCGACACCGGAGACCGTCGCTGGACCGCCGACGTGCTGGGGGAGGATGCCGCCGCCGTCGTGGGGAGCGCGGTCTTCGGCGCGTACACCGACGGCCGGTCGGCGATGCTGGTCGTCGACGGCCCGTCGACCGGCGGCGAGGGGCAGCTCCGGCTCGTCGGGCTCGACCTGAGTACGGGGGAGATCACCTGGGACGTGCACCAGGACGAGCCGTATGCCCAGGTCGCAAGCGTCGACGGACGTCTCGTCCAGATGACGGGCACCGGGATCACGGGTCTCCTCGCGGCCGAGTAGCCCGGACGGGCCGAACCCCAGGCTGTCGCGCACCGTCGTCCCGCCGTCGTCCCGTCGTCCCGTCGTCCCGCACAACCCTTTGCGGGTCGGGTTCGTCGAGAGGGTCATGAAGCCAGGGACGGGAGCCCGCGATGGGTTGGCATGAAGAGCTGGAAACGCTCGCGCGAGAACGCGGGAGTGCGCTGACCGGCTACGCGTACACGCTGTGCGGCGACGTGCGGCAGGCCGAGGACCTGGTCCAGGAGGCTCTGGTGCGGTACTGCTCGCGGCTGGTGACGCCGCGCGCGGTGCGCGGCGGGCGCACGTCCGGCGACCCGCGCATGCGCACGGTGTCGCTGCACGACGCCGCTGCCGGGCAGCCCGAGCCGCCGATGCGGGTCGAGAAGGTCGAGGCGTTCGTGCGCCGCACGATCCTGAACCTCTACCTGGACGGCTGGCGGCGGAGGAAGCGCTGGGACGCGCTCGAACCGCGGATCGCGGATCCCGCGCACGTGCGGTTCCCGGACTCGGGCATCACCGCCCGCGCCGACGTCGTGCAGGCGCTGAACGAACTCACGCCGCGGCAGCGATCCGCCGTGGTGCTGCGCTACTTCGAGGACATGACCATCTCGCAGGTCGCGGAGACGCTCGGCACCGCGCCGGGCACCGTGAAGCGCTACCTGCACGACAGCATGCACGTCCTGCGGGGCGTCCTGGCACCGACGACGAGTGCGGCCGAAGGAGGCCACCGATGAGCCACGAGAGCGACCGGACCCCGGACCACGGCTGGATCGACCCGGACGGGAGCCGTGTCCTGGCCGAGACCCTCACCGCCATGGCGGAGGGCGTCGATCCCTACTCGCCGACCGGACCCGCCGCCGGGCTGGGCCACATGGCGGGCCGCGTGCGGCGGCGGCGGACCGCGAAGCTGGGTGCCGCCGGCGGTGGTGTGCTGGCCGTCGTCGGCGTGCTGGCCTTCGGCACGACACAGTTCGCCCCGCTCCACGACACGTCGCCGGTGCTCCCGGGGGGGCCGTCGTCGTCGGCCTCGGCCTCGGCGGGGCTCGAGCCGAGCACTCCGGCGGAGGACCTCGCACTCGACGAGGGCTACCAGCCCGAGATGCTCGCCGCCACGAGCCTGGCCTGCGGCGTGCCGTGGTCCGAGGTCGCCGTGGCCGACGACGTGCGGCTCGTGTACGGCGACGACATCCGGACGACGGCCGCGATCGGCGACGACGGTGAGTGGGGCTACTCCCAGTCGGTGCCCGTCCAGGTGTTCGATCCCGAAGGCGAGGAACTGCCGGCGGACGACCTGAACTGGCCGACGCTCGTCTGGACGGACGCCGACGGCACGGTCGTCGACATCGGCGGGTGGTCGCCCTTCCCGTTCGGCAACACGGAGAACATCTCGGGCGTCACCGAGGCCACCTCCACCGGCTTCAACGAGTGCGCGCCGGAGGGGTCGAGCGGCGAGCTGCCGGACGGTACGTACGAGGTCC
Source organism: Myceligenerans halotolerans (assembly GCF_054782975.1). Classification (NCBI taxonomy): domain Bacteria; kingdom Bacillati; phylum Actinomycetota; class Actinomycetes; order Micrococcales; family Promicromonosporaceae; genus Myceligenerans; species Myceligenerans halotolerans. The sequence goes on from NZ_BAAGRL010000004.1 coordinate 160,098, forward strand.
GGGCCATGACGATTCGCGGAGCCGACGGTGCCCTGATCGCCGGCCCCCTCGAACAGATGGTGATCGCCGACGGCGAGCGCACGGCGGTCAACGGCGCGGGCAGGGCCGACGTGACCGAACCGATCGAGCTCCCGGAGGGTCCCGACGATGCGATCGTCGCGCAGCGCGGCATCAACAGCGTCATCCTCGACCGCGTCGGCGAGCGGGAACGCTGGGTCTCGTACCTCGGCGACCTGGGGACCGCGGAGCAGCTGGCGGCCGGGGGCACGGCCTTCGAGGTGAGGAGCCGCTGCACGGCGACGGCCACGGAGCCCGTGAGCGGCGACTACTTCGCGCTCCTGACGCTCCACGGTTCGTGGGCGGTTCCTCCCGGTGCGGAGCCCGCGACCCTCAGGTGCGACGGCGAGGAGCACGTCGACATCTCGAGCCTCGAGTACACCGGCGACGCGTTCTCCGTGGACGGCGAGGTGGGCATCGAGCTGGAGGCCGTCGACTCCACGGTCGCCCAGGTGGAGGTCCGGCTGGTGCCGGTGACCGAGTGATCCGGGGCCGCGCGGGCGGACCACCGGCCCGCGCGGCCTCAGCCGCGGTGGCCCACCAGGGCGCCGTCGGCGGTGACGGACAGGAGCTGTCCGTCGACGGCGAACCAGTTCAGGTCCTGGTGCTCCGCCTGCCACCGGGTGCGGCCGGTGTCGACGTCGACGGCGACGAGGTGGATCCCGCCCGGGTCGCTCGACTCGACCGTTCCGTCGTCATAGATCGCGGTCATGTGTTCCGACCCCAGCAGGGCCAGCATCACGGAGGAGCCGTCCGTGAACGTCGTCGGCCGAGGCTGCGTCCTGGGGGCTCCCTCGTCCGCGGCGTTCCACTCCCAGAGCTGGCGTCCCGTGCGCAGATCCATACCCACCGCCGTTGTGGCGGACCGGAAGATCCCGGTGTCCCCCACCCTGGCGACCATGCCACCGGGGCTCTCCGTCTCCCAGACCCGCGTTCCGTCCCGGCGGTAGCCCTGCGTCCAGCGACCCTGGCCGTCCTCGACGATGATCAGGTCCGACGGCGTGCCGTCGGTGGCCTCGGCGCTGGCGACCCAGCCGTCCGTTGCCAGGACCTCCTGCCCGGCGGTGGTCCGGACGGTCGTGGAGGACTCCTCTGTCTCGTAGTCGTAGACATACTGGGTGACCAGGTCTCCCAGCATCGCGGTGCCGCCCGGGAACACGGTCCCGTCGGGTCCGAACGTCGCGGCGACGCCGCAGCTCCGCACCTCGATCAGCGACGCCCAGACCGATACGCCCAGCTCGTCCTCGCCGGGAGCCGGCTCGTCGTCGGGAACCGGCATGTCGTCGAGCCTCAGCGAGCACATCTCGAGATCACCGTTCCATGGCACGACCTCCCGCCATACCTCGTCACCGCTGCGGGCCGTTTCGGCGCGAACGACGATCGCCCGATCCTCGGGGACGTCCGGCACGACGCATCCCTGGGGATAGACGTCGGCCCCCGAGCAGTCGACCTCGGGGACGTCACCTTCGAGGTGAACCCTGACGACGAGCCCGTCCCACGCGGGCACCACCTCGCCGGGCATTGCGTCGCCCGGATCCAGCCGCCGCGCCTCGGATGCCTCGCCCGCGGCGGTCACGGCCACCGCGCTGCGTTCGCCTGGCCGTCCCACCAGGCACACGATCTCGTCCAGCGCCCGGGCCGCCCCGCCCGCCCCCGGCGGCGTGCACTCCGGATCCACGCCGAGCGGGACCCGCCAGGACTCCTCGCCGGAACGGACGTCCACCGCCACCAGATCGGCATCGCTCCACCGCAGGCGCGGGAACGAACCATCGAGACCCGAGCGATTCAGCTCGCTGTGCTCGCCCTCGAGGAAGACGACGTTCCCGCCCATCGCCACGGCGTTGATGCCGAGCCCGTACCAGCTCACGAGGCCGGTGGCGCCGTCGGGCACGTACCGCCAGGCCTCCGCGGGCGGCCCGGCCAGCGACTCGACGCCGCCGGGCGCGGTCCTCAGCAGCTCCACGCGTTCCCGGTCCCGCACGGTCCCTACGGCAGCCGTGCCCAGGACGACGGCGGCCGCGACCCCCGTCGCGACCAGGCTCACCACGCGATGCCGGGACACCCAGCCGCGCGCCCGCACCATGCCGGCGACGACCGCCGCACCGAGGTCGCGCAGGAGCTCACCGCCCTCCGACCGCGGCGGGCCTCCCTGCCCGCCACGACCGCCGTCGGCCACATCGATCTCGTGCTCGCCCTCGACCAGGTCGAAGACGATCTGTTCCCGGTGCCGTTTCTCCACGTGGTCTCCCTCGCCGCGAACGTTTCGCGTGAACCCGTCGCTGCGAGGCAACATATCTGGCGGAGGTGACATCTTCCTGAGAACGAACGGTCAGCGCAGCCCGACGAGCATGCCGCCGTCCTCCGCCACCAGGTGGCCGTGCACGGCCCGGACCTCCCACCCGTCGGGCACCTCCTGGGTCCACCGTTCCTCGCCCGACCTCACGTCCAGCGTGACGGCGCGGCGGCCACCGCTCGCTTCCTCGATCACGACCGTCACCCGCCTCCCGTCCGTGAACGACACCTCGTCCTCGTAGCCGTTCCACGCCGCCTCGCCCGGCAGGCCCACCTCCGTGCGCCACAACGTCGCACCCGAGCCCAGGTCGATCCCGGTCGCCACGCCGTCACGGCCGAGCAGCACGCCCTCCCGCTGCGTCCGCGCCAGGAACAGCTCCGCACTCTGCTCGACATCCCACACGATCCGGCCCTCCGGCCCGACGCGCAACAGCCGGGCGCCGCGCTGGACCAGGGTGACCCCGCCCTCGGTGCCGTCGGTGGCGATCGGATCCAGCACCACGCCCGACGCGTCCCGCTGCCCGCTCGCGTCCGGCGCGAACATCAAGGTCAGCCCCGTGCCGATGGCGCCCTGCCGGGCCCAGGCGCGGTAGCCGCCGTCGGGGCGGGCCAGCACCTCGACGTCGCCGCGCACGGTCCGCGCGCGTTCGAGCACCCGCCCGTTCGAGGCCACCCAGGCGTCGATCCCGCACCCCTCCACCAGGACGGTATCCGCGGTGGCCGTGAGCGTGACCGAGTCGACGTCGAGCTCGTTCCCGTCGGCGCAGTTCTCCGCCCGGCCCTCCGTCCGGAACCCCACGGTGCGGCGCCACCGGACCTCGCCGGTGGTGGCGTCCGTGGCCTCCACACGCACGTCGCGGCCGTCCGTGATCGCGCCGAACCACTCGCACACGCCGCCCTCGCACGCCGAGCTGGCCGGCGACTCCGCCGGCTCCGGACCGATCCGCTCCGCCGTCAGGTACGTGCCGGCAGGCCCGGGGGTCCGCTCAAGGGACACGCACACCGGCACCTCCGGACGGCCTATCTCAGGACCGCACCGCGTCGTGGCGGCGGGCCCGAACTCCTGGACCACCTGCCCCGACGCGGGATCGATGCCGACCACCGCGCCACGCAGCGTCGCGACCACCAGCTGCGCCGACGGCCACGGGTCCTCGACCCCGGTGACCTGCCACCGCGCGTCCGGCGGGTCCGCCAGGGAGAGCACACCGCCGGGCGCGGCCGCCAGCCGCTCCGTCCGCTCGCGGTGCTCGTTCACCTCGTCGACAACGGCCACCGTCACGAGCCCGAGCACGACCGCCGCCACGAACCACCACCGCCGGCGCCGCCACCACGGCCGGAACGGCACCGAGAGCTGCACCGGACCCTCTCCGTCCCCGAACCCCGGCTCCGCATCGGGGCCGTCCGGAGGCGCGGGCGACTCGTCGTCCTCGAGCTCGAAGACGACACGGTCCGTGCTCTCGGGCCGGCCCATACCCCCATCATCCCGGGTAAGACGCCGTGCGGGTAGGTGCGGGCAGGTGCTGTCGCACCCGCGCGACCCCTCAGGCCGGAGGAACGAGAGGTCGTCAGGCGGGCAGGCGCTCGCGGAGCCAGGCGATGTCGGGCGCCATGTCGCCCTTGGTCTCGCAGATCACGGGCGCCCCGGCCGTCGCGATCACGGTCGCGAGCTGCTCCTCCGGGATGCTGCCGTGCCCGAGGTTGGTGTGCCGATCCGCACCCGACCCGGCCTGGTCACGGGAGTCGTTGGCGTGCACCAGGTCGATCCGCCCCGTGATCGCGCGGATCTGGTCGGCGGCCTCGGCCAGGTCGAGCCCGCCCGCCCAGGCGTGGCACGTGTCGAGGCAGAATCCGACGACGTCGGAACCGTCGGCCTGCTGGATCGCGGCCCAGAGCTGCTCGATGCGCTCGAGCCGGCGGGCCATGGAGTTCTCGCCGCCGGCGGTGTTCTCCACGAGCACGGGGACGTCGGTCTCGAGCGCATCGACGGCCTTGCGCCAGTTGTCGAAGCCCTTGGCCGGGTCGTCCCCGGCCCCGATGTTGCCGCCGTGCACGACGACGCCGCGGGCGCCCACCTCGGCGGCGCGATCCATCGTCTTCTGCAGCAGCTTGCGACTCGGGATCCGGATGCGGTTGTTCGTGCTGGCGACGTTGACGATGTACGGGGCGTGCACGTACACGTCCAGCCCGGCCGCCTCGACGTCGGCCCGGAACGCCGCGGGGCCACCCTCGTATCCGAGGTCCGGGGCGATCTTCCACTGCTGCGGGTTGCTCAGGAACACCTGTACCTGGTCCGCCCCGAGCTTCTTCGCCTCGGACACGGCTTCGGTCAGGGGCACGTGCGCACCGATCTTCACCATGCGTCCCAGCCTAGGAGGTCTGTCGGACAAACGCCGCTGCCGAGCCCTCGACCACGAGGTTGGCGCCACCACCACGAGGTTCCGTCGCATCGGCCGAGCGATCTTGTCGCCGACCTCGTGGTCCCGTCGCCGACCTCATGGTCCCGTCCAACGTCGTGGTCCCCTCGCCGCCTCGTGGTCGAGCGACGCCGTCGTGGTGGGGTTGCCGGCCCGCGCGACCTCCTACGATGTCGCTCGTGACCGGATACGACGCCGAGTTCATCGGCCCGGGCGGCCTCGCCGTCCCGCTTCCCGTACCTGCCCAGGAGACCCGCCGGCTCGACTACACGCACTTCACCGTGCTGCTGGACCCCGCCCGCCGCCTCGCGTCGGTGACCGCCTGCGTCGTCGACGGCGGCAAACTGGTCGACCTGCCCCGCACCGGCGGCTGGCGGCTCGACGCCCGTGTCCCGGCCGCCGAGCAGGCCGGGAACGGCCTGTACGAGAGCAACGCGCTGGACCGCGGGCATCTCGTGCGCAGGCTCGATCCGGTCTGGGGCGACATGGCGTCCGCGGAGCAGGCGAACAGGGACACGTTCACCTTTACCAACGCGGCACCGCAGGTGGGCGCGTTCAACCAGTCGAAGGACCTGTGGAACGGGCTCGAGGACCACGTCCTGGAGTACGCGAACTCCCATGACCACCGGATCGTCGTGTTCACCGGTCCGGTCCTGGACGGCGAGGACCCGGTCTACCGGGGCGTCGCGATCCCTCGCATGTTCTGGAAGGTGGTCGCCTGGGCCTCGGCCGACGACGGTGAGGACGCACGCCTCTACGCCGCCGCCTTCGTGCTCGACCAGACCCCGCAGCTCGACGACGTCGACCTCGAGGCGATCACCGCCCAGGCACTCGCCCGGGACCAGGTTCCGCCGCTCGGGCCCTTCCGCACCTACCAGGTACCCGTGGTCGACGTGGGATCCCTCACATCGATCGACCTCGGCCCGCTGCTCACCGCGGACGTCCTCGGCATCGAGCCGGAACCGCCGTCGGGCAACGAACCCGCCGGGATCCTCATACAACGGGTGCCGCAGGCACGGCGCTGGGCGGAGCTGACCGTGCGCGGCCAGATCCACCTGCGGAGTGGTTCGTGACCGTTCGGGGTTCGGACGCAAAGTTCGTCTCAACGCCGGTTACCAATAGTCTCTAGATCGTGAGTGACACAACGACTGCCCGCGGCTCGGCACGTCACGAGATTCCCGACCCGCTGCGCGACGACGTCCGACTGCTCGGTGGCCTCCTCGGCGACATCCTGCGCGAGGCCGGCGGGCAGGAGCTGCTCGACGACGTGGAGCGGCTGCGCGAGCTGACCATCGACGCCTACGGCAACGGCCAGGACGGAGCGCTCGCCGAGGCGGCGTCGCTGGTCGACGGCTTCACGCTGGAGCGCGCCGAACAGGTCGCACGAGCCTTCACCTGCTACTTCCACCTGGCCAACCTCGCCGAGGAGTTCCACCGGGTACGCGTGCTGCGTACCCGTGAGGCAAAGACGGCCAGCGGCCCCGCCGTCCTGGAGGACACCCTCCCGGAGGCGTTCGCGCGGCTCACCGAGGAGGTCGGGCGGGACGAGGCGCTGCGCCGCCTCGACGAGCTCGAGTTCCGGCCCGTCCTGACCGCCCACCCGACGGAGGCTCGCCGTCGTGCCATCAGCGGCACGATCCGGCGGATCGGGAACCTCCTCGCCGAGCGGGACGCGCAGCGCCTCGGCGGCGTCTCCCGTGCCGAGAACGAGCGCAAGCTGCTCGCCGAGATCGACACCATGTGGCGGACCTCCCCGATCCGGCAGTCCAAGCCGTCGGTGCTCGACGAGGTCAAGACCATCATGGGCGTGTTCGACACCGTCATGGTCGATGTCTTCCCCGACGTGTACCGCCGCCTCGACGACTGGCTGCTCGCCGACGACGCCGGCAAGGTCGCCCCGGTGGCCAAGCCCTTCGTGCGACTCGGGTCCTGGATCGGCGGCGACCGCGACGGGAACCCGAACGTCACCGCCGAGGTCACCCGCAAGGCGGCCACGCTCGCGTCGGAGCACGCGCTCACGGCACTGGAGCGCGTCGCCGTCGAGGCCGGCCGCCGGCTGACGCTCGACGAGGGCGACACTGCGCCGTCGGCGGAGCTGAACAGCCTCCTGCTCCGCCAGAAGCAGATGTCGGGCGAGCTCGCCGACAAGGCCGCGGCGGCCTCTCCGCGTGAACCGCACCGGGCCGCGATGCTCGCCATCGCCGACCGGATCGCCGCCACGCGCACCCGCGACGCCGACCTCGCCTACGCGGACGCCGAGGAACTGGAGCAGGACCTGCGGGTCGTGCAGGACTCGCTCGTCGCGGCCGGCGCGCCGCGCGCCGCGTACGGCGACCTGCAGCGACTCATGTGGCAGGTGCGGACCTTCGGCTTCCACCTCGCGGAACTCGAGATCCGGCAGCACTCCCAGGTGCACGCCGCGGCGCTCGAGGAGATCCGCGAGAAGGGCGTGCACGGCGACCTGAGCGAGCGCACCGCCGAGGTGCTCGACACGTTCCGTGCGCTCGGCGCGGTCCAGAAGCGCTTCGGGAAGCGCGCGGCCCGGCGCTACATCGTCTCCTTCACCCAGGAGCCGGAGCACCTGGCGGCCGTCTACGAGCTCGCGGCGCTCGCTTTCGACGGCTCGGACGACGCCCCCGTCATCGACGCCATCCCGCTCTTCGAGACCTTCGCCGACCTGCGCAACTCCGTGGACATCCTGGAGTCGATGCTCACACTGCCGGTCGTGCAGAAGCGCCTGGCGGACAACGGGCGCCGGGTCGAGGTCATGCTCGGCTACTCCGACTCGTCGAAGGACGTCGGGCCGGTCTCGGCCACGCTGGCGACCGATCAGGCGCAGTCACGGATCGCGGAGTGGGCCGAGCGGCACGACATCACGCTCACGCTGTTCCACGGCCGCGGCGGCGCGCTCGGCCGCGGCGGCGGCCCCGCGAACCGCGCGGTGCTCGCGCAGCCGCCGCACTCGGTGGACGGCAGGTTCAAGCTGACGGAGCAGGGCGAGGTCATCCTGGCCCGCTACGGCGACCCGGTGATCGCCGCCCGACACATCGAGCAGGTCGCCGCGGCGACACTGCTGGCGTCGGCACCGTCCGTCGAGAAGCGCAACGCGGACGCCGCGGCGGAGTTCACCGGGCTCGCCGAGCGCCTCGACGCCGCTTCGCGGGGACGCTTCCACGAGCTCGTGAAGTCCGAGGGCTTCCCGCAGTGGTTCGCCGAGGTCACGCCGCTGGAGGAGGTCGGCATGCTGCCGATCGGCTCCCGGCCGGCGAAGCGCGGCCTGTCCGTGAACAGCCTCGACGACCTGCGGGCCATCCCGTGGGTGTTCTCCTGGTCGCAGGCCCGCATCAACCTGGCCGGCTGGTACGGGCTGGGCACGGCACTCAAGGAGTTCGGCGAGGCGCCCGACGGCGGTCTGGACCGCCTCCGGGAGGCGCGTGCCCGGTGGCCGCTGTTCGCGACGCTGGTGGATAACGTCGAGATGTCGCTCGCCAAGACGGACGAGCGGATCGCGGAGATGTACCTGGCGCTCGGCGACCGTGACGACCTTGCGCGGATGGTGCTCGACGAGCTCCGCCTCACCCGCGAGTGGGTGCTGAAGATCTCGGGCAACGCCTATCCGCTGGCCGACCGCCGGGTGCTGGGCCGCGCCGTGCAGGTGCGTTCGCCCTACGTCGACGCGCTCTCGCTGTTGCAGGTCCGCGCGCTGCGAGGCCTGCGTACGGGCGCGGACGGCGATTCGACCGTCGACGAGCACTACCGTGGCCGCCTGCAGCACCTGCTGCTCCTGACGGTCAACGGCGTCTCGGCGGGCCTGCAGAACACCGGCTGAGGAAGGGGCTTCTCGAATGGCGCCAGTACTGGTGGGGACCTCCCACGGGACGGACGACGACGCGGGGCGCGCCGCCGTGCGCGCGCTGCTGGACGGCGTCCGCGCCGCGCGGCCCGGCCTCGACGTGCGCGAGGCGTTCGTCGACGTGCAGACGCCCGAGGTCGGCGAGGTGCTGGCGGGCGCGGTGACCGATGCCGGTGCCGCCGTCGTCGTCCCCCTGCTGCTGTCGACGGGGTATCACGTGCGGCACGACATCGCCCAGGCGGTTGCCACGCGGGGAGACGCGGCGGTCGCCGCCGAGCCGCTCGGTCCGGACCTGCGACTCGTCGACCTGCTGGCGGACCGGCTCGCGGAGATCGACGACGGCGCGGGTCTTCGGACGGACGACGTCGTGGTGCTGGCCGCCGCGGGCTCGTCGGTGCCTGCCGCGGCCGTCGCGGTCGAGGAGGTCGCGGCCGGGCTCGCGGGGCGGCTTGGCCGTCCGGTGACGCCGTCGTACGGGGCGGGTGCCGAGCCGCGCGTGCCGGCGGCGGTCGCGGCGGCACGGGACGCTGTGCCGGACGGCGAGCCGGTTCGCGAGGTCGCCGGGCCGGGCCTCGGTGCCGGCGAGCCGGACGGCGGGTCCGGTGGTGGTGCCGGCGGCACGCCGGGTTCCAGCCGGCGCGGATCGGGCCGTGTCGTCGTCGCTTCCTATCTGCTCGCGCCGGGATACTTCCACGACCGCGTCCTGGAGGCGGGTGCCGACGTCGTCACCGCCCCGCTGGCGCCGTCGGACAAGCCTGACGAGCGCCTTGTCCGGATCGTCCTTGACCGCTACGAGGCGGCGGTGGAGCGCATGACGCGCTCGCGCGCCAGGTGAACTGTCGAGAGCCTCAACGGTATGAGGACTCCCAGCGGGGCTGTGGTCGGGGGTTTGGCGTGTGGTCGGTCAATCACTTGACCGACCACACGCCAAACCCCCGACCACAGCCTGATGGCTCGACGAGCATCATGAGCCGAGGAGTCCCGGAGCCCGTCAGGGGGACTCGTGGGTCAGCAGGGCGTTGCGGATGCGGGTGATGCTCGACTGGAGGCCCCAGCGGGTCGTGAGCTCGGCCAGAGCTCCCTCGTCCGCCGGCTCGGCGGGAAGGGAGTCGTCGAAGGGCGGGAGCGGGGCGTCCCGGGCGACCTGGACCACGCGGGGAGCTGCGGCGAGGTAGTCGGAGGCATCGACGAGACGCTTGCGCTGGGTCGCGGTGAGGCCCTTGTCGGACTCGTCGTCGCGGGCCCGCAGGATGCCGGCCAGGTCGCCGTAGCGGTCGAGCAGCTTGGCGGCGGTCTTCTCGCCGATGCCGGGGACGCCGGGCAGGCCGTCGGACGGGTCGCCGCGCAGGGTGGCCATCTCGGCGTAGGCCTGGCCCGTGGGTACCGCGTACTTCTCGGCGAGCTTCGCCTGGTCGATCACGTCGGGGTCGCGCACCCCGCGCGTCGGGTACAGCACGCGGACGCCCGCGGCGTCGTCGACGAGCTGGAAGAGGTCGCGGTCCCCGGTGACGATGTCGACGCCGGACGACGAGGCGCCAGGCGCCGGAGCACTGGGCGCCGGGGTACCGGACGCCGAGGTGCCGGACAGCACCGCGCCGGGCGAGACCGCGCCAGATGCCGCTGCGTCGTGCCTCCGCCGCACCTCGCGGTCGGTCAGGGTGCCGATCACGTCGTCGGCCTCGTAGCCGGGCACTCCGACGCGGGCGATCCCGAGCGCCGCGAGCACCTCCATGATGACCGGGACCTGCGGAGACAGGGCCTCGGGCACGACCTCCGTTCCGGCGGCCTCGTCGGCGACGCGGTGTGCCTTGTACGAGGGGATCGCCTCGACCCGGAACGCCGGGCGCCAGTCGTCGTCCCAGCAGGCCACCATGCGGTCCGGCCGGTGCTCGGTGATCAGCCATGCGATCGTGTCGAGCAGGCCGCGGACCGCGTTGACGGGCTCGCCCTGGGGCGACCGCAAGGAATCGGGCACCCCGAAGAAGGCGCGAAAGTACAGGGAGGCCGTGTCGAGGAGCATCAGGCTCATGGGCTCAGCCTGCCATCCGACACTGACATCGCGTGTCGTTCGGTTGGTCGGTCGGTCGTCGAGCGGTCGGCCCGATGACCTTGCAGTCGGTCGCCCGAGGGACCGACTTCTTGACGTCGGACCGACCTCTCGCGACGTCGGACCGACCTCTCGCGACGTCGGGCCGACCGGCAGGCGCGGGGCTCCCTTCGCGAAAGTGCACGAAACTATCGAAATTCTGTGCTTAAACGTTTGAAACATTGACACCACCATCAAGCGACCCGAAAACTGCCGACTGCGGGAGCCTCGCCCCGCGGGTTTAACCATCGACGACCGCACGAAGGAGTGCACAGCATGTCGAAATCGTTTACCACCATCAGATCCGGGCCAAGACGGCGCCGCCGTCTGGCCCAGGTGCTCGCCAGCGCGGGCGCCGCGCTCGCGCTGGTCGTGACCGCCGGCAACCCCGCGGCCGCCGTCGACACCAACGAGGAGGGCAACCACGGCGGGTACTTCTACTCGTTCTGGACCGACACCCAGGGCAGCGTCTCGATGGACCTCGGGTCCGGGGGCAGCTACTCGACGCAGTGGAACGGCACCAACAACTTCGTGGCCGGCAAGGGCTGGAACCCGGGCTCGAGCAGCCGCGTGGTGAACTACTCGGCCCAGTACAACCCGAACGGGAACTCCTACCTGACCTTGTACGGCTGGACGCGGAGCCCGCTGGTCGAGTACTACGTCATCGAGTCCTGGGGCTCCTGGCGCCCGCCGGGCAACGCCAACTACTACGGCACCGTCAACAGCGACGGCGGCACCTACGACATCTACCGCACCCAGCGGGTCAACCAGCCGTCCATCGACGGGACCGCGACGTTCTACCAGTACTGGAGCGTCCGGACGTCGAAGCGGACGAGCGGCACCATCACGTTCCAGAACCACGCGAACGCCTGGGCGCAGAACGGCCTGAACCTCGGCAGTCACTACTACCAGATCATGGCGACCGAGGGCTACCAGTCCAGCGGCTCCTCCAGCGTCACCGTGAGCGAGGGCTCAGGCGGCGGCGGTGGCGGCGGGGGCGGCGGCGGTGGTGGCGGTGACGTCACCCGGCTGCAGAATGTCGACACCGGCCAGTGCCTCGACCTCCCGGGAGGCAACACCGCGGACGGCACCCAGATGCAGACCTATTCCTGCTACCAGGGCGACAACCAGCGGTTCACGTTCACCTCGTCCGGTGAGCTGACGGTTCACGGCAAGTGCCTGGACGCTCCGTCGGGCTCGAACGGGACGCGCTTGCAGATCTATTCGTGCAACGGGGGCAACAACCAGAAGTGGACCCGCGAGTCCAACGGCGTGATCCGCAACCAGCAGCACAACGTGTGCCTCGACGTGTGGAGCGGCGAGAACGGCTCACCCGTGCAGCTGTACAGCTGCCACGGCGGCGACAACCAGCGCTGGAACCGCATCTAGCGGTCCGCGCCGCCGCGGCGGGCCGCTCGGCACGCCGGAGCCGCACCTGATGAGGGGCGGGGTGCTTGACGGGCACCCCGCCCCTCATCGTGCCCGCCTCACCGGATCGCGATCCTGCGGGGCCGGATGCGTCCCGGACGGTCAGGAGAACAGGCCGACGACGGCGATCCCTGCCACTGCCGCGGCGACCGTGGCCACGAGGGTGCCGATCGTGCTGATCAGCGCCCACCGGACCCGGCTCGACCGGGCCAGGCGGACGGTCTCGACCATGGCGGTGGAGAAGGTGGTGAACCCGCCGCACAGCCCGGTGGCGAGGGCGAGTCGCCACGGTTCGACGGCGTCCGCATCGGCGCCGCCGAACAACACGAACCCGGCGACGACGCCGATGACGAGGGAGCCCAGCACGTTCACCACGAACGTGCCCCACGGGAACGCCCCGTGGTGCCGGGAGCGGATCGCGCCGTCGAGCACGAAGCGGGCGGCGGCCCCGACCGCACCGCCCCCGGCCACGAGGAGGAGCCCGATCACTCGTCCGTCTCCGCCCCCGCGGCACGGGACCGCCGCAGGTACGCGGCCCCGGCTCGCTCTCCGAGCAGGACGCCCGTGAGGCAGCACAGCACACCCAGGACGAGGGTGACCAGGACGTAGGCGACGGCCATGCCCGCCTGCCCGCCGGACAGCAGGCGCTCGGTCTCCAGCGCGAGGGCCGAGTACGTCGTGAACCCGCCGAGGAAGCCCGTGCCGCCCGCGAGGCGCACGTTGCGCCGCACCGGAGTCTCCCGGCCGAGCCGGGCCAGGGCCTCCAGCCCGAGCCCGAGGGCGAACGCGCCGACGAGGTTGACGGCGAGCGTGGCGAGCGGCCAGCCGCCCGTCGCGCCGGCGGCGGGCAGCAGGACTTCCGTGCCGTACCGCGCGGCGGAGCCGACGGCGCCGCCGACGGCGACCAGGCCGATCAGCGAGGGGCGCAGGTGGGCGGGCAATCTCCGGCGGCCGCCCGGGCCGGGCGCCGGCGCCGCGGGCGGTTCGGAGATCGATGCGTTCATCGAGGACCACGATGCCGCATACGTGTCCGTGCGCGCGACGGTGTTCATGCCGCGCCCTCGCCGTCGAGCGGGTGTTCCGGCAGGACCACCACGGGGCGGCGCTGGTCGTGGACCAGGTGACCCGCCACCGTGCCGCCCACCATGCTCGTCGCCCAGCCGCGCAGACCGGCCCGGCGCGCACCGATCACGATCATCGCGGCGCTGACCTCGTCGGCGACGCGCGCCAGTTCGCGCGCCGGGTCGCCCGCGCCGCGCACCGCGGACCAGGGCAACCCGACATCCGCCATGGAGCGGTTCAGACCGTCGAGCACGTCGGCGGCGTAGCGGTCGTCGGACATCACGATGTCGGGGTCCACCGACACCGCGAAACCGTTCGGCTCGGTCACCGCGGTCTCGTCCACCCAGAGGCAGACGATCTCGACGAGCGATCCCCCCAGGCTCTGCACGAGCGACGCGGCCCGGCGAGGGAGGTCCGGCTGCTTGTGGTCCACGCCGACCACGATGGATCTCATCGTCACGCCCTGAGGCTATCGGTCCGCTGTGAGCCACGTCACGAGTTTGCCCATCCGGTACCGTCGGAGTCAGGCCCCGGAGAACACGGCGTCAGTCCAGGTGGTCCGCCAGACCGAACAACGGGAACAGCCGCTCGGGGGAGCGGAACGTGGTGATGCCGGTGATCTTGTCCCCGTCGTTCTCCAGGACGGCCAGGCCCCAGGGGAACCAGCCGCCCGCCGGATCGGGCCGGTACTGGCCGTAGGCGAGCGACCCGTTCGCGCGCACCGGTACCAGACGCGAGCCCCGGCAGCCTGACCCGACGCCGAGCATCCAGGCGCGGATGTCCTCCACGCCCTGGAGCCACATGGCGTACGGCGGCATGTTCATGATGGCGTCCTCGCGGAGCAGGGCGCTGAGGCCGTCCATGTCGTACCGCTCGAACGCGTCGATGTAGCGCTCCAGGAGCGCGCTCTCCTTGTCGGACGGCGGGGTGGCCGGAGTGGAGGTCGCGGCGTCCAGATCGAGCGCGCGGTCCGACAGGGTGGCGCGCGCCCGCTGCAGGGCGCTGTTCACCGAGGCGACCGAGGTCTCCAGCAGCTCGGCGACCTCCTGAGCCGGCCAGCGCAGCACCTCGCGCAGCACCAGCACCGCGCGCTGCTTCGCGGGGAGGGTCTGCAACGCCGCGACGAACGCCAGCCGGACCGACTCGCGCGCGATCGTGGTGTCCGCGGGGTCGCCCGGCCCGGGCAGCACACGGTCGTCCGGGACGGGCTCGACCCACCGTTCCTCCGGTAGCTCGGCGGCGAGGGACTCCACCTCCGGGGGCGACGCCGCGCCCAGGCCCATGGGGCGCTCCCGCTTGGCACGGCTCGAGCCGAGCATGTCGAGACAGACGTTGCCGGCGATGCGGTAGAGCCAGGTGCGGAGCGACGAGCGCCCCTCGAAGCGGTCGTAGGAGCGCCACGCACGCAGCAGCGTCTCCTGGACCGCGTCCTCGGCGTCGAATGCGCCGCCGAGCATGCGATAGCAGTATCCGGTCAGCTCGCGGCGGTGCTTCTCGAGGCCCGCGACGAGCTCCGGATCGATCTTCTCGGCGTCGGGCGCGACGCCTGTCGACTGTGCCATGGCCCACACGCTACGCCGAGGGTCTGACACTGACGAGAAATGGCGGATTCTCAGGGCTCCCGGTCGATCTCGAACCAGACGGTCTTGCCCCGTCGGCGCGTCCGGGCGCTGCCCCTCGTCTCCTCGTCGAGCGTGGTGTCGTCGTCCACGTGCCGCTCCACGCCCCAGCGCGACGCCAGCCGTTCGAGGAGCTGGATCCCGCGGCCCCCGAACTCCCGCACGTCCGGGTCCCTCAGCCGCGGCTGCACGGACGACCCGTCGCGCACGCCGACGTGGACCCGCGTGGGGTCGATGTCGAGCTCCGCGCCGATCGGCGCCCGGCCGTGATCCAGCGCGTTCGTCAGGATCTCCGACGCGAGCAGCGTGATGGTGCGGCGCTGGGCGAGCGGAACGCCGCAGGTCTCGAGCATGTCGTCGATCCAGAGCCGGGCCGGTGCGAGGTCCGACAGATCGTCCGCCACCTTGCGCTCCACGCGCGCGGTCCCGGGCTCCGAGCGGTTGCTCGGCATGGCGGCCATCCGCACGCGCACGGCGAGGACGGCGACGTCGTCGTGCTGGTGCTGGCCGATCAGCCGCCGCACGAGGGTGACCGGGAGCGCCGCGGTCGCCGTGTGCGCGAGGCCCGCGAGGGTCTTCTCGAGGCCGGAGAGCGCCTCGTCGTCGGAGGCGGAGTGCTGTTCGGTGAGCCCGTCGGTGTACAGCAGCAGCGTCTCGCCCGGGCGGAGCAGCGTCGCGTGATCCGTGCGGCGAATGGTGGGGACGACGCCGAGCATCATGTCGCTGCGCGCGTCGAGCCGGTCCACGCCACCGTCCCGGCGGAGCACGAGCGGCGGCGGGTGCCCTGCGCTCGACCAGGTCACCTCGTACGTGCCGCCGCCGCGCTTGACCCGTTCCAGACGCACGAGCACGGCCGTGCCGGAGGCGTGCAGGCCCAGGCCGTCGTTCGCCTTGTCGAGCAGCCGCAGCAGCTCCGACGGCGCGGCGTCGTGGCTCCACGCGAGGGCGCGGAGCAAGGAACGAAGCTGGCCCATCGTGGCGGCGGCGTGCATGTCGTGCCCCGTGACGTCGCCGACCATGAAGATCGATGCGTCGTCGTCCAGCCGGACGGCGTCGTACCAGTCGCCGCCCACCTGGTCGGACCGGGTCGCCGGCGAGTAGGTGCAGGCGAGGTCGAGGTGAGCGATCTGCGGCAGGCGGCTGAGCATGGACCGTTGCAGGGTGGTCGCCGCCCGGCGGCGCTCGTCGAGCAGCCACGCGCGTTCCAGCGCGTCACCGGCGTACTGCGCGAGGGCCGCGCCCAGCGCGAACATGTCCTGGTCGTTGCGCGCCTCCCGCTCCCAGACGAAGATCACGACGCCGACGACGCCGCCCGGCCGGATGCCGAACGCCGTGCCGCTCGGCGAGAGCACGGGGAGAAACGCGCGTGCCCCCAGACCGTGGTTGCTGTACGGAGCGACCTCCGGGAACGCGGTGATCAGCTCCTCGTCCGACGCGTAGTAGAGGGGCTTGCCGGTCCGGACGACCTCGCAGACGGGGCGGGCGTCGGTGAGCCGGGCGTGCCGGAACGACGCCGGGAAACCCGGTTCGACGTGGGCCAGCGAGGTGTAGGTGATCCCGCGCCGATCGGTGTCGACGAGCGCGAGGCCGCAGTAACGGGCACCGATGCCGGTGGTGCCGATGTCGGCGATCACGGCGTCGATGTCGTTCACGGACTGCGCGCCGGCGAACGCCTCGCTGAGGGAGAGGAGGAAGCGGCTGCGCCGGTTCGCGCGGACCGCGGCGTGCTGCACGCGGCGGGCACGTTCGCGCTCGGCCTGGAGGCGGGACTCCGCACTGCAGGCCGCGGCGAGGTCCTCCAGGGTGGCGAGCGCCTCCGGGGTCCAGCGCCGCGGCCGCTCGTCGACGGCGACGAGCGCGCCGATCGGTCGCCCGCGCAGGTCGTGCACCGGGAACGCGGCGTAGGCGACGACGCCCAGCTCGCGCACGACATGGCCGGGGGCGAACGTCCGGTCGTCGCGGACGTCCTCGATCACCAGCGGCTTGTCCGCCTCGATCACGGGCATGGCGAGCCCGGTCCGGAGGCGGAGCAGTTCGTCGCCCGACGGCGTCGCCGCGGCGCCGGCGCGGTCCGGGCCGTCCCCGTCCGAGGGCGTGACGCCGTCGTCGGACAGGATCACGACGGCCGCGGCGGGCACGGCGAGATGGCGGCGCACCAGTCGGGCGAACCGCTCGAAGGCTTCATCGGCGGCCTGGGTCCCGAGGCCGACGTGCGCCAGGTCGTTCAGGGCCTGGAGGTCCGTCGGCATCTTCCCAGTATCACGGGAAACGTCCGGCCACGCCCGTCGACGGCGGATATCGGCGGGATGACGCGGCAGAACGGCCCTCCACGACGGCGCCTCCACGGGGCGAAGGTATGTGTAGGTATTGCGATCCACGTCACACCGCGCGCACACTGGACGAAGCATCGAACCCACAGTGGGGGTGGATCGTGACCGCAAGCGCTGGAACCTTCGACATGTTGCCGCTGCTCGGACGCGGCAAGCACCGGAACCCCAAGAAGGGCGCCTGCTTCATGGAGCTCGCGTCGTTCCTCGCGGGTGAGAGATGGAGCGACCACCCGTCGTGCACTCACCCGTTGGTGGCCATGCTCGCCCGTGCCGTCAACGACCTGACCTCGGATCACGCGCGTCCGCAGCTCGCACCGTTGATCCCGTCCGTGATCGGTCTGACCAGCGACGACCAACGCTGGGACGTCCGGATCGCGTTGCGCGCGGCTCAGGCCGCGCTGCCCATCTCACCCGCCGACCGGCAGCAGACCCTCGCCGTGGCGATCTACGGCGCCGAGCGCATGCTCGACGTGCTGGACGACAGGCCGTCCGGGACCCTCGCGCCGGAATCGGCCGAGGCTCTCGCGTCGGTTCCCAAGACGGCCGCCTGGGCCGAGCGGTTCTGCGCGGGAACCACGGTACGTCCCAAGCGATTCGTGCGGGACGCCGCACCGAGTGTGGTGTCGACAGCGGTCCAGGGAATCTCCGAGGCGTTCGTGCCCGACGTCGATGCCCGGCTGCGCAACCTGCTCGCCGACACGATCGACGACGCGCGCCGGTGGGCCGGCAGGGAGGACGGCGCGGTGCTCGATCCCGCCGCCTGGCGCGAGGTCGTCAAGGAGGCGCCGGTGGGGTGACGCCCACCGTTTCACCCGCGAATCTGCGAGATTAGTGCATGACGTGAGCGGAGGGCTCTACTAGCCTCGCAGGGGTGCAGCCCGAATCCGGACCGAACATCCCGCCGTACGCCGAGCAGGTTCCGCCCGTCGCCGTGCCTCCGGCGGCGGCCGTCCCGAGACGTCGCCGCACGGGCGTCGTGCTCGGCGTCGTGGCCGTCGTGGCGCTGGCGGTGGCGGGTGTCGCGCTGGCCTGGTTCCTCCTCCGGGAGCCGCCCGTCCCGCCCCACGACCCGGTCGCCGAGGAGTTCGGCGCTGCCCTGGGGTCGGGTGAGCTGGCGAACCTCCCGATGACCACCGAGACGTCCGTGGTTCCGGAGAAGCAGTACGAGGCCGTCTTCGAGGGCCTTGTCGGGTCCACCGACGGGTTCGACGTCTCGCTCGCGGAGACGACGCCGGTCGAGGAGGCCGACGACGGGACGGCGTCGTTCACCGCCACCTACGCCTGGTCCTGGCCGTTCGGCGAGGACGACGTCTGGGAATACACCACCGACGTCGAGTTCACCTACCCGGGGCCGGACGGGCGCGAGCCCGGCGTGTGGCAGGCGGCGTGGACCCCGGCGATCCTCGCGCCCGAGCTGGAGTCCGGGGAGCGGCTGGCCGTCGAACGCGTCGAGCCGCAGCGCGCGGACATCGTCGGTGCGGGCGGCGAGACGATCGTGACCGAGCGTGACGTCCTGACCGTGGGTGTGGACAAGTCGCGCGTCGAGGCCTCCGAGTGGACCGCGACCGCGCGGACCCTGGCCGACCTGCTCGACTTCGACGACGACGCGCGCGCCGACCTCGTGGCGCGCACCGAGTCCTCCGGCGACAAGGCCTTCGTGCAGGCGATCATCATCCGCGTGAGCGATCCCGACTACGACCGGCAGGCGCTCGAGGAGACCCCCGGCGTGCTGCTCATCCCGGGGACGCGGGCGCTCGCGCCGACCCCGGACTTCGCCCGCCCGATCCTCGGTACCACCGGCGAGGCCACCGCGGAGATCATCGAGGAGTCCGACGGGCGCATCGAGGCGGGCGACGTCGTCGGCACCTCCGGGCTCCAGGCCGTCTACGACGAGCAGCTCGCCGGCACGCCGGGGATCCGCGTCACCGCGACGAAGGCCGACAGCGACGACGAACCGCGCGAGCTGTGGGCGAACGACGGGAAGGACGGCGAGCCGGTCGAACTGACGCTCGACGTGGCGATGCAGCAGCACGCGGAGCAGGTCCTGGCCGACTCCGGCGAGGATTCGCCGAGCGCGATCGTCGCGGTCGACGGCACGACCGGCAGCGTGCTGGCGGCGGCGTCCGGCGAGGGGAGTCAGGGATACAACACGGCGATGCTCGGGCAGTACCCGCCCGGGTCCACGTTCAAGATCGCCTCCGCCCTGGGGATGCTGCGCAACGGGCTCACCCCGGACAGCACGGTCTCGTGCCCCGAGCGGATCGTCGTCGGCAAGGAGTTCGACAACGTCGACGGCTACCCGGCCGGTGCGCTCGGCGAGGTGCCGTTGCGTACCGCGTTCGCCCACTCGTGCAACACCGCGATGGTGGGGCAGCACGAGCTGGTCTCGCAGCAGGACCTGCACGACGCCGCCGCGTCGCTCGGCCTCGGGCTCGAGGCGTCGCGCCTCGGGGCGGCCGGCTACCTGGGCGAGGTTCCCGCCGAGGACATCAGCGAGGCGGACCACGCGGCGTCGTTCATCGGGCAGGCGCGGGTCCTCGCCTCGCCGCTGGCCATGGCGACGGTCGCGGCGAGCGTCGCCGGCGGCAGCACGGTGAGCCCGATGCTCGTGGTCACGGACGAGACCGAGGACGGCCAGGCGCCGTCGGGCACGTTGCAGGAGGACGAGGCCGCCACGCTCCGCGAGCTCATGGGCGGCGTCGTCCAGGAAGGGTCGGCGAAGGACGCACTCGCCGGCGTGTCGGGCGTGGTCGGGGCGAAGACCGGTAGCGCCGAGGGCAACGACGGTAAGACGAACGTCTGGATGGTCGCGATCAAGGGCGACATCGGGGTCGCCGTCTTCGTCGAGGACGGCGACTTCGGCTCGACCACCGCCGGCCCGATCATGCGCGACTTCCTGACGGGAAGCTGACGGATGCGCCTGGCCTGCCGGGACCCGGGTCCCGGCAGGCCAGGCGCATCCGTCAGGCCAGGCAGGGCCCGCTAGGCGCCCTTGACCCAGCCTTCCTCGGCGCACCTGGCCTTGAACGACTCGATGCCGGTCACCACGTCCTGCGGCCGGGCGAGGCTGCCCTGCTTGGCCTGGTCGAACGGTGTGCGGATGCGTTCCAGATCCGTGGTGACGTTCTCCGGGGAGAGCCCGATCAAGGACGAGATCCGATGGCTTATCGTCGAGACCTGGCCCTTCGTGGTCGAGGGGTCGAGAGGCTGGGCGACCGCCGGCGCGAGGGCCCGGACCTTGCCGGCCAGCGGGTTGCTCCCGCCGAAGAAGGCGTCACAGGACCCGATGACGTCGTACTCCTGGCTGAGCCCGACCTGGGTGTCCGGTGCCTGGAGATCGATCCGGCTCTCGCCGGAGGGGGTGGCGGCAGGGGTGCCCGCCGACTCGCCGGCTTGGGCGCCGGCCACCGAACAGCCGCTCAGCAGGAGTACGCCCGCGACGGCGGCAGCAATGATGGGGGTACGCATGGGAAGGATCTTTGTCGTTCCACGTAACGTTTCCAAACTTGTGATATGGCGGGTTTATGCCATCTGGGTGGCATAAACCCGCCACGTCTTGGTCCGGCTCAGCCCTTTCCGTCGCCCGGATCCGCCACGCTGCGGAGAACGGCCAGGCGGCTGCGGTACTCCGACTCGTCGATCTCGCCGCGGGCGTAGCGCTCGCCGAGGATCGCGACCGGGTTCGCCCCGGCCTGCCGCGCCCACGGCGGGCCCTGGCGGAACCCGCGCCGGGCCGACCGGGCGATCAGCACCACGATCGCCACGACGAGCAGGAACCACAGGATCGGGAAGATGATGAACCAGCCGGGTCCGCCGCCCCAGCCGTCGTGCGGCATGTGGGCGGCGACCTGTGCCAGGGTGTTCATGTCGGACTCCTCCGGTGTCGCGTTCGTGGCCGGTCCTTCCGGCCGCATCGCCAGTCTTCTCCGGGGACGTCCGGCCGTCGTCGGCCCGGCGTACCGTCTCCGCTACCCCGTCCGTACCGGTCAGAGCTCCCCGTCCCAGCCCGGCCGGACCAGTCCCGACTCGTACGCGACCACGACGAGCTGGGCGCGGTCCCGTGCCGCGAGCTTCGTGAGCACACGTGACACGTGCGTCTTCACCGTGGACTCCGAGAGGTAGAGCCTGCGGGCGATCTCGTCGTTGGCCAGCCCGCCCGCGACCTCCACGAGCACCTCGCGCTCGCGCGGCGTCAGATCGTCCAGACCCGGATGAGCCGGGACGTCCCGCGCCGCCCCGGCGACCCGCGCGAGCAGCCGACGGGTCACGCTCGGCGACAGCAGCGCCTCCCCCGACGCCGCGACACGCACCGCCCGCACCAGGTCGGCGGGGTCGGTGTCCTTCACGAGGAAGCCCGCGGCCCCCGCACGGATCGCCTCGGTGACGTACTCGTCGAGCTCGAACGTCGTCACCACCACCACGTGCACGCCGGACGCGCGCGCGTCCGCGGCGATCCGGCGGGTCGCCGCCAGGCCGTCGGAGCCGGGCATCCGGATGTCCATGAGGACGACGTCGGGCAGGTGCTCCAGCGTCAGAGCGACGGCGTCGTCGCCGGTGGCGGCCTCCGCCACGACGCGCATGTCCGGCTCGGAGTCCACCAGGGCACGGAACCCGCCGCGGACCAGAGCCTGGTCGTCGGCGAGCAGGACGTCGATCATGCGGGCTCTCCTCGGGGTTCGTCGTTCGTGTGGCCGGGCGGAGCGTCCGTGTCCTGGGCGGGCGGAGCGTCCGTACCGCGGGCGGATACGGCGTCCTTGCCGTCGGGCGCGGCGCCCGTGCCCGTGGCGGGCGCGGTGCCGGGCAGCGGGAACGCGGCACGGACCAGCCAGCCGACGTCGTCCGGCCCGGCCTCGAGCGTGCCGCCGAGTGCCTCGACCCGTTCGCGCATCCCCCGCAATCCGTATCCGCCCCCGTCGGCGCCGGACGCGCCACGACCGTCGTCGGACACTGCGACAAAGCATGACGTGCCGCTCCGGCGGACCGAGACGGCGACGCGGGTGGCGCCGACGGCGTGCCGGCGGACGTTGGTCAGCGCCTCCTGCACCACACGATGCACGGCACCGGCGACGCGGTCGGGAAGCCCGTGCGCGTCGACCTCCAGTGTCACCGTGAGTCCCTCGGCGCGGGTCTGCGAGGCGAGCCGCTCCAGCCCCGACAGGTCCCAGGTCGGGACGAGCGGCGGGTCGGCCATGTCCGCGGACGACGGCGGTCCGGGGCTCCCGGGTGGTCCGGCGCGTTCCGTGCCCGTGTCCGACGGCGGTCCGGGGTTCCCGGGTGCACCGGTGCGGGCGGAGCCCGCGGCCGTCGTGGTCCGCCCCTCGCCGGCCTCCATGCGGACGATCCCGAGGACCGTACGGACCTCGGCGAGGGCGTCGCGGCTCGTGTCGCGGATCGAGGTGAGGGCGGTCCGGGCCTGGCCGGGATCGCGGTCGAGCAGGTGCAGGCCGACGCCCGCCTGCACGTTGATGCCGGACAGGGAGTGGGCGAGGACGTCGTGCAGCTCGCGGGCGATCCGCAGCCGCTCGGCCGTGACGGCGGTGCGCTCGCGTTCGGCGGCGGTCTCGCGGGCCGCCAGCCGGGCGGCCGTCCGCCGGGTGGCGCGGTCCCGGATCGCGCTCGACACCAGGAGCGCGACCGCGGTCCAGGCGGCGCCGGCGACGAGGCTCGCCGGTGAGAAACCGCTGGCGAGTTCCCGCAGCCCGCCCTCGCCGGGGCCGCCGTGCGGCTCCCACCTCGAGTGGCCCGGCGGCCCGCCCCAGCTCGGTTCCTGGAAGACGGGCGGGGCGATCGCCCCCGCCGTCGCGACCATGCCGAGCAGCAGCGCGGCGCCGGCCCAGGCGATCATGCGACCTCGCCGGGCCGGTCCGCAGAGGATGACCACCGCCAGCAGCACCACCGGCTCGAGGATCGCCGGTCCCCAGGGATAGCCCGCGAGGAGATAGGCGCCGGTGGCGCCGACCGAGGCCGCCACCGCGGTCGCGGGACGCCGGGGCAGGAGGAGGACGATCGCGAGGGGGGTGACCAGGAGCAGGGCGAGCGCGCCGACGTCGAACGTCCGTGCCTCGGGCTGGGCGAACCCGGATCCGATGCTCCCGAGCACGGCCACACCCAGCGCCGCGGTCGCGACGAAGATCCGCGCGCGCCGCCGGCCCAGCGGTCCGCGGTCCGCCATGGCCGGAAGCGGGCGGCCTGCCTGCTCGAGCGACATGCTCGCCACGCTAGCCGGGCGCGGCGCCGGGCGCGTCCACCCGGGGTGCCGTATGCGACGGCACCCCGGACCCAGGGATGGCTGGTGGGCAGGGTGACCGGCCCGTCGTCGGAAGATCGGTCGCTCGGGGAGCCGACCACTCGACATCGAGCCGACCACTCGACATCCGGCCGATCGCTCGACGACCAGCCGACCGTGCCCGCCTGCGACGTCAGACGAAGCGGTCCATGCGGTCCGCGACGCGGCGGGCGCCACGGCCGCCGTCGGCCTCGTGGTCCCAGCGGTAGACCTGCGTGCCCGTGATGAAGACCCGCTCGGCACGCTGGGTGGCGTCGAACGGGTCGCCGGACCACAGGACGACGTCGCCGTCGAGGCCGGGCCTGACGGCGCCGACCCGGTCGTCGAGCCCCAGGAACGACGCCGGGTTGGTGGTGATCGCGGCGAGCGCGGTCTCCCGCGGGAGGCCGTCGCGGGCCGCGAACGACGCCTGGTGAACCAGGAAGTCGATCGGGATGACGGGGTGGTCCGTGGTGATCGCGACGCGGACGCCTGCCGCCGCCATCCTCGCGATGTTCACGTTGGCGCGCCGGCGCACCTCGACCTTGGAGCGGGACACGAACATCGGGCCGTAGATGACGGGGATGTCCTTCTCGGCGAGCAAGTCGGCGATCAGGTGCCCCTCCGTGCCGTGGTTGACCACGAGGCGGTAGCCGAACTCCTCCGACAGGCGGATGGCGGTGGCGATGTCGTCCGCGCGGTGGGTGTGCTGGTCCCAGGCGAGCTCGCCGGCGAGCACCCGCGCGAGGGTCTCCTTGCCCAGGTCGCGCTCGAACGGTTCGCCCTTGGCCTCGGCGGCGTCGCGCTTCGCGACGTAGTTCTGCGCGTCGACGAACGCCTTGCGGATCACGTGCGCGGTGCCGAGACGGGTGGACGGCAGCTTCTTCTGGTCGCCGTAGACGCGCTTGGGGTTCTCGCCGAGCGCGGACTTCACCGACACCGAGTCGCTGATCACCTGCTCGTCGATGGTCCGGCCGCCCCAGGTCTTGATCGCGATCGTCTGGCCGCCGATCGGGTTCCCGGAACCGGGCTTCAGGACCGCGCTCGTCACGCCGCCTGCAAGGGCGTCGTGGAAACCCTCGTCCTCGATGTTCACGGCGTCGAGCGCGCGCAGCGCGGAGCCGTCCGGGTCGGTCATCTCGTTGGTGTCCTGCCCGGCCCAGCCCTCGCCCTCCTCGTGGGTGCCGATATGGCCGTGCGCCTCGACGAAACCGGGGAGCAGCCACTTGCCCGAGCCGTCGACGGTGGGCGTGTCCTCGGGGATGTCGACGTCCTGACCGACGGCGGTGATCACGCCGTCCTCGATCAGGACTGTGCCGTTCTCCAGGGGTTCGGAGGCGACCGGGACGACGTATGCGCCGGTGATGGCGACGCTGGAGCGAGTTGTCATGGGCAACATCATGGCGCAGGCCCGGGGGCGGTCCGTCACGATTTCTCGCCCGGCGACCCAGTAGGCTCCTGGCGGACGTTCTACGCTAAGGAGACTCGACGTGGCATCCCGAAACCTCAGCAGGTTCCTCGGCGACACCTGGGGAACGCGCATCATCCGGATCCTGTTCACGATCGGGGCTGTCCTGACCGTGGCGTCCCTCGCGCTCATCCCGAGTGCCATGGGCCAGGCCGCCGACGCGGAGAGCCTGCTGTCCGACGGCGACCGTGCCACCGCTACCGGCGCCGAGGGGCGCGCCGAGGTACGGGAGCGGCGCCGCGACGGCGCGGACCGGCGCGAGGTCATGGACCCGGAGGTGCGGGCGACGGTCACTCTCCCGGACGGGGCGCAGCAGCTCGCCCTGAACGACCCGGAGGGCGCGCCCGAGACCGCGTACCTGGAGGACTGGGGCCCGGCACCCGCGCCCTACGAGGGCTCGTTCGAGGTGGTCTACGACCCGTCCGACCCGGCGGGCACGGTCATGGCCGTGACCGACGCCGAGGAGCAGGCGGCCTACACCCCCGCCGGGAACGTGGTCATCGCGGTGTTCTTCCTCGTGTGGACGCTGGCCTTCGCCTACCCGTTCTACCGCAGCTTCAAGAAGAAGCCGGAGGAGGCGCGGGCGTAGCCACGGGGCCGGCTTCAA
This sequence comes from Myceligenerans halotolerans, assembly GCF_054782975.1. Lineage (NCBI taxonomy): Bacteria > Bacillati > Actinomycetota > Actinomycetes > Micrococcales > Promicromonosporaceae > Myceligenerans > Myceligenerans halotolerans. Next base: position 185,579 of record NZ_BAAGRL010000004.1, read on the forward strand.
GCAGGAGCTTGCTTACGCTTCAACGGGCTTTGGCGTAAGGAACCTCCTGGCGGCCTGTCCGGAGCCCGGCCGTCACCCCGCCGGGACGTTGCGCTCCAGCTCGGCCAGCCACGTCGTCGCCCGCGCGTCCGACGGCATCCGCCAGTCCCCGCGCGGCGACAGCGTGCCGCCGGCCAGGACCTTCGGACCGTTCGGGATCGCGGACCGCTTGAACTGGTTCGCGAAGAACCGGCGCAGGAAGACCTCCAGCCAGCGCCGGATCGTCGCGAGGTCGTAGTCCGTCCGGTCGGCGTCGCGGTAGCCGGGCGGCCAGGCGCCGCTGTCCGGGTCCCGCCACGCGTGCCAGGCCAGGAACGCGATCCGGCTCGGCCGCATCCCGTAGCGCAGCGTCCAGAACAGCGAGAAGTCCTGCAGCGCGTACGGCCCCACCGACGCCTCGGTGGACTGGGGAGCCTCCCCCTCGTGGGCCGGGATGAGCTCCGGCGTGATCTCCTGGTCGAGGATCTCGGCGAGCACCGCGTTCGTCCCGGAGCCGGCCTCCCCGAGCTGCTCGGTGTCGATCGCCCACCGGATCAGGTGCTGGATCAGCGTCTTCGGCACGCCCGTGTTGACCGCGTAGTGCGACATCTGGTCGCCGACGCCGTACGTCGCCCAGCCGAGCGCCAGCTCCGACAGGTCGCCCGTGCCGAGCACGATGCCGCCCCGGCGGTTCGCCAGCCGGAACAGGTAGTCCGTGCGCAGTCCGGCCTGCACGTTCTCGAAGGTGACGTCGTACTGTCGCGTGCCCGCCGAGTACGGGTGGTCGAGGTCCTTGAGCATCTGTTCGGCGGCGGGCTTGATGTCGAGTTCCTCGAACGTCACGCCCAGCGACCGCGACAGCCGGGTGGCGCGCTCCTTCGTCTCCGGCGACGTCGCGAAGCCCGGCAGCGTGAACGCGTGGATGTCGCCGCGTGGCCGGCCGAGCCGGTCCATCGCCTTGGCCGCCACGACCAGCGCGTGCGTGGAGTCGAGCCCGCCGGAGACCCCGATGATCACCTTGGGTGAGCCGATCGCCGTCAGCCGCCGCTCCAGGCCGCTGACCTGGATGTTGTACGCCTCGTAGCAGTCCTGCGCGAGCCGGTCGGCGTCGTCGGGCACGAACGGGAAGCGGTCGACGGCGCGGCGCAGTCCGACGTCGCCCGACGGCGGAGCCGCCGTGAACGTGACCTCCCGGAAGGCGCCCGACGACGCGGCGCTCCGCACGGCAGCCGCGCCTGCCGTGTTGCCCGTGCCCGCCGCACCGTCCGCACCCGCCGCGCCACGGCCGCCGTCGTACGCGATCCCGAGAGCCCGCGCGTTGTCGTCGAAGGACCCCTGGCGCTGGCGCTCCTGGCGGATCCGGTCCAGGTCGACGTCGACCACCGTGCGCCGCGGCCCGTGAGGGAAGCGCTCGGTCTCGCCGAGCAGGTCACCGCACTCGTAGACCATCGTCTGGCCGTCCCAGGACAGGTCCGTGGTGGACTCCCCCTGGCCCGCCGCCGTGTAGACGTACGCGGCGTTGCAGCGCGCGCTCGCGCTGCGCACCAGCAGGCGCCGCTCCTCGGCGCGCGACACCAGGACGGGGCTGGCGCTGAGGTTGAGCAGCACGGTCGCCCCGGCCAGGGCGGCGCGGGCCGACGGCGGCACGGGGATCCACATGTCCTCGCACACCTCGACGTGGATCGCGAGCCCGGTCACGTCGTCGGCCCGGAAGACGAGGTCCGTGCCGAGCGGTACGTCCGCGCCGAGGAGGCGCGTCGTGGTGTCCTCGATGCCGGCCCCGGCGGCGAAGTGCCGCGTCTCGTAGAACTCGCGGTAGTTCGGTAGGAAGGACTTGGGCGCGACGCCCAGGACGCGCCCGCGATGCACGACGACGGCGCAGTTCAGCAGCCGGTTCCCGTGCCGCAGCGGCGCGCCGACGACGATCACCGGCGCCAGATCCGCGCCCTCGGTGAGCAGGTGGCGCAGGGCGTCCAGCACGCCGTCGAGCAGGGTGTCCTGCAGGAGCAGGTCGTCGATGGCGTAGCCGCTGAGACACAGTTCGGGGAACACGGCGACCGCGACGCCCTCGTCGTGGCAGGCGCGCGCCTGCTCCAGGACGGCCGCGGCGTTCGCGGCCGGATCGGCGGGCGTGACCGGGATGGTGCAGGCCGCGACGCGGGCGAAGCCCTGGGCGTACGCGTTGTAGAAGTCCACGCCTCCGAGTCTAGGTTCGCGGTTCTTCGGCCGAAGCGCGGATCCGGCGTGGCGGCATGGGTACGCTCGCGAGCATGGATCCCATCGCTGGTGTCGATGTGAGGTTGCCGTCGCCGCTCGAGCCGCTCGACGACGGCCGGCTGGGGGCGGTGGGCGTGCGGGTCCTGCTGAAGCGTGACGACCTGATCCATCCGGACCTGCCGGGGAACAAGTGGCGCAAGCTGCACCGGAATCTTGATGCGGCGCGCGAGCAAGGAGCGTCCCGGTTGCTCACGTTCGGCGGGGCGTACTCGAACCACATCCGTGCTGTAGCCGCGGCTGGTGCGTTGTTCGGGTTCGAGACGGTCGGCGTGATCCGTGGTGAGGAACATCTCCCGCTCAACCCATCGCTGCGATTCGCCGTGGATCGTGGGATGCGGCTGGCGTACATGGACCGCACGACGTACCGGGTCAAGACATCGCCCGACGTCGTTGCCTCCCTCCGCGACTCGTTCGGGGACTTCTACCTGATCCCGGAGGGCGGCAGCAATGCTCTGGCCGTGCAGGGGTGCGCCGACCTGCCGGGAGAGATCGACCAGGCCTTCGATGTGATCGCGTGCGCGGTCGGGACCGGCGGAACTCTCGCGGGCATCGGTGCCGGCCTGGGGCCTGGGCAGCGTGCGATCGGGTTCTCGTCGCTCAAGGGCGGGGATTTCCTCCGCGATGATGTCGCTGCGTTGCAACGTGACGCACTCGGGCACACGACCGGCAACTGGTCGATCGAGACCGGATACCACTTCGGTGGGTACGCCAAGCGCAAGCCCGAACTGACGGAGTTCATCGACGATTTCGAGGCCCGGCACGGGATACGGCTGGACTGGGTGTACGTGGCCAAGATGATGTACGGCCTGTTCCACCTCGCCGAACGGGGCCGGTTCGCGCCCGGCACTGTCGTGGTCGCGGTCATCACTGGACCGGACTTCGAGGCTCAGACAAGATCGTGATAGCGCCGCTGCGTCGTCTTGCCGGTCGCGCCTTCTTGCCACGTGAGGGCGCAGAGCTGACAGGGCTGGGGTGTCATTGCCGCGTTCGGATCGCTCCGTCCGGCCAGACGATGTCGACGGGTACTCCGGCGGCTCGGGCTTGGGTGACCGTGTCTGCGGTGCCGCCCTTGCTGGTCGGTGGTTGGCCGTCCCAGACGGCGACGAGGTGGTCGGCTCGTTCGATGAGGATCTTGTTGGCTGCCTCGTAGGCGTCTCGGTTGGCTGAGGCGTACGGCAGCACTGCGACGTCGTCGGCGGCCTCGATGAGTTTGTCGAAGGTGGGGGCGTGATCCGGCTTCACCTTGGTGTGCCGGTAGTCCTGTGAGGGGATGATCGCCAGGAGGCGCCCGCCTGCGGCCAGGACGGCTTGGGCGAACAGTGTGTCCGCGCCGCGCGCGATGCAGGACACGCCGGTGAGCTCGCCTGCGGCCGCTAGCGGGGTGAGCATTTCGTCGAGTGCCGTGCGCACGAGGGGGATGCTGTCGGGGGAGAGGTCTATGTGGCCGGTCACGGCGATCGTCACCACGGGAGGCGTCCTTCCGGTCGGAGTGGACAGATTCATCCTAGGCTATTCGATCTGAGACGTGATTGTTGTACGGTGGTGTCGTTTCGACTGGAGAGTGGAGTCAGATATGCCTGAGATCCTGCGTTCGACGTGCGACAACGGACACACCTGCCCGACGATCCATCGTGCCGACGACGGAGCGTTGATCGTCCAGGGGTACCGGACGGTATCCGACCGGACGGTGCGTATCCCTGCATGGCTCGCGACCGAGTGGGACGCTCCCGTGCGTCGCGACGGTGATGATCTGCTCATCCCGGGGCGGCCGGTGACCGACCCGGACACGATCGCCTACCTCGACCTCCCGGCCGGAGAGGCTGCCGTGATCGTGGACCCGGCGGTCGTTCCTGCTTTGGAGGGTTCTCGATGCTGAGTGCGGACGAACTCGGTGAGTTCATCACCTCTCGTCACGAGACGGATCTGTTCCGCCTGGAGACGCGTGACGTGCTCAACGTTCCCCAGGACGCGGACCGGCTGCAGCGTTACCTGAACGGTGAACCCGGGCCGGGGCATCGGCCGTGGGCCGACGTGATCCGCAAGCAGGTCGCCCAGGGGCAGATCACCCGAAGGGTCCTGGCTCTCACCGAACCGCTGACCGACTATCGCCGCAGCTCGATCGAGTGGGGCTACCTGGACAACGTCGCCGCGGGCGAGCGCTGCCGGGTCGTGAGCAAGTCCGATACCCCGGAGGTCGGAGCGCAGGACTTCTGGGTTGTCGAGCGCCGTCATGTCCTGCTGATGCACTATGACAACGAAGGGCGTTTCGTCGGCGCTGAGCCGGTGAACGATGAGCAGGCTGTGGGACACTGGACCGCGATCGCAGACCTGGCATGGGACGCGGGTACTGATCTCGTCACCTGGTGGGATGAGCATCCGCAGTACTGGCGCGACTCCCGCGACCCGACCCCTCGGAGTGAATGACCACCGACCTTCCCCCGCTCGCCGCGGCGCTTCGCGCATTGCGCGCGGACGCCGCGATGAGCGGCGTCAGCGCGGCCAAGGCGGCTGGTATCAGCCAGGCCAAGCTCTCGAACATCGAGCGCGGAAAGACTCCGCCGACCCCGGCGGATGCTGAACGGCTCGCCGAGGTCTACGGCGCGTCGGTCAAGACTCGTGACCGGCTCGTCGAGCAGGCACGCGAGGCGAAGGCGCAGGCGTGGTCGGCGAAGGTGGTGCTGCAGCGCGGCGGCTGGCTGCTACAGGATCGCATCGGGCGGCAGGAAAGTTCGGCCGGCTCCATCCGGTACTTCTGCCCGTCCGGTGTGATCGGTCTGTTGCAGACGCCGGGCTACGTTCGGGCGATGTGGGGCGACGAGATGCCCGCCGAGAACGTGGACAAGTTCGTCGAGTCCAGGATGCGCCGCCAGCAGATCCTCGGTAGTGACCAGCGCGAGATCGTGGCCATCCACACGGAAGGCGCGCTGCGCTGGAACTTGGGCGGCCCGGATGTGATGGTCGAGCAACTCGACCGACTTCTCGACGAACTGGACCGGCCGCATCTGCGGCAGGGCATCATCCCGTGGACGACGCCAGTCGGCTGGCCCGCCCTGCACCAGTTCACCATCTATGACGACACGGCGGCTCTCGTGTCGACGGTTCCCGGCACGTCGCTGGTGACCGACGCCGAGAACGTCCAACAGGTCGTCCGGGAGTGGGAGCACCTGGAGCGGTACGTCGCGTGGGGCGAGAACGCTCGGCCGCACTTGGAGCGAATCAGAGCGGAGTACGCCGCGCTGTGACAAGGCTTCCTGCTTGTTGCTTGCATCTATCACGTCTGAGACGTAATACTTGCTCGCGTGAGTAGTCCGCATCTCTCCCGGGTCTCCGTCGGCGCCACCGTCTCGGGCCCGAAGGCCCAGGGCCGCCGTCGCATCTCGACGGTCACGACAGGCCAAGACGAAACAGGAAACGACGCGCTTCGGCACGAATCCGCCGCACAGTAAGGACGCATCCATGACCACTACCCACACCATCGCGATGACCCGGCACACGATGGCCGGCCTCGTCGGATGTGACATCGATTTCACGTTGCTGGTGACCGGGTGCGCGCCCACGCCCAGGGTGGTGGAGGCGGTCGGTGATCTGCGTGCGGCGGGGCATCATGTGGCGCTGGCGACAGGCAGGTCCCTGGTGGGCGCGTTGGCGGCGGCGGTGGATCTGGAGATCCGAGAGGGGTTCGTGATCGCGTCCAACGGCGCGGTCACGGCGCGGATTGCCGACGGCAAGGCGAAGGTGATCGCGAGGCGTGATGCCCCGGCGGAGATGGCGTTGCGGCATGTGGTGCGTGCGATCGTTGCCGGTCGGCTCAAGGCGGCCGCGGAGGTGGTCGGGTACGGCTACAAGGTCACCTCAAGGTTCCCGGACGACGAGCTGCCCGGCGTGCAGATTCCTTCGAACGTGGAGGGGTTGTGGGCCGATCCCACCCCGAGGATCGCGCTGCACGGGGACGGCGCGGCTGGGTTCGTGCAGGGGTTGCGCGCGCTGGGCGTGACCGCCCACGCCACCCGCCCGGACTGGATCGATCTGACGGCCGGTGGCCTGTCCAAGGCAAGCGCGCTCGAACACGTGCGCGCCACGCTCGGCGTGCACCCGGGCCGCACGGTCGCGGTGGGTGATTCCGGCAACGACCGCGAGATGCTGGAGTGGGCCGCCGTGCCGGTCGCGATGGGCAACGCCACCGAGGAGATCAAGGACACGGTCGCCGCGCGCCAGGGTGAGACCACCGGCTCGGTGTGGCAGGACGGCGCCGCCCACGCCCTGGACGCCGCCTCGGCCTGGATGACCGACTCGGCCCGCTGCCAGTGGTGGACCGACCGCGCCGGCCGGCACCGCTGCACCCGCCCCGCGATCGACAAACTCGGCGCCTACTGGCGCTGCACCGTCCACACCGACGAAGAACTCCGCCGCCGCGACGACATGGAGCAGTGGGCCTCCGAATGGGAATGAGCAACGAGCCTGAGCGTTCGCAGGCTGCCCTCTGTTTGACCGTCACTCTTGACGCGCCGCGCCGCCCACCGGACGCGACGAGATGACCGTGCGCATGATGGCCGCCGGGAAGGAAGGCCCGGGTGGGTTCCCTGCTCCTATCCTGCCGGTCGAGAGCGGATGGGAAACGTACCCCTGGATCGCCGTCCGAGGCTGGTTCAGCCACCACTTCCCTGACCAGCACTTCGAGGTGGACCGCCAGGCTGACGTCGCCAACCTCGTCCTACGTGCCCGCAACCTCACCCGAGGCGAACACACCCCCACCTGGACACGACTCCTGAACAGCTGAGAACCATGGGCTCGCGAGAATCCGCCGGTATGAATGAGGTTGGCGTCCCTGGCACGAGGTTGGCGACCGCAGCTCTCGGGCCATGCGCGCAAACTTCGTGCGAGGGACGCCAACCTCATTCGTAGGCCGACATCATGGCCCGAGGCGGTGGGGTGACCGGCCGGTCAGCGAACCGCAGGTGTGCCGTTCCGGGTGTGGCTTCGGGCAACGAGTGCGACGGCGGCCGGCACCAGCAGGATCGCTCCTGCGATGTTGACGGCCTGGAACCCGCCGAATGCCAGCACCGGCCCGGCCAGCGCAGCGGCGCCCGCGCCCGCATAGTTCATGAGGGCGTCGCAGGCGCCCTGGAGCGGGACCCTGACGCGCGTGTCGCCGACTCCCGCCAGCAGGGCCGACGTCGCGATGACGGATGCCGACCAGCCGAGTCCCAGCAGTACCAGGGCGACCGCGGTCACGACGCTCGCCGCGGGATCCGGCCCCGCGGCCGCATGCCCGGCCGCAGTCGCGTGGCTGGCAGCCGCGTCGTCGGCCACGACCGCGGCGGCGAAGCCGAGAACCACCGCCACCGCCTGCACTGCCAGGCCGAGGACGGCCGTCCGCACGGCGCCCCAGCGGTCGGCGAGCCAGCCGAACACGGGGCTGAGCCCGAACATACCCAGCACGTGCAGGCTGATGACGATCCCGACCAGTTCCAGCGACATCCCGCCGTGCTGCATGTGCAGCGGCGTCATCACCATCACCATGATCATCACGGAGTGCGCGACGGCCATCGTCACCACCGCGAACCGCGCTCGGCCATGGCTCCAGGCCCAGGCGAGCGCGCCGAGCGCCGAGGCGGGCCGGTTATCCTGAGCTGCGGTGTCAGGGCTCCGAGTCGTGGTGGCGTCCGTTGCCGGAGCCGTGGCGGCCGGGACCTGACGCCCGGTGTCCGTGGCCGCTGCGTCCGGGACCGGTGCCGTGGCGTTGATGGCCGGGGTCGTACCGTCGACGACCGCCACCGTGGAGGGGCTCGACGGCGCCACCGGGTCGCGGTAGAGCAACCTCACGGCAAGCCCGGCCAGCACGTACCCGGCGACGGCGAAGAAGTACGGCCCGGACAGCACGGGCACGCCGAACTCCCGGCCCAGTACCGCTCCCGGCGCGGCGAGGTTCGGGCCCGCCACCGACCCGACCGTCGTCGCCCAGACGACGACCGCCATGGTGCGGGCACGGGTCGCCGTGCTCGCGTTGTCCGCGGCGGCGTACCGGGACTGCAGGTTGGCGGCGTTGGCCACGCCGTACAGCGCCATCGCGATCAGGAACAGCAACGCGAGGTGTAGCACCGCCGCCGTGACGATGAGTACCCCACCGACCGTTGCCAGACCGTATCCCCAGGTCAGGGCCAGCCGTCGGCCGCGCCGGGCGGCAGTGCCCGCGAGCGGCACGGCGGCGACCGCGGCACCGAGCACGCTCGCCGCCTGGGCCAGGCCGCCCATCGAGGTGCCGCCCAGGTGCTCCGCCAGCAGGGCACCCACTGCAGCTCCGGACGCGACGCCGATCCCGCCCAGCAGGTTGCTCACGACGAGCACGGCCGTGTTGCGGCGGCCGTGGGGTGGTGCGACGGGGGTGTCGTGAGGCATCTGCTCGCTCTCGGTGGGTTGATCTTTCGAACACCGTAGACGGAGACACCGACACCGCCCGGCGCCCGCCGGCGGGCCAGGGTGCGAGCTGTTGCGCCGGGGTCGCACGACGTGCCCGGGCACGTGCGGTGACGTGGCGAAGCGCACGGTCCGAAAGGCTGTGGAAGTGTCAGCGTCCCGGAGTAGTGTGCGGAACATGCCTGAAGTTGTTTCCTCGGCCGATCTGCGCGCCGCCACCGCTCCGCGCACGGGTGTCCGGATCGCCGTCCTGATCGCCGCGTCGTTGGTCGCCTGCCTGAGTGTCGCGGGGATGTTCCTGATCGCCTCGCCGTCCGCGTCCGCGCACGACCAACTGCTGTCCAGCGACCCCGCGGACGGCGACGAGCTCGACGCCATGCCTGCCACGATCGTGCTGACGTTCTCCGGCGAACCGCTGGAGACCGGCGCCGAGGTGGTCATCACCGGCGAGGACGGCACCAGCGTGGGTCTCGAGGACCTCACCGTGGACGGTGCCGTGCTCACCGCGTCGGTCCCCTCCACGCTGCCCGGTGGCACGTACGACGCCGCCTGGCACATCGTGTCCGGGGACGGGCACCCGCTGGAGGGAACGTTCTCCTTCGCGGTCGACGCTCCCGAGCCCTCGGCGACACCCGAGGACGCCGAGCCGACGGAAGAGCCCACGGAGGCGGCGTCCGAGGCCGCGGCCGACGGCAGCGAACCGACGGAGGCCATCGAGGAGCCGGCGGACGCAGGTGACGACGCCGATGCTGCGGGTTCCGACGCGTCACCCGAGACGTCCGCCGGGATCCCGAGCGGGGCTGCAGGGCTCGCGCTCATCGGTGGGCTCGCCGTGGTCGTCGTCATGCTCGTGGTGAGGTGGCGCAGGATGGAGAACGAGGCGACGACGCGCAGGCGGGACAGCGGCGACGCCGCCGCAGGTACCGGCTCTGCGGGCGGCAACTCCGACGACGGGGACACGTCTGGTTCCTCCGGCGGCGACAGCGGCTCCGGAAGCGGCGGCGACTCGGGTGGTGGCGGCGGCGATTGACCTGCGCCCCACGGTGCCCCACGGTGCCGGCGATCCTGTCTCAGGAGACCGTCACGAACGTGTGTTCGGAGATTCATGTCTGTGTCCGGCGGGCGTCACCAAACCGTTGGTGAGGTCTTCGTCACGTGACGACTCGCGGCAGAAATGCCGTTCTTCGCGATTTTCTGCCGATCTGCTGGCATGATCGGACATCGACGTCGGCGGGACGGCCGACTCTGTGTCCGAAGAAGGGAACCGCATGTCGCTCAACAAGACCGAGCTCGTCTCGGCCATCGCAGGCAAGTCCGGCCTCACGAAGGCTGACGCCGACAAGGCGCTCGACGCCTTCCAGGAGGTGCTGATCGAGTCGCTCGGCAAGGGCGAGGCCGTCAAGGTGACCGGCCTGTTCTCGGCCGAGCGCGTCGAGCGCGCTGCCCGGACCGGCCGCAACCCGCGGACGGGCGAGGAGATCCAGATCCCCGCCAACTTCGGTGTGAAGATCAGCGCGGGCTCGCTCCTGAAGAAGGCTGTCGCCAAGTGACGCGACGCCGACTCGCTCGGTGATTGCCGAGCTGATCGGCGCAAGGAGGCCCGGCACACCTCGAGGGTGCCGGGCCTCCGGCTTGTCCGGGGCCCGCTACAGGTCCCCCTTGCGCTCCAGGTACCGCATCGCGACCCAGCCCAGCGGGATGCGCCCCCAGTAGGTGACCGCGCGGTACAGCAGGGCGCCCGACACCGCCAGCACCGGCGTGAGCCCGGCCGCCGCGAGCCCGGCCGTCAGCGCCCCCTCCACGCCGCCGAGGCCGCCCGGCGTGGGCAGCAGGGCACCGAGCGCGTTCCCGACCAGGTACACCAGCGCGACGTCGACCAGCGGCAGCGACTCCCCGAACGCGCGCAGGCACGCGTCGAACGTGAGGGCGTAGCCCAGGGTCATCACGAGGTTCCCCGCGACGCCCACGGCCAGCCGCCCGGGGTGCGACAGCATCGACGCGAGCCGTGGCCACACCTGCCGCACGCGCGGCCGGACGTAGTTCAGCGACCGCCGTCGCACCCCGGGAACCAGGAGCACCGCCACCACCGCGACGGCCACGCAGCCCAGGGCGATGAGGATCGACGCCGAGGGCAGTTGGACCAGCACGCCCTCCCCGGTGAACACCGACATCACGATCAGCAGCAGCACGGTCACCACGAACTGCGACACCTGCACCAGCGCCACCGTCGCCACCGCCATCGACAGCTGCACGTTCCGCTGCGTCAGCAGGCGCAGGTTGAGGGCCGCCGGCCCGATCCCCGCCGGAGCTGCCAGTGCCACGAACGAGCCGGCTGCCTGCGTCATCGTGGCCCGGAACAGCGGTATCCGGACGGGCGAGAACGCCACGAGCGTCAGGGCGGCGCCGAACCAGGTGATGAGCCCGAAAACGTAGGCGACGGCCACCCACCAGGGATTCGCCCCGCGCACGGCCTCGGCGATCTGCTCGAAGCTGATCGTGCCGACCACCACCGCCACGGCCACGATCGTCAGCGTCAGCATGACGACGGTGCGCGCGCTGAACCGGGTGATCCGCTGCGGCTGGATGTCCGCCTCGGGCAGGTGCTCCACGATGGCGTCCCGCAACTCGCCGATCAGTCCCTTCTGCGCGCGCAGGGCCTCCCGGGTGGGCCGCGGCAGCGCGATGCTCTGGATGAGCGGGCCGATGGCGGCGATGTCCTCGTCGGGCAGCGCGCGCACCGCCGACGCGACCGCGCGCCGCGCGCCCACCTTGACGGACAGCAGCGCGAGCAACTGCACCAGGTCGAGGCGTCGCGAGAGCGGGCTGGAGACGATGTCACCCTGTTCCCAGCCGGTGAGCCACACGTGCGGGTCCCCGTCGTCGTCCCGGTGCACGAGCAGGACGTCGGGGGCCAGGGCGCGGTGCGTCAGCCCCGCCCCGTGCGCGCGGCCGAGCTGGTCCCACGCCTCGGCGAGCACCTCCGCGTCGATGTCGTCCGCGGGCACCTGGGCCAGCGGCGTCGCGCCCTCGGGGTGCTCCAGCACGAGCGCCACGGAGTCGCCGGCCTCGCCGATGCCGTGCAGCCGCGGCGTGCGCACCCCGGCGGCCATCGCGGCGTACGAGAGCAGCGCGTGCCGCTCGGCCACCGCCTTGAGCGAGATCGCGGCACGGCCCTCGATGCCACGCAGCCGCAGCGCCCGCCAGAGCCGGGTCACCGTACCGACCACCTGGCGGTCGCCGTCGAGCACGACGACGTCGCGGCGCACGCCGTCGTCGGTGAACAGCGCGTACACGCGGGTGTCGCGGGTCCGGGCGAGGGCCAGCGTGGCGGGGTCCGACGGCGGCGCGGGCCGGCCAGGTCGCGAACCGGCTTCGCGTGGTGCTCTCAGCACGCTGAACGGGACGCGGGTGGTGGCCGCGCCGGTCTCGTCCACCTCGGTGACCGGTTCGGCCGTGAGCGGGGCGGCGTCGTCGTCGCCCTCGGCATGGTCGGACACGGCGCGGACGCGGACCACGGCCTGCGGGCGGAACCCCGCGCGCCGGACCGCCGTGACGAGGTCCGGGCCGTACGCCCGTTCGCTCCGGACGCCCGAGACGTACTGTCCGGCCTGGCCCACGGCCCGGCCGAGGAACAGCGCGACGAGTACCCCGGGCAGCGACACCTGCCCGGTGATGAGGACGACGAGCAGCGCGGCGAAGAGCAGGTTCCACGTCCACCGCACGGTACGACGGCGGGTCGCGGGCCCGGCAACGGTGAGCAGCGCGGTGAGCGCGACTGCGTAGGTGGGGATGACGAGCTGGTAGCCCTCGCCGGGTACCAGGACCGACATGCCGCGGACCAGCTCGTCGCTGCCCAGGTAGCGCACGCCGAGCCCGAACAGGATCCCGATGAGCAGGCCGCTGATGCCGACCACGATCGACTCCACGACCTGGCGGCCGAGCCTGCGCAGGCCGAGTTCCATGAGGACCGCGATGGGGCCGAGGATGGCCACCACGCCCTGCAGCACCACGACGGGGATGAACAGGATCTCGGCCACGAGGTCGTTGAAGTTCCGCACGTCCTCGGTGACGCCCTCGGTGGTGCCGTGCGCCGCCACCGACATCACGAGGACGAGGACCACGCCGAGCGCGCTGACGACCAGGCCGAGCAGATCGCGCGGGTGCCGCACGCGGACCTCAGGGGTGTCCACGACGCGGACCACGCTCACGGGGTCGGCGGCCCGCTCGGTCGCGTGGGACATACTCGCGAGTCTATGGCTGTGGCCTGCCACGCGAGGGACAACCCGGCTACGCGGCGCCCATGGCCGCCAGCCACGCCGCGGGAACCAGCGCATAGCCGACGAACGCGACCACGTCGAGCAGGGTGTGCGCGACGACGAGCGGCACGATCCGGTGCCGGCCGCCGTGCTGGAACCTCGGGGACGTGTAGAACCACGAGAACACGATGCCCATCACGACGTTCCCCAGGAACGGCCCGATCCCCTGGTACAGGTGGTACGAGCCGCGCAGCAGCGAGCTCGCCACGACGAACCGGACGCGTCCCCAGCCCAGGTCCCGCGTGCGCTCGTACAGGTAGGCCACCGTGATGATCTCCTCCAGGAGCCCGTTGTAGAGCGCGGACAACAGCAGCACCGGCACCGTCCACCAGTGCTCGTTCAGCGCGCTGGCCTGCACCTCGACGGTGATGCCCAGCGCGCGCCCGAGAGAGTAGAACGCGAGACCCGGGATGCCGATCAGCGCCGCCAGCCCCACGCCCCACACCAGGTCGCGGCCGGGCCGGGCACGGTCCAGCCCGATCCGGGCGAGCGCGCCCCGGCCGCGGGCGCTCAGGAGGTAGAGCGCCAGCGCGACCGGGACCAGGCCGAACCCGATGCCGAGCAACTGGTACGTCAGGTCCAGCCACGGCCGTTCCGACTGGCTCGCGTTGAGCGTGGCGGTCTGCTCGGCCAGCGGGGTGCCGTCGGTCAGGCGCGCGGTGATGTTCACGACCGAGTAGAGCGCCGCCTTGCCCAGGCTGAGCCCCAGCACGATCCAGATCTCGGCGCCGATCCGCCGCCGGCTCTCCACAGTGCTCACGCGCCGATCCTCACCCGCCTGGCTGGGTGTGCGCTGGGACGCGCCGGATCACCGCCCGGACGCCCGCTCGACGAACGCCGCCAGGTCCGCGGACTGCTGGATCCGCGCCTCCGGGTGCACGTACATCATGTGCCCGGCCGGGTACGTCCTCGTCTCGATGCGCTCGCGGGCCTCGCGCGGGATCGGCATCTGGTCGAGGCTGTACTCGATCGCCTCGACCGGGACGCCGCCGTCGTACCGGCCCATGGCGACGTGCACCCGCAGGTGCGGGTTGACGATCATGGCCTCGGCGAGCTTGTCCGCGACGTCGACCGCACGGCCCTCGAACTCCTTGTACGACCACGGGTGCACCGCACCGGTCATGACCTCGTACACCGCGTCGTTGCCGTATTCGAGCTCGCCGCGCAGGTAGTGGTGCAGCGCCGCCGAGTACGGCCCCAGGATCGCGGTGAGGAAGGGGTCGCTCGGCATCTTCTCGTGCACGTAGTGGTCCGCAGGGCCGGTGAACCGCGTGTCCAGGCGGCCCGTCACGAGGCGCCGCGACCGCAGCAGCTCCGCGTACGCCCGCAGGTGCTCCGGGCGGAGGTTCGCGCGGTCGACGTAGTCCTCGCTGAGCCCGGTGATCGCGGAGACGCGGGCGACGGCGGCGGCGCGGGCGTCGTCGTCCAGTGCCTGGCCGCGGGCGAGGACGGCGCGGTACTCGTCGGCGTAGGCGCGGGCGTCGGCGACCACCTCGTCGAGCGACCGGCCGGGGTGCAGCCCGTGGTAGTGCGCCGTGGCGGCGTAGACCGGGAGGAAGAGCGGGTTCGGCAGGTCGGAGCCGTCGGCGTGGTAGAGCGTCTCCAGGTTCAGGGCCGGCGCGATCAGCATGACGCCGTTGAGGAACATGCCGAACCGGCGCTGCAGGTACTCCGCCAGGGACGCACCTCGCGTGCCACCGTAGGACTCGCCGATGAGGAACTTCGGACTCATCCACCGGTCGTGGCGGGACGTCCACAGGCGGATGACCTCGCCCACGGACTCCAGGTCGCCCGTGAAGCCGTGGTACGGCCTGGCGTTCTCACCCGTGGCGGCGCGGGACCAGCCGGTGGAGATCGGGTCGATGAACACGAGGTCGCTGACGCGCAGCAGGGTCTCATGGTTGTCGAGCAGCCCGTAGGGCGGCGGGGTCAGGTCCCCGACGTCGCCCGAGTCCACCCGGCGCGGTCCCAGCAGGCCCAGGTGCAGCCAGACCGACGACGATCCCGGCCCGCCGTTGAACGCGAACGTCACCGGGCGTCGCGTCACGTCCCCGTCGTCGAGCGTGTAGTACGTGAGGGACATCTCGGCCTTCGGCTTGCGGCCGTCGTACCTGTCGTCCTTGGTGACCTCCTCCCGCAGCACGATGCGGCCCGTCGTGGCCGTGTAGGCCAGGTCGCCGTCCGGGGTGTGCAGCGTGTGGCGGGTGGTGACGAGGTCGTCCTGGGGCTCGGCCCGCAGCCTTCCGGTGCTGCTGTCCGCCCCGGTGTCGCTGCCCGACGGCGGCCCGCCCGTGCTGTTGGTCTCGGGTGCGGAGTGGCTGGTGGACTTGGGAGTGTCGCTCACCCGCGAAAACCTACCCCACCGGCTGGCGCCGGCTGACCTGCGTTCAGTAGGGATTGAATCCCTTCAACACGGGCCTCAAAGGTCTGCGGGACCCTGCTGAACGGACCTCAGCAGTGTGAAGCCTTGTGCCGGGCCTGCGAGGTGAGGCAAACTGGTTTGCATAGCAAACCAGTTTGAGGCCAGGAGGTCACGGATCATGTCAGCGAACCACGACTCGCCGTCGGGCACGGAACCGGGCGGCGGCGACACGTTCGACGCCGCCGCGCGCCTCCGAATGATCGACGACCAGCAGGAACGCACCCGCAGCGGCCTCGAGCCCGACGCGCGCCTGCTGTACCTCGCCTGGGGCGCCGCCTGGATGACCGGCTACCTCGCGATGTGGTTCACCTCGCAGGACGGGGGCCGGCCCGCGAACTGGGCCGGCTGGACACTGGCCGTGGCGATCACCGCGGCGATGGTGTTCACGATGGTGCACTCGATCCGGCGGACATCGGGAACCCGCGGCACCTCGGCACGCGTCGGGGCGATGTACGGCTGGGGATGGATGCTCGGCTTCCTGACGCTGTGGGCCATTCTCAACGGACTGATCCGCGCGGGCGCCGGCGAGGAGATGATCGCCATCGCCGCGAACGGGATCGCCTCCCTCATCGTCGGGCTCATGTACCTCGGCGGCGGCATGGTCTTCCAGGAGAACGGCCTCTACGCGCTCGGCGTGTGGATGCTGGTCACGGCCGCCGTCGCGACACTCGTCGGGCTGCCCGGCACCAATCTCGTCATGGCGCTGCTCGGCGGCGGCGGGTTCCTCGTGATGGGGGCGGTGACCGCCGTCGTCCAGGCGCGACGACGGGGCGGCCATGACTGAGAACGATCTCGACGCCGTCATCCACGCGCCCGCGCGCCTGCGGATCGTCGCCACGCTCGCCACGCTCGACCCGGGCGACGAGATCGGGTTCCCCAAGCTGCGCAAGCTGCTCGACATGACCGCCGGAAACCTGTCCACCCACCTCCGCAAACTTGAGGACGCCGGATACGTCGAGGTCACCAAGACCCACGAGGGACGCACCCCGGCGACCTATCTCAAGCTCACCGACCGTGGCCGCACCGCGTTTCGCGACTACCGCACCGCGCTGGCCGGCCTCCTGAAGGGAACTGGAGCATGAACCTGAACCATGACGGCGCACCCGTCGTCTCCGTGACGGACGTGACCCGCACGTTCGGCGACATCGTCGCCCTCGACAACGTCTCGCTGGACGTAGGCCCGGGTGAGCTCGTCGGGCTGCTCGGCCCGAACGGCGCCGGGAAGTCCACGCTGCTCTCCCTGGTCAGCGGCCTGCGCCGGCCCGATGCCGGCACCGTGCGGCTGCTCGGCCAGGACCCGACCAGCCCCGCCGCCCGCACGACGCTCGGCATGACCCCGCAGGAGACCGGGCTCCCCGCGACACTCCGCGTCGGCGAGGTCGTGGACTTCGTGGGCGGGCACTACCCCGACCCCGTGCCCACCCCGGAACTCCTGGCACAGTTCGGCATCGAGGACCTCGCCCGGCGGCAGACGGGGTCGCTCTCCGGCGGGCAGAAGCGGCGGCTCGCGGTGGCACTCGCGATGGCCGGGCGGCCGCGCGTCGTACTGCTCGACGAGCCCACCACGGGGCTCGACGTCGCCGGCCGCACCGCGCTGTGGGACGCGATCCGCGCCTGCCACCAGGCCGGGGTGACCGTGCTGCTCACCTCGCACTACCTCGAGGAGATCCAGGCACTCGCGGAGCGGGTCGTCGTCATCGACCACGGCCGCGTCCTCGCGGACGACAGCCTGGCGGCGATCCTCGAACGCGTCGGCGCCAGCCGGGTCTCCTACACGGGGCCCGGCGGGGTGCGGCAGGAGCACGTCGTCTCCGACTCCGACGCGTTCGTACGCGACCTGGTTCGCTCCGGGGCCGAGTTCACCGGCCTGGAGATCCGGCACGCCTCGCTGGAGGAGGCGTTCACCGAGCTGACGAAGGGTGCGGAGGACGGCGCGGGCCGAGGTACGAGGCTTGCGCCGGGAGCGGAGTCCGGCGCCGCCCCGGGGAACGCCGATCTTACGACCGAAGGAGCGAAGCGATGACCACCTCGACGACGCGACCCCGGCCCACCGTCCAGGGCATGCGGCCCTTCTGGACCCTGGCCTGGCTGCACCTCAAGTACCAGTTTCTCGAGACCGTGCGGATCCCCATGGCCGTGATCGGCAACATGATCTTCCCGGCGCTCGCGATGGCGTTCTTCGTGGTGCCGCAGGAGGAGGTGGCGGGGAACCCGGAGTGGGCCACGATGGCGGTGGCCGGGCTCGGGCTGTTCGCGGTGTGCTCCGCCAGCCTGTTCACCTACGGACTCGGCGTCGCCGAGGACCGGCAGCTGCCGTTCTACCCCTACCTGCGTTCCCTGCCCACAGGGCCGGGGCCGCAGATGGCAGGGCGCGTCCTCAACGGCGCGATCTTCGCGCTGTTCGGGCTGATCCCGCTGATCCTGGTCGCCGTGCTGTTCACCGAGGCGACCGCGACGCTCACGCAGCTGGCCGCGGGCATCGGCACGATCCTCGCGGTGGCGGTGCCGTTCGTGCTGCTCGGGCTCGGCGTGGGCTACGCCCTGCCCGCGAAGGCGGCCCTGCCCGTGGTACAGGTCATCCTCTTCCCGCTCGCGTTCGCCGGCGGCCTGTTCATGCCGCCGGAGATCTTCCCGAGCTGGCTGGATGCCATCTCCATGGGAACCCCCACCCGCGCCGGCCGCGACCTCCTGGTCCAGGCCCTCACCGGCAACGACGCCTACACTCTGGCGCTCCCGGTCCTGGTGGGCTGGGCCATCCTGTTCGCGGCCCTGGCGGCCTGGTCGTACCGGAGGGACGAGGGCCGCAGGTTCCGCTGAGGTCTCCTCGGACCTGCCGGGGCGGTGGCGGAGAGACCGGCCCACCGCCCCGGCGGGTGTCCGATCGCACGGGCGGACGCTGGACTGCAACGCGACGAACCGGTTGCTATGGCCCGAGCAGTGCGGCAGGTATGACGGCGATCCCGTCCTCGCGCCGGTACGCGGCGGGTCCCGTCGTAACGACTGCCGCGTCGAGGAGGTCGTCGCCGATCTGGTCGCGGAGCCATTTGAGGTGCTTCATGTCTCCGTTGTCCGGCCTCGCGGCCAGCTTGACCTCGATTGCGACCACGCGTCCGTCGGGCCGTTCGACGATGAGGTCGATCTCACGATCTCCCTTCCTCGTGCGGAAGTGGCTGACGCGCGCACCGTTGGCATCGGCGTACACCTGGACGGATAGCGTCACGAGACTTTCGAACAGAGCGCCTACGAGAGGCGTCGAGCGTGGAAGGGGAACGTCGGTCGGGTTCGGCCGGTGGAGGAGCGTAGTCGCGTCGACGTTCAGGAGGCGTGCTGCCAGTGCCGGATCACACAGGTGATGCTTCGGCGCTGTTGCCAGTGCTTTGAGCACACTTCCGAACCCGGTCCAGGCCGGAACCTCCTCGACGAGCCACATGCGTTCCAGCGTCTCTCGGTAGGAAAGCGTCGTGGAGCGCGCGGGCTTGTCCGCCTCGCCCGCCGTCGCGGCATCGGTGATCGACGCGTAGTCCGCCGTCGTCGCCGATGCAGCGGCGAACGCGCGGAGCCACGCTCGCAACGTCCGCGGGCGCCGGACATTGTGACCTGCCTCGGGGAAGTCTCGCTCGACGACAGCGTCCAGGTAGCCGTCGAGCAGATCATCTCGGGAGCGTCGCGCCACGGTCCGTACACCCGGTAGGCCTGATGCGACGATCTCATCGACGTAATCGGACAGGCTTACCGATGACTCGCCGCGGATTCGGCCTCTCTCGCCCGTGAGAAGAGCCGCCAGTGAGACAGCGGGAGCGGTCAGCCCGCGTTCGACAAGCGAAAGCGGGCGCATCCTGACCTGCACAATGCGCCCGGCTCCGGAATGCATCGGCCGCTTCGCCGGGGCCGCGGAGCCCGTCATGATGAACGTACCCGGAGCCACGCCGCGGTCGACCGCGCGTCGTACCCTGTCCCATACCGGCGGATGCAGCTGCCACTCGTCGATCAGCAGCGGATACGGGCCCTCGTCCAGACGCTCGGGATCGCCCTTGACGAGGTCGAGCTCGAACTCGTCGCCGAGATCGATCACCGCCTTGGCCCGTCGTCGCGATGTCTCGGTCTTGCCCACGGCCTTCGGTCCCACGACCGCGACCGCAGGGACGTCTTCGAGCAACCGATCCAGCCGGTCGTCCAGCACCCTCGGGAGATACATGCCGCCACGCTACATCTGCTCCCCTTCCTACGCTACATCTGCTCCTATTTCTACGCTCCACTTGGTCCAGACTCTATGCTTCACCTGATCCAGTGTGGAACCTTGCGGCTATCGTCCTTTGCTTGATGATCTGGAGAGTCTGGCGCGACTACCGCACCGCCGCCCAGGCCGATCGCAGGTCCCCGTGCACGCAGGCGTCAACCGGTTGGCCGCGCCGCGGGCGGCGGCCGTGCCGGCGCCGTGGATTGCGCGGCGCGGATACGCTCGGGCCATGTCGAACACTCCCGGCGAAGCCCAGCTCGTGCAGCTAGCGACCACCTTCGACGCCGAGGAGGAGGCCGGGGACCTCGCCGTGTCGGCGGTGGAGGCGCGGCTCGCCGCGTGTGCGCAGACCGAAGGGCCGATCACGAGCGTCTTCCACTGGGACGGCGCCGTCCAGAAGGAGAGGGAATGGCGGGTCACGTTCCGGACGACCGCCGCCCTCACCGAACGGCTGACCGAGTACATCGTGCGCGAGCACTCCTACGAGGTCCCGGAAGTCGTGGTGACGCCGGTGATCGGTGGGCACCAGGAGTACCTGGGGTGGGTGGCGGACGAGACCGGGCAGGACTGAGGCTGGACCCACGTCTCGACCACGGCCGAGTTCGGGCACGGCTGAGGTGGTGGACGGAGACCGGCCCACCACCTCGGCTCTAGTACTCAGCCCGCGCGCCGAAGGCGCAGGCTGTTGCTGACCACCAGAACCGAGCTCGCCGCCATCGCGGCGCCCGCGATCATCGGGTTCAGCAGCCCCGACGCCGCCAGCGGGATCGCCGCGACGTTGTACGCGAAGGCCCAGAACAGGTTCTGCTTGATGATCCGCAGAGTCTGGCGCGAGAGCCGCACCGCCGACCCGGCCGCGCGGAGGTCCCCGCGCACCAGCGTGATGTCGCTCGCCTCCATCGCGACGTCGGTCCCGGTGCCCATGGCGAGCCCCAGGTCGGCCGTCGCCAGCGCGGCGGCGTCGTTCACGCCGTCGCCGACCATCGCCACCGTGCGGCCCTCCGACTGCAGCCGGGAGACGACCGCCGCCTTCTCGTCGGGCAGCACCCGCGCGATCACGTCGTCGCCAGCGATGCCGACGTCGCGCGCCGCGTGCCGGGCCGCGCCGTCGTTGTCGCCGGTCAGCAGTATCGGCCGCAGGCCGAGTTCCCTGAGCTCGTCGATCGCCGCCGCCGACGTCGGCTTGGCCGGGTCCCGCAGCACCAGCACCCCGCGCGCGGTGCCGTCCAGCGCGGCCACGACCGCCGTCGCACCCGACGCCTCCGCCCGTCCGACGGCGGCCGCCACCTCGGCGGGGACCGTGACGCCCTGACCCTCGAGCCAGCCGGCGCGCCCGACGGCGACGCGGCGGGTGTTCAGGCCCGTGCCGCCGACGCCGGGTCCGTTGCCCAGGCCCGCGTGCGACCTCCGCACGAGGCCCTCGACCCCGCCCCCGGGATGCGCGACGAAGCCGCTGACCTCGAGGCCGCCGTCGTTCGCGGAGCCGTCCGACCCGGGGCCGGCCGATCCATCGTCCGCAGAGCCGTCCTGCTCCGGCCCGCCGGACTCCGGCCTGCTCGGTTCCGACGTGCCGGCCCGGAGGCCGGCTCGGGCGACGGCCTGGGCGATCGGGTGCTCGCTGAGTGCCTCGACGGCCGCCGCGTAGCGGAGCATCTCGACCGCCTGCCCGTTGCCCGAGCCGTCGCGCTCGGGCGTGTCCGCGGACCCTGGTTCCGACGTTCCCGAGGCGCTCGGCACCAGGACCTCCTCCAGCGTCATGCGGCCCTCCGTCACCGTGCCGGTCTTGTCGAGCACGATCGTGTCCACGCGCCGCGTCTGCTCCAGCACCTCCGGCCCGCGGATCAGGACGCCGAGCTGGGCGCCGCGACCCGTGCCGACCAGGATCGCGGTCGGCGTGGCCAGACCCAGGGCGCAGGGGCAGGCGATGATCAGCACCGCCACGGCGGCGGTGAACGCGGCGTCGGGGTCCCCGGTCGCGAGCAGCCAGCCCACCAGGGTCAGCGTCGCGATGACCAGCACGATCGGCACGAACACCGCCGAGATCCGGTCCGCGAGCCGCGCCACCGGGGCCTTGCCCGTCTGCGCCTGGCTCACCAGCCGGCTGATCCGCGCCAGCGTCGTCTCCTCCCCGACCCGCGTGGCACGGACCAGCAGGTGACCCGAGGTGTTGACGGTCCCGCCGACGACGGCGTCCTCCACGGTCACGTCCACCGGCACCGGCTCGCCGGTCACCAGGGACGTGTCGACCGCCGACACGCCGTCGACCACGACGCCGTCGGTGGCGACCGTCGCGCCCGGCCGGACGGTGAAGACGTCCCCGACACGCAGGTCCGACACCGGCACGGAGGTGGTGCGCCAGCGGCCGTCGTCGGACCGGAGCGGTTCGCCGTCCGGGCCGAGTGCCACCCGCTCCGCGTCCTTCGCGCCGAGCGCGAGCAGCGCCCGCAGGGCGTCACCGGCGCGGCGCTTGCTGCGCCACTCGGTGTAGCGGCCGGCGAGCAGGAAGGTCGTCACCACGGCGGCCACCTCGAAGTACACGTGCGGCTCACCGCCCGGCATGGGCGCGAGCGCGTCCGCGACCAGTTCCCACAGCGACCAGACGGTCGCCGCGATCACGCCGAGCGAGACGAGCGTGTCCATCGTGGACGAGCCGTGCCGTGCCGCGCGTGCGGCCGCGGAGTGGAACGGCCACGCCGCCCAGGTCGCGACGGGCAACGACAGCGCCGCGACCAGCCACAGCTTCCCCGGGAACTGGATCGCGGGCACCATCGACAGCACGAGCACCGGAACGGCGAGGATCGCCGCTACGCGCAGCCGCCGCAGCAGGTCGGTACCCCGGTACTCCGCGTGATCGTGCCCGCCGCCTCCGCCGCCGTGCTCGCCGTGCTCGCCGTGCTCGCCCTGCTCGCTGCCGTGTGCGCCGTGTTCGCCGGCGTCCCCGTCGGGCTCGCTCGCGTGAGGTCGGGGGGTTTCCGTGTAGTCGGGTGAGTGCTTGCCCGACTTCGCGGAAATCCCCCGACCAGCCACCGCGGCACCGGCATGCCCCGGCGCGCCCGCGGTCTCCGCAGCACCCGCAGCACCCGGAGCGCTCGCGGTCCCCGCTGAGTCCGCGGCGTTCGCGGAAGGGGTCGTCCGACGGCGGGAGCGCGTCACGCGTGCCCGGTAGCCCGCCGACTCGACGGCCTTGAGCAGCGTGGCGTCGTCGACGTCGTCGGACAGCACCACGTGCGCGGATTCCAGCGGCAGGTTCACCGTCGCCTCGACGCCCTCGACCTTGTTGAGCTTGCGCTCGACCCGCGCCACGCACGACGCGCAGGTCATGCCCTCCACGGCGAGCTCGACCTCGCCCCCCGTCCGTGCGGGTTCCCGCCGGACTTCCGACCTGACGTCGCTCACGATCCCGTCCTCCTCACTCCGTGCCTCAACTCGCTGCCTCGACCCGCTGTGCTTCAGCCCGGTCTCATATCGCGCCGCCCGGTGAGAGCGACGTGCCGAGCACGAGGTTGCTTTCACTTCACCGCACGATTCCGCAAGCAACCTCGTGCCCCACGGCCCGGCCCGGCTCGGCTCGGCCCGGCCCGCTACTTCGAGACGATCGGGAGCGTGTGGCTCGCCTGGCGTGCCGGCGCCTGCGCGCTCGACTCGGCGGCCACCGCGTTCTCCAGGACCTCGACGCTCTCGACGGTGTATCCGGCCTCGTCGACGGCGTCGCGCAGTGGTGCCTCCGTCAGCGGCAGCTTCGAGACGACGGCGACCCGGGAGGTGCCTCCGGCGTGCAGCTCGATGGACACGTCCTGCACGTCGTCGAGGGCCTTGAGCTCGCTCGTCACGGAGGACGCGCAGTGCCCGCAGGTCATGCCGGTCACGTTCAGGGTGGTCACGGTGGTCATCTTGTTCTCCTTCGAGTGGGGCTACTTGTCGGGTGGTCGGCCGGATGGCCGACGGCCGGTCGTGCAGGGCCGACGGCCGGTCGGCGGCGGTGTCACATACGGACCAGGCGGCCGATGGCATCCGCCGCCTCGCGGACCTTGGCGGCGGCCGCGTCGTCGTCCCCGGCCTTCGCGGCGTCGACGACGCAGTGGCCGAGGTGGTCCTCGACGAGCGCCAGGCTGACCGCCTGGAGAGCCTTGGTCACGGCCGAGACCTGGGTGAGGACGTCGATGCAGTAGGCGTCCTTGTCGATCATCTTGGCGATGCCGCGCACCTGGCCCTCGATGCGGCGCATGCGCTTGAGGTAGGCCTCCTTGTCGGAGGCGTACCCGTGAGGTCCGTCGTGCGGGCCGAGGCCGTGCTCCCCGTCCGGCCCGACGACGGCGGCCGGGGTGGCCTGGCTGCCGTGCGTCTCGTTCTCGCTCATGTCTTCACCATACCCCTCGGGGGTAGCCAACGCGCAACTCGGCGGCACCATTCCCGACGAGCACCCGAGAAGCAGCCCGGAATTTCAGGGCTCCTGCCAGCTCCTACCTGATCTGCGTGAACCCCCTGGTGTTCACCCCGAGAAACCGGTATCTTGCGTGGAAAGCGATATCCAGGCAGATGTCGCGGAGCCCCACCTTCAACGACGAACGTGAGGAAGACGATGAGACGACCAGGAGCACGACTCATAGCGGGGGTCGCCACGGCGACCCTCGTGGCCACCATCGGGGTGGCGGCGCAGTTCATGCCGGAGGCCCAGGCCGTCGGGAACGCGACCGGTTACGCGACCCAGAACGGCGGGACCACCGGCGGCGCCGGCGGCGCGACGGTGCGGGCCACCACGGGGACCGAGATCCACGAGGCCCTGTGCTCGCGCGCGAGCAGTGACACGCCGATC
Organism: Myceligenerans halotolerans; assembly: GCF_054782975.1. Lineage (NCBI taxonomy): Bacteria > Bacillati > Actinomycetota > Actinomycetes > Micrococcales > Promicromonosporaceae > Myceligenerans > Myceligenerans halotolerans. Next base: position 210,076 of record NZ_BAAGRL010000004.1, read on the forward strand.
ACCATCGAGGTCGAGGGGACCATCAACCACGGCAACACCAGCAAGGTGTCCGGCGACAGCTGCAACACGGCCGAGGACAAGATCGAGCTCAAGCAGATCAGCAACGTCACGCTGATCGGCGTCGGCAGCGGCGCGGTCTTCGACCAGCTGGGCATCCACGTGCGCGAGTCCAGCAACATCATCATCCAGAACCTGACGGTGCAGAACGTCAAGAAGTCGGGCTCGCCCACCTCGAACGGCGGCGACGCCATCGGCATGGAGTCCGACGTCCGCAACGTCTGGGTCGACCACGTGGACCTGCGCGCCTCGGGCGGTGAGTCGGAAGGCTACGACGCCCTCTTCGACCTGAAGAACAACACGCAGTACGTCACGCTGTCCTACAGCACGCTGCGCAATTCCGGCCGCGGCGGGCTCGTGGGATCGAGTGACAGTGACACCAGCAACACGTACGTCACGTACCACCACAACATCTACGAGAACATCGAGTCGCGGACCCCGCTGCTGCGTGCCGGCACCGCCCACACGTACAACAACCACTTCGTGGGCCTGGTCAAGTCCGGCATCAACTCGCGCCTCGGCGCGCAGGTGAAGGTCGACAACAACTACTTCGAGGACTCGGCCAACCCGCTGGGCACCTTCTACACCGACGAGCTCGGCTACTGGGAGGTCAACGGCAACATCTGGGACAACATCACCTGGAACAGCGAGGACCACCCGGCCGGGCCGAACCCGACGTCGAACACGTCGGTCAGCATCCCCTACGGCTACGACCTGGACGGCGCGGAGTGCGTGCCGAACCTCCTGCAGCAGACGGCGGGCTCGCACACCAACCTGGCCGTCTCGGACGGCAGCTGCTCGCCGACCGAGCCGGACCCGGAGCCGACGGACGACCCGACCGACGACCCGACCGATCCGGGCGACCCGGGTGAGCCCGACGGCGAGAACCTGAGCATCGGCGCGGGCGCGGACGGCTCGAGCAAGGCGAGCGGTACCAGCTACGGCAACGTGATCGACGGCGACATGAGCACCTACTGGTCGCCGAGCGGCTCGACCGGCCGGATCTCGGTCAAGTGGGGCTCGGACGTCACGGTGTCCTCCATCGTCATCCGCGAGGTCGCGGGATCCGAGGGCAACATCGGCTCGTACGACGTCGTGAACCACGACAACGGCGACATCCTGACCAGCGGTAGCGGTGCGGGCGTCGTCACCTTCTCCCCGACGACGCTCAGCAAGATCAACTTCGTCGTGAACAGTTCCTCCGGCACGCCGGCGGTCGCCGAGTTCGAGACGTACGCGGGTACGCCTGCCGGCGACGGCGGTTCCGACGACGATCCGCCGGCGAGCAGCACCGTGCGCTACGAGGCCGAGGCCGCGTCGTCCACGTGTGACGGCACGATCGACTCGAACAACGCCGGGTTCTCCGGGACCGGGTTCTGCAACACCCCGAACACCAACGGAACCGGCGCCGGATTCACCATCGAGGGTGCCGAGGCCGGTTCGGCGACCCTGACGTTCGGCTACGCCAACGGCACGACGTCGGCCCGTACCGCCGACCTCGTGGTCAACGGCACGACCGTGGGATCGCTCCAGTTCGGCCCGACCGGCTCGTGGACGAGCTGGTCCACCGAGTCCGCGACGGCGAACCTCGACGCCGGAACCAACACGGTCGAGCTGGTCGCCACCAACTCGGCGGGGCTCGCGAACATCGACTACCTCGACAGCTCCACGGGCGGCGACCCGGGCGATCCCCCGGTCGGGGACGCGCTGTACGCCGCTCCGAACGGCTCCGGCGGCGCCTCCGGCACCGAGAGCGATCCGACGACGCTGACCGCCGCGATCGCGGGCATCGAGCCCGGCGGCACGATCTACCTGCGCGGCGGGACCTACTCGCTCTCGGACACCGTCCGCATCGAGCCGGGCCACGACGGCATCTCGGGCAACCGCACCGAGCTGTTCGCCTACCCGGGCGAGACGCCGGTGCTGAACTTCTCGGCCCAGAGCGAGGACTCGGCGAACCGCGGGCTCGCGATCGGCGGCGACTGGTGGCACGTGCGCGGCATCATCGTCGAGCACGCAGGCGACAACGGCATCCTGCTGGGCGGCAACGACAACATCATCGAGCGGGTGGTGACCCGGTTCAACCACGACACGGGCCTCCAGCTCTCCCGGTACACCGCCGGGGCGCCCAGCAGCGAGTGGCCCTCGAACAACCTCATCGTGTCCTCGGAGTCGCACGACAACGCCGACTCCGACGGCGAGGACGCCGACGGGTTCGCCCCCAAGCTGACCGTCGGTCCGGGGAACGTCTTCCGGTACACCGTGGCCCACAACAACATCGACGACGGCTGGGACCTCTACACGAAGTCCGACACCGGCCCGATCGGTGAGGTCCTCGTCGAGGACTCGCTCTCGTACGAGAACGGGACCCTGTCCGACGGCTCCCAGGCCGGCAACGGTGACCGCAACGGCTACAAGCTCGGCGGCGAGGACATCGGCGTCGACAACACCGTGCGGCGCAGCATCGCCTTCGACAACGGCAAGCACGGGTTCACCTACAACCGGAACCTCGGGTCGATGACGATCGACAGCAACCTGAGCATCGGCAGCGAGGAGCGCAACTTCAACTTCGACGGCGGCTCGTCGACGTTCCGCGACAACACGTCCTGCGACAGCGGTTCGACCGACCGGATCATCGGCAACGATGCCGGCGGGAACCAGTGGTGGTCCGGCTCGAACGGTTCTCGGTGCTCGCAGTACGGCGGCTCCCTGGACTGGAGCTTCGACTCCGCGGGCCGCCTCGTGGTGACGATCGGCGGCACCGTCGTCGACCTCTCCTGACCCTTACCCCGACCCGCCGTCGTCGGCCGTGACTCCTCCGGCCGACGACGGCGCCACATCTGCGCAACGGCGCCTCGTCCGAGCCGCTGGCCCACCCCTCGCCGCAGCCGCCGCGCGAGGTGACCACGTGGCCGGCCGCGGGGTCTATGCCTCCGCCGCGGCCGCCGCCCGCGCCGCCCCCGGCAGCGCCTCCAGGATGCGGTTCATCGCGGCGTCGTCGTGCGCCGCCGAGACGAACCACGCCTCGAAGACCGACGGCGGCAGCGCCACGCCCGCTTCCAGCATGGCGTGGAAGAACGCCGTGTAGCGGAACGACTCCTGCGCCCGGGCCTGCCGGTAGTCGCGGACTCCGGACACCGCGGCCAGCGGGCCGAAGAACACGCTGAACAGCGACCCCGCACGCTGCACCACATGCTCGACCCCCGCGGCGGACAGCGCCTCGCCCGCCGCGTCGGCCAGTGTCGCTGCCGTGCGGTTGACGCGCGCGTACACGGCGTCGTCGGCGAGACGGAGCGTCGCCAGGCCGGCGGCCACCGCGACGGGGTTCCCCGACAGCGTCCCCGCCTGGTACACGGGACCCGACGGCGCCAGGTGGCCCATGATCGACGCCGAGCCGCCGAGCGCGGCCACCGGCATGCCGCCCCCGATCACCTTGCCGAACGTGAACAGGTCCGGGGTGTAGCCGGCCGCGCCGGACTCCCGGATGGCGGTGTCCTCCAGGCCCCACCAGCCCGCCGGTCCCACGCGGAACCCGGTGAGCACCTCGTCCATGACGAACAGTGCGCCGTGCCGGCTCGTGATGCGGCGCAGCCCCTCGTTGAAGCCCTCGTGCGGCGGGACCACACCCATGTTCGCCGGGCTCGCCTCCGTGATGACCGCCGCGATCCGCGACCCGTGCTGGGAGAACGCCGCCTCCACGGCAGCCAGGTCGTTGTACGGGAGCACGAGCGTCTCCGCCGCCGCAGCCTCCGTCACACCCGCGGACCCCGGCATCGCGAGCGTCGCGACCCCCGACCCGGCCTCCGCGAGCAGCGCGTCCACGTGCCCGTGGTAGCACCCCGCGAACTTCACGATCAGCGGCCGGCCCGTCACCCCGCGCGCGAGCCGCACCGCCGTCATGGTGGCCTCGGTCCCCGTGGAGACGAGGCGGACGTGCTCGGCGGCCGGGACCCGCCGTCGTACCTCCTCGGCGAGCTCGACCTCGCCGAGCGTCGGCGCCCCGAACGACAGCCCGCGAGCCGCGGCCTCCTGCACGGCCGCCACGACCTCCGGGTGCGCGTGCCCCAGCAGCGCCGGGCCCCACGAACAGACCAGGTCCACGTACTCGCGCCCGGACACGTCCGTGACGTACGGGCCGCGGGCCGAGACGAGGAACCGCGGGTCGCCGCCCACACTCCCGTACGCCCGCACCGGCGAGCTCACACCACCGGGGATGGCGGCCTGCGCCCGCAGGAAGGCGGCATGGTTCGGATCCTTGCGCGCCGCCTGGGCCTCGATCTCACTCACGTCAGATATCTCTTCTCGGTGTCGGGGGATCGGTGTGTGGTCGGTCGTTCTGCGTGTGGTCGGTCAATCACTTGACCGACCATGCGCCATTCCCCCGACCACGCGTGGTCCATACCAGCCCGCGCGATCTCCTGGCCGGGGCGGCGGTGAGGGGGAGTCAGCCGAGCCAGCCGGCGATGTCCAGGGCGTAATAGGTGAGCACCAGGTCGGCGCCCGCGCGCCGGATGCTCGTCACCGACTCCAGCGCCGCCGCCCGCCGGTCGATCCAGCCGTTCGCGGCGGCCGCCTCGATCATCGCGTACTCGCCCGACACCTGGTACGCCGCCACGGGCACGTCGCTGCGGTCCGCGACCGCGCGCAGCACGTCGAGGTACGAGCCCGCCGGCTTCACCAGCACGAAGTCCGCGCCCTCGGCGAGGTCGAGGTCCGCCTCGCGCAGTCCTTCCCGGGCGTTGCCCGGATCCATCTGGTAAGCACGCCGGTCACCCTGCAGCTGGGAGTCCACGGCGTCCCGGAACGGCCCGAAGAACGCGCTCGCGTACTTCGCGCTGTAGGCGAGGATCGCCGTGTCCTCGAACCCGGCCTCGTCCAGCGCCTCGCGGATCATCGCGACCTGGCCGTCCATCATCCCGCTCGGCGAGACGACGTCGACCCCCGCACGAGCCTGCGCCACCGCCATCCGCGCGTAGCGGTCGAGCGTGGCGTCGTTGTCCACGCGGCCGTCCTTCGTCACGACGCCGCAGTGGCCGTGGTCCGTGAACTCGTCGAGGCACGTATCGGCCATGACGACCGGCTCCGGACCGCCGTCCACCCCCGCGACCGCATGCCGCGCGATCCGGATCGCACGCTGCAGGATGCCGTTCTCGGCGTCACCCTGCGACCCCGTGGCGTCCCGCCGCTCCGGGATGCCGAACAGCATGACGCCACCCAGCCCGGCCTCGGCCGCCTGCGCCACCGCCTTGCCGAGCGACTCCTCGGTGTGCTGCACCTGCCCCGGCATCGACGCGATCGGCCGGGGCTCCAGCAGCCCCTCCTTCACGAAGAGGGGCAGGACCAGATCCGCCGGGTGCAGGCGGGTCTCGCTGACAAGGCGGCGCATGCCCGGCGTCGCCCGCAGACGGCGTGGCCGGTACACGATCCCGGAGGTGCTCACGGGGTGACTCCTTCGTGATGGTCAGGTCGGACGGAACTCATGCTGACAGGTCCAGCGCCTGGACGACGGCGGTCGCGAGCGCGTCGTCGCTCGGTGCCGCGGCGACGGCGACGACCTCGTGCCCCGCGTCCCGCGCGGCGCTCGCGGACGGCTCGCCGATCGCGACGATCCGCTGGGACCCGATCTGCTCGGCGAGCTGCCGCGCGGCAGACCCCGATGCGACGACGACGGCGTCGTACCCCGCGCCCTTCGCGTGTTCGACGACGTCCCGGGGCAGCTCCCGAGCCACGGTGCGATACGCGGTGACGACATGCGGCTCCCACCCCTTGGCCCGCAACCCGTCGGGCAGGGTGGGCGCGGCCAGATCCCCGAGCGGCACCAGCACCCGGCGCTCCGAGAGCACCCCGGGAACGCCGCCCCGTTCGCCGGGTGGGGCGTCGGGGAAGGCGTCGACCAGGGCGGCCGCTGTCATGCGGCCTGACGGCATGAGGTCGACGACGAGGCCGTTGGCCTCGACCGCGCGCCGCGTCGCCGGCCCGACGCAGGCCCAGCGCGATGCTGCGGTGACCGCGGCGACGGCAGCCGACGGGGCACGGTGCACACCCTCCGGCGCGTTCGGCAGGCCTCGAGGGAGCGCCGTCCCGGACGGGACCGTTCCGGCGGTCGATTCGGTACCGGGTATCGGCGTGTCCTGGCCCCCACTGGGTGAGCTCAGCAGGGCATCCACCGCGTTCACGCTGGTCACCGCCACCCAGGTGTAGTCGCCGCGAGCCAGTGCTGCGCGGGCGCGGGCCAGCTCGGCGCGTTCCGCCGGATCCTCGACCGGTGCCCGCTCGATCACCGGCACCGTCACCGCCTCGATCCCCGCCGTACGCAGGCGGTCGATCAGCCCGGCCGCGCGTTCCGGTGCGCGGGCCACGAGAACCGTCGGGGGAGCCGGCAATCTCGTGGTCACGCCCTCTCCGGCGTGCCAGGGGTGCCGGGCCGCTCAGCGGTGCCCGGAGCCGGCGCGATGCCCGGGGCGGCCACAGAGCCAGAGTCTCGCCCGGCGATGTCCGGGCCGGCGGTCACCGTGACCGGCGTCCCCAGCGGGGCGAGCTCGTCCGCACCGGCCTCGAGGAGCGACTCCGCCATGCGGATGCCCAGGTCGCGGGCGATCGCATCCAGCTCGGGATCCGCGCACGCCCGGTCGCCGACGGCGTAGGGCCCGAGGTCCGCGGTCAGGGTCCGCGTGATCCGCCCCGCCCCGCTGACGGCGGCGACCACGGACTGGAGGCGCAGGTCGCCGTCGGACAGCACGGCGTACGCGCCGACCGGCGCGGCGCAGCCCGCCTCGAGGCGCGCGAGCACCGAACGCTCCGCCAGCACGGCCAGGCGGGTGGCGGGGTGGTCGAGGGCGGTCAGCGCGTCGGTGAGGCCGGGGTCCGGAACCGTCCCGGAGGCGTCGGGGACGACGTCGGCCGTGCGGACCTCCACGGCCAGCGCGCCCTGTCCCGGGGCGGGCGCCATCGTCTCGACCGGGATGTACTCGCTGATCACGTCCGTCCTGTCGACCCGCTTCAGGCCGGCCGTCGCGAGCACGACGGCGTCCAGGTCCGCGTCCGGGCCCAGTGCCCGGTCCAGCCGGGTGCCCACGTTGCCGCGGATGTCGACGACCTCGAGGTCCGGGCGGGCGGCGCGGACCTGCGCGGCCCGGCGGGGCGAGCCGGTCCCGACGCGCGCGCCGGTCGGCAGGGTGGCCAGCGTCAGACCGTCGCGGGCGCAGAGGGCGTCGCGGGGGTCCTCGCGCTCGGGCGTGACGTAGGTGAGGTCGGGGTGGGGCGTCGTCGGCAGGTCTTTCAGGGAGTGGACGGCGACGTCGCAGCGGCCGTCGAGCAGGGCCTCGCGCAGGGCGGTCACGAAGACGCCCGTGCCGCCGAGACTCGCGAGCGACCCGGTCTTCACGTCCCCCTCGGTCTTGATCCGGACGAGTTCCACGGGGCGCCCGGTCAGTTCCTCGATCCGGCGGGCGACCGTGCCGCTCTGCGTCATCGCGAGGGCACTGCCGCGGGTGCCGAGGCGGATGAGGGTGCGGCCGGGCGGCGTGCTGACGGGGTCGGGCGTCGAGGTCACCAACCCAGTTTCCACCCTGGAGGGCGGCGAAACGAATTCGGCCTTGCTCCGCCGGTCAATCTCACACCGGAGCGTCACATCCCTGCCCGGGCACCGCAGCGTCAGTGGGCGGGACGGTGTGCCGCCCCGGCGGTGCGGGTGATCGACTCCGCGCTCTCGATCACCGCGGCCTCCTGCGCCTTCGCTCGGGCGCGTGCCTCCGCGCGGACCGCGACGATCCGCGGGTGGAGGTCGGCGTGGATGCGGCGGCGGACGCCGCGGGCGATGCCGTCGACATCCTCCGGCGTCGGTCCCGGGGCTCCTGCGGCGGACCGCTCCGCCACGAGCCGGGCGACGGTGTCGTCCACCTCGGCGCGTACGCGCACCTCCGCCTCGTCCAGCAGCGCGACCACCGCCGCGTCCGCCTGGCGGCCGAGCCGGGTCTCCTCGAACGTGCGCGCGGCGTCGTCCACGATCGCCCGCGCGTGGCCGACAACGTCCCGCGCGACCGCCGGCGCATGGGCCTTCAGGCTGGCGAGGTCGTAGAGCAGCACGCCTTCGACGTCGGCCACCTGCGGGTCGACGTCCCGGTGCAGCGCCAGGTCCAGGACGACCAGCGCGGTCGGCTCCGGCTCGTCGCCCGCCCGGTCGGCCGCGCGCTCGCGGGCGCGGACCACGGCCGCGGCGTCGAGCACGTGTCCCAGGCTGGCCTCCGGCGCGGGGCGGTCGTGCGATTTCGTCGGTCCAGGAGCGCCGGCGTCCCGAGCCGTCGTGCGGGCCGGTTCCGCTGCGGCGAGCCCGGCCTCCAGCGCCGTGGCGATCGGGGCCGCGTCCGGTTCCGCCTCCGGCGTCGCCCGCGGACCCGCGACCGCCGTCGTCCCCGGATGCGGGCCGCGGCCGCGGGCACCACTGCACGAGACCACGACGTCCGCATCCGCCAGGGCTGCGACCAGGTCGTCGACGGCGTCGACGCCGTGCGACTCCGCGAACAGCGCCGCGCGGCCCGACTGCGAGTACACGCCGATGTCCGCGCACCCCCGCGCCCGCAACGCCGCGACCGACGCGCCCGCGTACGACCCGGTCCCGATCAGCACGGCGCGCACGCCGTCCCAGCGCGGCACCTCACCCTCGGCCAGGTCGAGCGCGAGCGACACCACGGACCTGCCCGCGGCACCGAGCTCCGTGTCGGTCCCGACCCGCTTGGACGTGCGGGACGCCGTCTGGAAGAGGAGCTCGAGAGTCTTGGAGGTGGTCTCCTGCTCGCGCGCGACGGCGAGCGACCGCTTCACCTGGCCGGCGATCTCGCGCTCGCCCACGACCATCGAGTCAAGCCCCGCGGCGACGGCGAACAGGTGCTCGGTGACCTCAGGCCCGGTGCGGACGGTGAAGGAGTCGACGGCGGCCTGCGTCGTGACGCCCGACTCGCCCGCGACCAGCTCGGCGACGTGCCGGGTGGCGTGGCCGACGGTGTTGCCGTCGAGCGGCGCGTCCACGTCGAGGTACAGCTCGAACCGGTTGCACGTGGAGATCACCACTGCCCCGACGACCGGCCGGCACGTGCCCACGACGGTACGTCCCACGGACGCGGATCCCATGGACAGGCGTTCCAGCGCATCCAGGTCGAGCTCGCGGTGGGAGGCGGTGAGGGAGAGGAGAACCACAGTCCCCCGACTTTATGGGGTGGCATGCCGCAAGGCACAATCGGTAAGCGTGAACCTCGCCACCTTCGCTCCCTCCGCGGGCGCCGCCCTTCCGGCCGACCATCCGCTCGTCGACGGGCGGACCGCCTCGGCCCTGCTGGTCCGTGCGCTGCGGGGGGACCGGCCGGACCACCCGCCGGTCTGGTTCATGCGGCAGGCGGGCCGGTCGTTGCCGGAGTACCGCGAGGCGAGGCAGGGCGTGGGGATGCTCGACTCCTGTCTGCGGCCCGAGCTCGCGTCGGAGATCACCCTGCAGCCCGTGCGGCGGCACGGCGTGGACGCCGGGATCTTCTTCAGCGACATCGTGGTGCCGCTCCGGCTGGCGGGCGTGGGTGTGGACATCGTCCCCGGCGTCGGGCCGGTGATGGATCAGCCGTACCGGACCGCCGAGGACGTCGAACGCCTGGTGGCCAGTTCGCTGGACGACGACGCCCTGGCGCCGATCCGCCAGGCCGTGGCGCTCACCGTCGCCGAGCTGGGCTCCACGCCGCTGATCGGGTTCGGCGGCGCGCCGTTCACGCTGGCCGCCTATCTCGTCGAGGGACGCCCGTCGCGGGACCATCTCGCGGCGCGGACGATGATGCACGCCGCCCCCGAGACGTGGGACCGGCTGGTGTCGTGGACGGCGGACCTCACCGGGGCGTTCCTCCGGGCGCAGGTGGAGGCGGGCGCCTCGGCGGTGCAGCTCTTCGACTCGTGGGCCGGGTCGCTCTCCCACGCGGACTACACGGGGCGGGTCGCCGGGGCGTCGGCGCGGGCGCTGGCGCACGTGGCGGACCTGGGGGTGCCCGGGATCCACTTCGGGACCGGGACCGGCCACCTGCTGGGCGCGATGCGGGACGTGCTGGTCACGGCCGGGGTGGCGGAGCACGCGGTGGGAGTCGACTACCGCACGCCGCTGGACGAGGCCGCCGAGGCGCTGCCCGGGGTGCCGCTCCAGGGCAACGTGGACCCGGCGCTGCTGGCCGCGCCCTGGCCGGTGCTGGAGGCGCACGTGCGCGACGTCGTCGCGCGGGGCGGGGCGGCCCCGGCCCATGTGCTGAACCTCGGCCACGGTGTCCCGCCGGAGACCGATCCGGCGGTGCTGACGCGCGTCGTGGAGCTGGCGCACTCGCTGTGAGCGGGGCAGCACGAGGTTGCTTTCGCTTTGCCCGGGCGAAACGCAAGCAACCTCCTGGACGCCTGCCGAGGTTGAGCCGGAGGTGAGGAACGTGGCAGTGGACGTGGATGCCGTCGTCGTCGGTGGGGGGATCGGCGGGCTGGTCGCTGCCTGGGAGCTTGCCGGGCGTGGGGTGCGGGCCGTCGTGCTGGAGGCGGACGAGCGTGCCGGGGGACCGATCCGCGGCGCGGTGTTCGGCTCGCTGCCCGGCGTGCCGGTCGACCTCGGTGCCGAGTCGTTCGCGGTGCGGGGAGGCGCCGTCGAGCGGCTCGTGGAGGAGCTCGGGCTGCGCGTGGAGGCGCCCGCCGCGTTCGGGGCCTGGGGGTTCGCCGCCGGGAAGGCGTTCCCCCTGCCGGCGGCCGGGGTGCTCGGCATCCCGTCACGGCCGTGGGCCGCCGACGTCCGCCGGGCCGTCGGTTGGCGGGGCGTGCTCCGGGGCTCGCTGGATCGGATGCTGCCGCGCCGCTTTGCCGACTTCGACGACCTCGGGGCGCTGGCGCGCTCGCGGTTGGGCCGGCGGATCACCGACCGGCTGGTCGGGGCCGTCGCGGCCGGAGTCCACTCGGCGCCCCTGGACCGGCTCGACGTCGATGCCGTCGCCCCGGGACTCCGCCGGGCGTTCGAGGAGTCCGGGTCGCTGTCCCGCGCGGTGGCGCGGCTGCGGGCCGCCGCGCCACCGGGAGCGGCCGTCCGGGGGGTCGACGGCGGTGTGCACTCGCTGGTGGATGCCCTGGTCGACCGCCTGGACGTGCGGGTCGGGCACCAGGTCACGGGGATCGACGTGGGGTCCGATGAGGGAGAAGGGCCGGGGCGCGGGGGAGCCGGCAGGAGCGGAGCCCCAGGCGACGGCGGGGACTCGCCCGGCGGCGCTGGGGTCGCCGGCGAGTGGCTGATCACCGCGGACACCCCCGACGGGCCCGCCACGTTCCGCACGGGCCGGCTCGTGGTCGCAACAGGAGGCGTGGCGCCGCTGCTCGCCCACCGGTGGCAGAGCCTCTCGGCGCCCGTCCCGGAGCGGGGTGCGGACATCTGGCTGGCGAGCCTCCTGGTGGCGGCTCCCGAGCTGGACTCCGCGCCTCGCGGGACCGGGATCCTGGTGGCGCCCGGCGCCGCCCGGCCAGGCGACCGTCGTCGGACATCGGTGCGGGCGAAGGCGCTCACCCACGCCACCGCCAAATGGCCGTGGCTCGCGGCGCGCGTCCGCGACGCGGCCGGGCCCGGGGCGCACGTGGTCCGGCTGAGCTACGGCCGGATCGGGGAGCCGACGGCGGCGCCGACGCCCGAGGAAGCGGCTCGCGACGCGTCCGCCCTGCTCGGCGTGGACCTCACCGGGCGCGTGCGGGACTTCATGACGCAGCACTGGGACGGCGCGCTCCCTCCGCCCACGCCCGCGTACCGCGCCCAGGTCCGCGAGTTCCTCGACGCCGCGGAGCGCGTTCCCGGGCTGGCCGTCACGGGCGGCTGGGTGGCCGGCACGGGGCTGGCGGCGATCGTCGCCCATGCCCGCGCGGCCGCCGCTCGCCTGCCCTCGACCACGTAGGCGGCGTAAAAATGTGACTCTCGTCACGGAACCTCGGGGCGGCTGAGATCGTGACCCGGCTCGAACGGCCGGGTTGGTGGGATTTGGTGTGTGGCGAACCACAAGTGCGATGTCGCACTTTTGCTCTCGTTGCTTAATTTCGGCGACACGCAAGGGGTTCGAATTCGCGCACCGCGCCTGATCCAGGGGGTTAGTTCCTTGAAGCACGCAGCACCGAAGAAGAAGGCCGGGTCCGTCCCGGTCTCGCGCACCATCGCGACCGTCGCCATCGCGACCGCGGCGGCCGGCGCGGCCACGCCGGCCGTAGCAGCCGAGCTTCCCCACCCGGACCTCGGCCTCGGTGACCTGCCCAGCACCGACATCGTCGACCTGCCCGACCACGACGCGCTGATCCAGGATGTCGTTGCCGGTCCGCGGGGTGTCGACCTCCCGGGCACCGAGGTTCCGGGGCTCGTTCCGAGCGCTCCCGCCGATCTGACGGACCTCGCCGACGCCGGAACCGTCGTCGACACGGCCGGGGAGCTCGCCGGCGAGGCCGAGGCGCTCACCGGGGGCGCGATGCCCGCGTCGATTCCTCCGGTCGAGCAGGTGGCGCCGAACTACACCCTGCCCGGGTTCGCGGGGCAGGGCGACGTCGTGCCCGGCGCCCTCGAGGCCGCCGAGGTGGTCAAGGGTTCCGCCGAGAGCGCGGCGCACGGCGCCCCGATGATCGCGACCGACGCCGCGGAGCCGGCGATCGAGGGTGCGACGGGTGAGGTCGACGGCGTGACCGGCGTCGTCGGCGGCGCGACCGAGGCGACCGACGTCGTGGACGGCGCGACCGGCACGATCGACGACGTGGCGGCGGTGGCCGGCGGCGTGCCGGGCGACGACATCGTCGGCGGCGTGACGGCTCCGGTCGAGGACGCCGTCGACGGTGCGGCGGGGACGGCCGACATGGGCGGTGTGCTGGACACGGCCACCGGTCTCGCCGGATGACCCACTGAGTCACGGACGCCCGGTCCCGCGTGCGCGCGGGACCGGGCGGCTCGGTCTCACGACGGCGGTCTTCCCCGCGGCTCGTGGTCCGGCTCGGCTCGCGCCGTGACCGCTGCCCGGTGAAACCGCTGATGAGCGATATGACGCCAGAAAAACTGTGATCTTCGTCACGGAACCTTGGAACGGCCGATTTCGTGCCCCTGTGTGAACTGTCGGATTGATGCCGGTTGCTGAACCCATGCGTCGCGAAGGGGACTTTTTTCACCTCCTCTCCGCCGCTAGCTTCGGCGGCACGCAAGGGAAATTCGAGCTCGCGCACCGCGCCTGATCCAGGGGGTTAGTTCCTTGAAGCACGCAGCACCGAAGAAGAAGGCCGGGTCGTCGCCGGTCTCGCGCACCGTCGCGACCGTCGCCATCGCCACCGCCGCGGCCGGCGCGACCGCCCCGGCGATCGCCGTCGACCTGCCTCAGGCCGACCTCGGCGACCTCCCCACCACCGACCTCGTCGACCTGCCGGACCACGACGCCCTGGTGTCGGAGCTCCCGGCCGCCGAGCTCCCGGCTGCTGAACTCCCGGCCGCCGAGCTGCCCGACGTCGACCTGCCGGTCTCCGAGCTGCCCACCGCCGAGCTTCCGACCGAGCTCCCGGCCGGCGTGCCGGGCGCCGACCTGGTCGCCTCGGACCTGACGGGCGCGTCCGCGGGCCTGGCGGACCTCGGCGATGCCGCGGCGGTTGTCGACGAGGCCGGTTCCGTCGCCGAGAACGCCATGCCCGGAGTGATCGCTCCGACCTCCTACCTCGCCCCGGACTACTCCCTGCCGGAGTTCTCGGGCGAGGGCGCGACCGAGGCGGTCGAGCAGGCGGCCGACACCGCGCTCGGCACCGCCGGCACGGCCGGGCCGGGGGCCGTCGCGGCCGTGCCGTCCCTCCTCGCCGAGGTCACGACGCCGGCGGCGAACATCGTGTCGAACGTCCCGGGCATCATGTCCGGCGTGTCGCGCCTCGCCGCGAGCATGCTGCGCGGCCTGCCGGCGACCATCGCCCCGGGGACGGGCGTCGCCGCGGGCGCCGTGTCCACCGCGGTGAACGGCGTCGTGCCCGGCGTGGCCGGCCCGGTCACCGACTCGGTCGTGCCGAACACGGTCAGCGCCGTGACCGACGGCGTCGTGCCCGGTGCCGTCGGCCCGGTGACCGACGACGTCGTGCCGGGCACGGTGGGCCACGTCAAGGGCGACATCGCGCCGGGCGCACTCGCCGCGGCCGACGCAGTCAAGGCCACCGCCGAGAGCACCGCGAAGGGCGCTCCGGGTGCCGCCACCGACGCCGTGGAGCCGGCCGTCGACGGCACGGTGGGCGAGGTCGACGGCCTCGGCGTCGTCGACGGCGTCACCGGCACCGTCACCGACCTGACCGGTACGGGTGACGTCGTGGACGGCGTGACCGAGAAGGTCGGCGGCGTGACCGGCACCGTCGGCGGCGTGACCGGTACGGGTGACGTCGTGGACGGCGTGACCGAGACGGCCGGGGACGTGACCGGCACGGCCGGTCTGGACGGTGTGCTGGGCACGGCCACCGGTCTCCTCCAGTGACGCGATGAGCACCACGGCCCGGTCCCGCGTCCGCGGGGCCGGGCCGGCGCGTTCGCCGGTAACTTCCCTGCATGGCCCGCATTTCGGCATTCACATGACCGACTTGACCCGTTGTTACACCATCGTTATGGTGCGCCGCATAGATCGCCCGTTCCGGGGTATAAAAGTCAACCTGGAGCGATAGCGTCCTGAGGCAAGCGCCGAAGGGCCCACGAACCGCCTCTACGGGGGAAGCAGCTGATGAAGCAGGCAAGGACGACTCGCACGAGTACAGCCACGAAGCAGGTCAAGCGCGTTGTCGCGACCATCGCGTTGGCAACGGCCGCGGGAACCGCGACGGCACCGGCTTTCGCCGCCGACCACGACAGCGACCGCGGTGGCGACGGCATCGGCCGCGCGTTCGGGTCCGACCGTCCCGGTGCGAAGTTCGGCGGCGCCGAGCGCGGCGTCGAGGTCAAGGACGACGGCACGGTCGAGGTGCGGCCCGGCGGGCTCCTCGGCGGCGCGGGCGACCTGGTGTCGGACGTCGTCGACGGAGCCGGCGACGTCGTCGAGGACGTCACGGAGGACGTCGTCGACGAGCCGGCCGACGTCGTCGAGGACGTGACCGAGACCGTGGACACGGTGACCGACCCGGTCGAGGACGTCGTGGAGGATGTGACCGGCGCGGCCCCCAAGGGTGAGCAGGAGCAGTCCGGGAAGGGCGCGGAGGGCGACGCGCCGGGCAACTCCGAGGGCAAGGGGCGCGGCTCCGGCACGGAGACCGGCTCCGGCACGGACGCCGGGAAGGCGTCCGGCTCCGGCGAGAAGGCCGAGGCCGAACCGGTCAAGGACGCTCACTACTTCGCCTCCGCCGACATCGACTACAGCGCCGACGCCAAGGGCCTCGCGCCCGAGACGCCGGTCGCCGTTCCCGCGGACGGCGTCCCGGTGAGCGGAGAGCTCGTCGCGTTCGAGGCGACGGCGAAGGCGCTCGGTTTCGGCCCGGAGACCTTGTCCGGCGATCGTGAGCCGTCCGGCGACCACGAGTGGTCGGAGGACTTCGTGCCGTCCGGCGATTCCGAGCGATCCGGCGACTACGAGCCGCGGCACATGAAGTCGGAGTCGTCGCACGGCGGCGAGCAGGACTCGTCCGACATGCGACAGGCGACCGAGAGCTCGGGTCCGTCCATGTCCCTCTCGTCCTCGGACCTGCTGGCCGGTATCGGCATCGGCAGCGTCGATCTCCAGGTGTTCGCGTCCGACGAGGGCGTCGACCTCCGGGTCGGGGCGGGTGACGTCAAGGCGGAGGTCACGGCCGACCGGAGGGGCGTCTCGGTCGACGCCGGCGTCCCGAGACTCGCCGACGTCTCGGCCGGCGCGGATGCGCAGGGCGTCGAGGCGTACGCCGACGCGGCCGGGTTGGCGACGGTGGACGCCGAGGTCGCCGTCACGGGCGACGCCGCCGACGGGGCGGACGATGCCGGCGCGAGGGGCGTGGAGCAGGACGTGTCCGGGCTCGCCGAGCGCGGGGGCCAGCCGCCGCTCCAGAACAGTGCGTACAGCTACCTCGGGCAGGACGCGCGTGACGCGCTCGCGTCCTCGGGAGCCCAGTTCCTGTCGTACCAGCCGACGGCGGTCGACCAGGTGGCAGAGGACGCCGACGCGGCCACCAGGGAGGCGACGATCGACGCCCCGTTGCGGGTGGCGACCACCGGAACCGAGGCGGCCGCGCTGACCGGCCTGGCGGGTGCGCTGGTCGTGGGCGGTGCGGGTGCGCTCCTGCTCGCCAACCGCACCGGCCGGAACGGCGAGCCCGTTCCGGTGAAGGTCCGGAACACCACCTCCTGATACCCAGGGGCCCTCGAAATGGTGAAGCGCTACCAGCCCGCAGCCGCTGTGACATTTCCGTACCAGGTGTGACAGTTACTCCGCACGGATAGACTGCCCGCATGGCTCAGAACGACTTCGTGCTCCGCCCCTTCGAGGGGCTTCCCGGCGAACCTGACTGGGTCGCGTTCCGCGAGGTGGTGCCGTCGGCGACGGGGACGGCGCGCACCACCTCCGAGTACGGCTCCCGTGACGTTACGGTCGTCACCAATCTCCCGGCAGGCTGGGTCGCGCTCCACCGGGCCGATGGCGCCGTCCTGCTCGCGGTGCAGGGCATCGTCGGCTCCGGTGACGTCAGCCGTGACCTCGCCGCCGCTCTGCTGACCGCGCTCGACGCCGAGCCGGGGACGCCGGTCGAGCCGGCGGGAGTGCCGGCGTCGGACGCGCCGCGCCTGCAGGACGTGCTCGACGCGTCGGTGCCGTTCGAGGTGACCGTGCACGAGGGCTTCGACTACTGGCTGGCCCCGGACGCCGAGGCCACGCCCGACGTCGAGGCGTCCCTGGAGGAGGCGTCCGCGAGTGCGATCCCCACGGTGAAGCTCGACGGCGTCGAGGCGGCCTACTGGTGCCGGATGACGCGTGAGTTCGTGCGCTGGGCGCGTCCCGAGCCGGAGGACGAGGTCATCGCCGCGCTTTCCCGTCTGCACGCCAAGCGGGAGTCAGGACTCGCCGGTGGGCGCTTCGTCGGCGCGTTCCGCGCGTCGGGGCTGATCGTGCCCGTCTGGGAGCTGCCGCCCGGGACCGAGGCGGACGACGTCGTGGAGCCGATCGCCGAGCTCTCGGAGCGGCTCACGAAAGCCCTTGCCGCGGATGGGCCGCTCGATGCGAACGAGCGACGCGCGAGAGCGGGTATCGTCTCGCGGCAGGTCACCTTGCGGTGAGAGGGGCGACGCTCAATATCACCGGGTGTTCACGGTAATTCCCCAACTCGTGGAGTAGGATCCCCAGGGTAAACCTTTGCACTCTGTTGTGCGGGGCTTGCCCCGATTTCACGCAGACCAACGCTCTAGGCAGGACAGGTGTGAACGCTCTTCCGGTCGCGAAGACACGGCGTCCAGGCAGCACACGACAAGGGAAGAACGTCCAGCGGGTCGCCGTGATCATTCCCGCCAAGGACGAGGCCGAGCGCATCGCGTCGACGGTGCGCTCGGCCCGTGCCATCCCTCACGTCGATCTCGTGCTCGTGGTCGACGACGGGTCCGAGGACGACACGTCGAACGTGGCCCGCGGCGCGGGCGCGGTGGTCGTGCGGCACTCACACAACCGGGGCAAGGCCGCCGCGATGGAGACGGGCGCCGCCGTCGTGGCGATGCGCGACGCCGACGGGCGCCCGCCGCGCCTTCTGCTGTTCATCGACGGCGATCTGGGTGACACGGCCGTCAACACCGCGCCGCTCGTGCGGCCGGTCCTGGAGGGCGTGGCCGACGTCGCGATCGCCCTCCTGCCGAAGCAGCCAGGAGCCGGCGGGCGCGGGATCGTCGTGGGAACCGCCCGCAAGGCGATCCAGGCGATGACCGGGTGGAGCCCCAAGCAGCCGCTGTCCGGCATGCGATGCATCACGCGCGAGGCGTTCGAGGCCGCCACTCCCCTGGCCAAGGGCTGGGGCGTGGAGACGGGCATGACCATCGATCTGCTCCGCGGCGGCTATGTCGCCGTGGAGGTGCCGTGCGACCTCAGGCACCGGGCGTCGGCCAACGACCTCAAGGGCCAGATGCACCGCGCCGCCCAGTACCGCGACGTGCTCGTGGCGATCAACTTCCGCAAGATGCGGGGTGCGATGGACTCGGTCCGTCACACCACGAACCAGGTCCGGCACTGAGCCCAGGCTCTCCCGCCGTCCCCGGCCCGGCGGAACCCCGGCCCGGCGGAACCCCGGCCCGGCGGCCGCGCCCGGGCCCACGCCTCAGCCCTTGACGGGCTCGAGCACCTCCGCGCCGCCCAGGTAGGGGCGCAGCGCCTCCGGAACCCGTACCGAGCCGTCCTCCCGCTGGTGGTTCTCCAGGATCGCGACGATCCACCGGGTGGTGCCCAGCGTGCCGTTCAGGGTGGCCACCGTTCGGGTCGAGCCGTCCTCGGTGCGCTCGCGCACGCCCAGCCGGCGCGCCTGGAACGTGGTGCAGTTCGACGTCGACGTCAGCTCCAGGTAGCGCTCCTGGGTGGGCAGCCACGCCTCGCAGTCGAACTTGCGGGCCGCGCTCGAGCCCAGGTCACCCGCCGCCGTGTCGATCACGCGGTACGGCAGTTCGACCTTGGCCAGCATGCTCTCCTCCCACGCCAGCAGCCGCTCGTGCTCGGCCGCCGCGTCCTCCGGACGGCAGTAGCTGAACATCTCCACCTTGTGGAACTGGTGGACGCGGATGATGCCCCGCACGTCCTTGCCGTGCGATCCGGCCTCGCGCCGGTAGCACGCGCTCCAGCCGGCGTACCGCAGCGGTCCGCCCGTCAGGTCGACGATCTCGTCGGCGTGGTAGCCCGCGAGGGCCACCTCCGAAGTACCCACCAGGTACAGGTCGTCCTTCTCGAGGCGGTAGATCTCGTCGGCGTGCTTCCCGAGGAACCCGGTGCCGCGCATGGTCTCCGGCTTGACCAGCGTCGGCGTGATGACCGGCGTGAAGCCCTCCGCCACCGCCTGGTCCATCGCCAGGTTGAGCAGCGCCAGCTCGAGCCGGGCGCCCACCCCGGTCAGGTAGTAGAACCGCGAGCCCGACACCTTCGCGCCGCGCTGGGTGTCGATGGCGCCCAGGCCCTCACCCAGGTCGAGGTGGTCGCGCGGGGCGAAGCCCTCGGCGGCGAAGTCGCGCGGCGTGCCCTCGGTGCGAAGCACGACGAAGTCCGCCTCACCGCCTGCCGGTGCGCCCTCGGCGATGTTCGCGATCTCCCAGAGGATCTCGTCGAGCCGCTCCTGGGCGGTGTTCGCCGTCGCCTGATGATCCTTTACCTGCTGTGCGAGCTGCTTGGTGCGGGTCAGCAGCTCCGCCTTCTCGTCGCCCGAAGCCTTCGCGACCTGCTTGCCCAGCGCCTTCTGCTCGGCGCGCAGGGACTCGAACGCCGTCAGGGACGACCGCCGGGTCGCGTCGGCCCCCAGGGCCGCGTCGACGAGGGCGGGGTCGTCGCCGCGGGCCGTCTGGCTCGCGCGCACGACGTCAGGGTTCTCGCGCAGCTGCTTCAGATCGATCACGCGCCCAGCCTACTGGCGCGAGGCGCGAGGGCCGTGGCGTCGTCGCGCACCGCCCGCCGGGGATAATCACCCTATGGAATGGCAGGTGTGGCTCGGAGCCGCCGCGATCGTCATCGCAGTGACGGCTCTCGGGGTCGCGCTGCGGATCTCGGCGCGCGTCGCGGTGATGCGCCGCCGCCTCGGGCCCGCCGCCGAGCGCGCGCCCGAGGGGCAGGGCCCGAGCCGGATCGCCGTCGTCCTCAACCCCTCCAAGGCCGGCACCGTCGGCCTGCGGAACCGGGTGCGCGCGGCGTGCGTGGAACGCGGCCTGCCGCCGCCCGCCTTCTACGAGACCACCGTCGAGGACCCCGGTCAGGGCCACGCCCGTCGTGCCGTCGCGGACGGGGCCGACGTCGTCGTCGCCGCGGGCGGGGACGGTACCGTACGGGCGGTCGCGGAGGCCCTGGTGGGCAGCGACGTCCCCATGGGCGTGATCCCCGTCGGCACGGGCAACCTGCTGGCCCGCAACCTCGACGTGCCCGTCGCCGACGTGGAACGGGCCATCGCCGTCGTCCTCGACGGCCGGACCCGGGCGATCGACGTCGGCTGGCTGCGCGTCGCGGAGTTCGCGCGCGACGACGACCCGACCGACCCCGCCGAGCCCCCGCACGACACCGACACCGAGCACATCTTCCTCGTCATCGCCGGCCTCGGGTTCGACGCCGCGATGGTGGCCGGCGCCGACCCCGCGCTGAAGCGGAAGGTCGGCTGGATGGCGTACTTCGTCGCCGGCCTCCCGCACCTGCGGGGGCGGCGGCTCAGGGCACGGATCTGGCTCGACGACGGGCCTCCGGCCGACGCCCGGCTGCGCAGCCTCATGATCGGCAACTGCGGGACGCTGCCGGGAGGCATCACCCTCCTGCCGGACGCCGTCCTGAACGACGGCGTGCTCGACGTCGCGGCCGTCGACGCCCGCGGGGGCGTGCTGGGCTGGGCGCAGCTCACCGTGGAGGTCGCGATGCAGGGCCTCGGCGTCCGGTCCGACCTGCCGGAGAAGCTCGGCCGGATCGACCACGCCACCTGCCGCCGGGCCCGCGTGCGGGTGAGTGGCGGCGACGAGGTGCAGGTCGACGGTGACCCGCTCGGCCGGGCGGTCGAGATCTCGTCGCGCGTGGACCCCGCCGCGCTGCGGGTCCGGGCACCGTGAACCCGCACGGCGTCGATGTCGGTGCCCCGACGTAGGCTGACGCGGTGATTCGACAACCGGCCGCCGTGGCGGTGATGCTCGCGGCGCTGGCCGCGATCCTCATCGTGCCCGGTGCGTCCGGATTCGGTGCGGCCGGCGGGAGCGTCGCCGTCGTCGGATCGAAGGAGCAGGCCGTCCCGGAAGGGCCGGTCGTCCTCGTCGGCACGACGGGCGTCCGGTGGACCGACCTGAAGGCCCCGGTCGACGGTGTCGCGCAGGAACTCGTGGGAGGGCAGCCCGGCGACCCGCCGCTCACCCCCTACCTGGCCGGCCTGCTCGACGAGGGCGTGCTCGACGATCGTCCCGGAGCGGACGCGACGGGACTCGCGCTCACCACCGGCGCCGCGGCGCGCTGTGCCGTCGGGGGCTGGCTGGCCCTGTCCGCGGGGGGACTCGCGGAGTCCGCGTCGTCCCGGGACGCGGCGTGCGAGGAACCCGAGGTCCAGCCCGCGTTCGGCAGGGACGCGGAGGCCGTCGTCGCCGGATGGGCTGACTGGCAGGCACTGCAACGCGGGTCCGCCTACGGCGCGCACCTCGGCAGGCTCGGCGACGCCCTGGCAGGCGTGTGCACGACGGCGGTCGGGCCGGGCGCGGCGGTCGCCGTGGCCCGGGGCGACGGCGCGGTCGAGCGATACGCGGACGACGTCGGGCCGGAGGCGTTCGGTTGCCCCGTCACCGTGGTCGACGCCGGAAGCGCCCTTCTCGCACGCGACGAGCTCGACCGGGCCGACGCCCAGGAACTGCGCGCCGCGCGGGTGGCCGCCGTTGACGCCGAGGTCCGGAAGGTGCTGGAGACCGTCCCGGCGGACGCGACCGTCGTCGTCGCGGACCTGGCGAACCAGCGCGGTCAGCAGCCGGAGCTCGGGATCGGGCTGGTGCTGCGCGCCGCCGGGGCGGACGACCCCGGGCCGCGGTATCTCACGTCGTCGGCCACCCGGACGACGGGCGTGGCGCGCGCGGGCGACCTGCCCGCGACCCTGCTCGCCGCGGCGGGACCGGCGGCGACCGGCGGCCTCCAGGACACGCCGCTGGTCCGGGGCGCGGACCGGCCGGAGACCGCGGCGGAGACGATCGACGCGCTCACCGACCTCACCGAGCGCGACCACGGCCGCCGCGCCGCCTACACCGTGCTGGTGGAGGGCGGATTCTGGGCGGCCCTCGCGCTCGCGGGACTGTGCTGGTGGGCGGGGGCCCGGGGGCGTGCGGGCAGGGCCCGGACGGCCGCGGTGGGCGCCGCGCTGTTCCTGAGCGCCGCGCCGGTGGCGGGCTTCCTCGCGTCACTGACGGGATGGTGGCGGTTCCCCCTGCCGGGCCTCGCGCTGGGCACCGCGGTGGTCGCGATCGCGGGCCTGCTCGCGGGCCTCGCCGCGGTCGTCCCGGCGCGGCCGACGTGGGCCCGGCCCGGCTTCCTCGCCGGCGTCACGTTCGCCGTGCTCACGGTGGACGGACTGGCCTCCACGGTGCTCAACCGGGCCGCGCCGCTGGGCGCGGCGCCCACCTACGGCGCGCGGTTCTACGGGTTCGGCAACCCGACGTTCTGCGTGTACGCGGTGGCCGGGGTCGTGTTCGCCGCGGCGCTGGCGCAGTGGCTCGTGTCCCGGGGCCGGCGCGGACTCGCCGCGGCGGCGGTGGGCGGCATCGGGCTCGTGGCGGTGATCGTGGACGTCCTGCCGGGGTTCGGCGCGGACCTCGGCGGCGGGCCGGCGCTCGTGCCGGCCTTCGCCGTGCTCGGCATCGCGGCCTACGGCGGAAGGCTCAGGGTCCGGCGCGTCGTCGCGGTCACCGCGGCCGGTGCCGTGCTCGTTGCGGCGATCGGCGTCGCGGACTGGCTGCGGCCGGCTGTTCAGCGGTCGCACCTGGGCCGGTTCGTGGCCGACGTGATCGAGGGCGAGGCATGGTCCCTCCTGGCGCGCAAGGCCGCCTATGCCGCGCGGTCGGTGCTGGCCGGGCCCTCCGTGTGGGTGACGGTGCTCGTGCTGCTGGCCGTGGCCCTCGTCGTGTTCACGCCCCTGCTGGGACGGAGGCTGGAGCCGGCGTGGTCCGACCCGGCCTGCCGTGCCTGGCCCTTGCTGCGACCGGCCGTGGCCGCGGTCTGGCTGGTGGCGGTGATCGGGTCGCTGATCAACGACTTCGGTCTCCGTATCGGGATGCTCTGCCTGCTCGTCGCCGTCCCCCTGGTGACGCTCGCGGTCCTCGGCGCCGGCGGCCGAGCCGAGGAGCGCCCCGTGGATCCGGCCGGCGGTCTTCCGGCGGGCCGTGGTGCGCGCGGGACGCGCGGGATGTGACCGCCGGGCCCGCGGCTCCGGCGTTCGACTGCTCGCCATGTGGTGTTCCAGCGCGCGGCAGGCCGGTGGTCGTACAGTGCAGGGCGTGACTACTCCGGAACTCGAGGCGGCCGCCACGACGCCGCCGGGCGGCGCGGGTGACTGGCTCGTGGCCCTGGACATCGACGGGACCCTCGTCACCTATGACGAGGAGCTCTCGGACGCCGCGCGCGACGCGGTCGCCGCCGTCCGGGCAGCGGGCCACTACGTGGTCCTGTCGTCCGGCCGATCACTGATCGCGATGACGCCCCTGGCCGCGGAACTGAAGATCGACGACGGCTGGATGGTCGCCTCCAACGGCGCCGTGGTGGCCCGCCTGGACCCGAACGCGCCCGAGGGCTACGAGCTCGAGCACGTCGAGACGTTCGACCCCGGCCCCGCGCTCCGCCTCCTGCGTGAGGAACTGCCCGATGCCCGCTACGCGGTGGAGGACGTCGGTATCGGTTTCCGGCTGACCGAGCACTTTCCCGACGGGGAATTGCAGGGCCAGCACGAGATCGTGGATTTCGAGGAGCTGTGGTCGGCGGACGTGACACGCGTCGTCGTGCGCGCGCCGGGCAGTTCCAGCGACGAGTTCCACAGGCTCGCCGAGGCGGTCGGGCTTGAGGACGTGACGTACGCGGTCGGCTGGTCGGCGTGGATGGACATCGCGCCGATGGGCGTCACGAAGGCGTCCGGCCTGGAGCGGGTGCGCCAGGAACTGGGCGTGCCGGTGGAGCGCACGCTGGCGGTCGGTGACGGGGCGAACGACATCGACATGCTGCGCTGGGCGGCGCGTGGAGTCGCGATGGGGCACGCCTCGGAGCGGGTTCGTGACGCGGCCGACGAGACGACCGGAGGTATCGAGGACGACGGTGTCGTGGCGGTGCTGCGTTCACTGTTGGACGGGCGTCCGTGACGTGAACGGTATTCCCACTTTCGCCTGAATCACGGACATCGCTATGTGCAGTCGCATCAATCCGGTAGCTTGTGACCAGTCTCACCGGTGGGTGAGATTTTATTGCGGCGACATCGGAGGTCTGCGGCATGCAACTGGAGCCACTGTCCGCCACGCGGGCTACCCAGAGCGTGACCGCTCATACCGTCCCCGGATCCCTCGGGGAACCGGCGCTTGTCGCCCTCGACATCGACGGAACGATTGCCACCTCCGGGACCCTGGAGATCACCGAGAACGTCCGCGAGGCCGTGGCGCGCGTGCGGGCCGCCGGACATCACGTCGTCCTCGCCTCCGGGCGCTCGCTCGTCGGCATCCTGCCCGTCGCGGACCAGTTGGGGATCCAGACCGGCTGGGTGGTCGCGTCGAACGGCGCCGTCACCGCGCGGCTGACCCTGGGCGCCGCGGGCGGCTACACGCTCGAGGACGTGCGAACCTTCGACCCCGAACCCGTGCTGCAGCGCGCGCTCGCCCTCGTACCGGAGGTCAACCTCGCCGTCGAGGAGATCGGCTGGGGCTACCGCGTGCTCGACAGTTTTCCCCAGGGGAAGGTGAACGGGCAGCAGGAAGTGGTGCCGCTCGCCGATCTCTGGTCCGTTCCGGTCACGCGCGCCATCGTCAAGGGACCGCGCGTGGTCGAGCGGCTGCTCGAGCCGCTGCGCTCGCTCGACGTCACCGCGGTCCCCGCCGCCGACGACTGGATCGACGTCACGCCCACCAGTCTGAGCAAGGCGACGTCGCTGGAGATCATCCGCCGGACGCTGCGCGTCGCCGCCCACCGCACGATCGCGGTGGGCGACGGCGTGAACGACCTCGAGATGATGGCCTGGGCCTCGCGGAGCGTCGCGATGGGGCATTCCCCGGACGACGTCAAGGCCGGCGCGGACGAGGTCACCGGAACCCTGGACGACGACGGCCTGGTTCCGGTGCTGCTGTCCGTGTGATCGGCTGATCGACGCCGGTCGGTCCGACGCCGATCTGAGACACCGATCGGACTGGACGCCGGTCAGTCCCGCGCGGTGAGGACCACCGGGCCGGCCTCCGTGATCGCGATCGTGTGCTCGCTGTGGGCGCCGCGGGAGCCGTCCTGCGAGCGGAGGGTCCAGCCGTCGGGGTCCGTCCAGATCTCGTCGGTGGTCTCCAGGAACCACGGCTCGATCGCGATGACCAGGCCGGGCTTCAGCGGGAACCCGCGCCCGGCGCGCCCGTCGTTCGGCACGTGCGGGTCGCCGTGCATGGTGCGGCCCACTCCGTGGCCACCGAAGTCGGTGTTGATCGAGTACCCGGCGTTGCGCCCCACCTTGGCGATGGCCGCCGAGATGTCGCCGACCTTGTTGCCCACGGTGGCGGCCGCGATGCCGGCCTGGAGGGCGACCTCGGTCGTGCGGATGAGCTTCGCGCTGCTCTCGTAGGTAGAGCTGTCCAGACCTCCGGAGCGGGGCTGTCGCCCCAGGTCGGCCAACTCGCCACGGCCCGGCACGGGATTGCCCACCACGAAGGAGAGCGCCGAGTCCGACACCCAGCCGTTCACCGCCACCGCGAAGTCGATCGACAGCAGGTCGCCGTCGCGCAGCACGTAGTCGAACGGGAGGCCGTGGAGCACGGCGTCGTTCACGGATGTGCAGATCACCTTGCCGAACGGCATCGCGCCGAACGACGGGTGGTAGTCGATGTAGCAGGACTCGGCTCCACGGTCGCGGATCATCTTGTGGGCGATCTCGTCGAGCTCGAGCAGGTTCACGCCCGGCTTCGCCGCGGCCTTGACCGTGGTGAGCACCTCGGCCACGAAACGCCCGGCGGGCCGCATCTCGTCGATCTCGCGGGGGGTCCTCAGCTCGATCATGTCCGTCCTTCTGGCGGCGGGGGAATGGTGGCGGCGCCCCCCACGGTGGGCGGGGCGCCGGGACAAGCCTACGTCGCCGGACTCGCCGGAGGTACCGAGCCGCCGCGGCGATCCGTGCCTATGCTCGGTACGAAGAGGCTTCAGGAGATGCCGAAGCGATCGCAACGGTTTCGTAATCTTGCAACAACGTTGAAATGGTTGCGTACAGCCGCGAACCGGGGTTCCGTTGGTCTCGGGTCCCCTTGGCCATGGGCCAGGGCGTACCTGCACGTCAGAATCGTTTACCACATGGCAGTGGAGGAACCGATGAGGATCCAGAAGTTCGGCGGCCGCCGCCGGGGCCTCGCCCTGGCAGCCGGCGTCGCAAGCACCGCGCTCGTGCTCGGCGCCTGTGCCGACACAGACGAAGGATCCGGAGGCGACGACGGCGACGTCGGGGCGTTCGAGATCGACTGCTCGGCCTACGAGGAGTTCGGCGACCTCGAGGGCACCACGGTCTCCGTGTACACCACGATCGTCGAACCCGAGGCGGTGACACAGGAGGCGTCGTACGACCCGTTCGAGGAGTGCACGGGCGTCACGGTCGAGTACGAGGGGTCGCGCGAGATGGAGGCGCAGCTCCCCGTCCGCGTCCAGGCCGGCAACCCGCCGGACATCGCGATCCTGCCGCAGCCGGGCCTGCTGAACACCCTCGTCACGGAGTACGACGCCGTACTGCCGGCGCCCGATTCGGTCGAGGCGAACACGGACGAGTTCTGGGCGGAGGACTGGAAGGAGTACGGGACGGTCGACGGCACGTTCTACGCTGCCCCGCTGGGCTCCAACGTCAAGTCGTTCGTCTGGTACTCCCCGGGCATGTTCGCCGACGCGGGCTACGAGATCCCGGAGACCTGGGACGACATGCTCGCGCTCACCGAGACCATCGCCGAGGGGACCGAAGGTGCCGCCAAGCCGTGGTGCGCGGGCGTGGAGTCCGGTGACGCGACCGGCTGGCCGGCCACGGACTGGATCGAGGACGCGGTGCTGCGCAGCGCCGGCCCCGAGGTCTACGACCAGTGGGTCTCCCACGACATCCCGTTCAACGACCCGCAGATCGTCGAGGCGTTCGACATGGCGGGCGAGATCCTCAAGAACCCGGACTACGTGAACGGCGGCCTCGGCGGCGTCGACTCGATCGCCACCGCCTCGTGGACGGACGCGGGCTACCCGATCCTCGAGGGGAACTGCTGGATGCACCGCGCCGCGAACTTCTACGCGACGCAGTGGCCGGAGGGCACCGAGGTGGGTCCCGACGGTGACGTCTACGCGTTCTACCTGCCGGCACTGACCACCGACGAGAAGCCGACGCTGGTGGCCGGCGAGTTCATCGGCGCGTTCGCGGACCGTCCTGAGGTCGTGGCGTTCCAGACCTACCTGTCCAGCTCCGACTGGGCCAACGCCAAGGCGGTGGCCACGCCCGCGGGTGGCTGGGTCAGCGCGAACAACGGTCTCGACCTGGACAACCTGGCGAGCGACTTCGACAAGCTGTCGGGTGAGATCCTCGCCGACGAGGCGACGGTCGCCCGCTTCGACGCGTCCGACCTGATGCCGGCTGCCGTCGGCACCGACTCGTTCTGGTCGGGCATGACCGAGTGGTTCGCGAGCGACCGGTCGACCGAGCGAGTCACCGGCGACATCGAGCAGTCCTGGCCGTAGGACTGATCGCACCTGAGGTCGTGCGGGCGGGTGGCGTCGCCGGCCCGCACGACCTCCCCGCTCCGGCCCGGCGATGACGCGACCTCGTGTGCGTCACCGCCGGGCCGTCTCAGCAGATCAGGGTCCCCGATGACGCGGACCGCACCCCACAAGTCAGGAGAACTCCCTTGGACTGGCTACTGCACGCCGGTGACGACCCGGTGCACAAGCTGCTTCTCATGCTGCTCGCGATCGGGCTGTTCGTGGCACTGATGGCGATCATCCTCTTCGTCGTCGACCGCCCGCGGAACCCGTCGCGCTGGTTCGTCGGCTTCGGTTTCACCGGCATGGCGTTGTTGCTGCTGCTGGCGGGGCTGGTGTATCCGGCGGTGCGCACCATCTGGACGTCGTTCCTGCGCCGCAACTCCGGCGATTTCATCGGCCTCGACAACTATGTGCGGGCCTTCACCGAGCCCCAGTTCCTCATCGTGCTCGGGAACACGGCCCTGTGGGTCCTCGTGGCGCCGCTCGTCGCCACCTTCCTCGGCCTCGTCTACGCCTACCTCGTGGACCGGAGCCGGTTCGAGAAGTTCGCCAAGGGCCTGGTCTTCCTGCCGATGGCGATCTCCATGGTGGGCGCGTCGATCATCTGGAAGTTCGTCTACGAGTTCAAACCGCAGGGCGTCGACCAGACGGGCCTGCTCAACCAGGTCCTGGTGTGGCTCGGCGGCGAGCCGCAGCAGTGGCTGCTGAGCAGGCCGCTGAACACCTTCCTGATCATGGTCGTGTTCGTCTGGATCCAGACGGGCTTCGCGATGACCCTGCTGTCGGCGTCGATCAAGGCCATCCCGACCGACATCACGGAAGCCGCCCGGCTCGACGGCGTCAGCGGGTTCGGCATGTTCTGGCGCATCACGATCCCGAGCATCCGCCCGGCGCTCATCGTCGTGCTCACCACCATCGCCATGACCACGCTCAAGACCTTCGACATCGTGCGGACGATGACGGCCGGGCAGTTCGACACGTCGATCGTGGCCCTCGAGTTCTACGACCAGGGCTTCAGACAGCAGGACGCCGGCATGGCCGCGGCGCTCGCCGTCCTGCTGTTCGTCATCGTCGTCCCGGTGGTCGTGTACAACGTGCGCCAGCAGCGCAAGGTGGAGGAGATCCGATGACCGCAACGGAGACGACGACGCCGGCGTCCGGGCCCGTCCGGCCTGGGGTGCCGTTGGGAATCGGCGGCCGCGCGCGCAAGGCGCGGAAGGCCCTGAGCAACCCGTGGGCCAGCACCCTCGCGATCGTGATCGCCATCCTCTGGACCGTGCCGAGCCTCGGCCTGCTCGTCACGTCGTTCCGTCCGGAGCTGGACATCCGCACGAGTGGGTGGTGGACGGTCTTCGGCGACGCCGCCGCGGGCGAGGGCGTCTTCTCGCTGCGCAACTACGAGACGGCGCTGTATGGTTCGGCCGACCTGGCCGAGTTCTTCGTGAACTCGTTCGTGGTCACGCTGCCCGCGGTGTTCATCCCGATCACCATCGCGCTGCTGGCCGCCTACGGTTTCGCGTGGATTGACTTCAAGGGGCGCGACATCCTGTTCATCGCGGTGTTCGCGCTGCAGATCGTACCGATCCAGATCACGCTCGTGCCCCTGCTGTCGGCGTACGTGGACCTCGGCGTCAACGGCACCTTCTGGACGATCTGGCTGTCGCACTCGATCTTCGCGCTGCCGCTGGCGATCTTCCTGCTGCACAACTTCATGAAGGACGTGCCGAGGTCGCTCGTCGAGGCGGCGCGGGTCGACGGCGCCGGGCACGTGAAGATCTTCTTCCAGGTGATGATGCCGCTGCTCACCCCGGCGATCGCGGCGTTCGCGATCTTCCAGTTCCTGTGGGTGTGGAACGACCTGCTGGTGGCCCTCGTCATGGGTGACCTGCGGACCTTCCCGCTCACCGTGCGCATCGCGGAGCTCGCGGGCTCGCGCGGCGGCGACTGGCACGTCCTGTCGGCCGGCGCGTTCATCGCGATGGTGGTGCCGGTGATCGTGTTCCTGGTGCTGCAGCGCTACTTCGTGCGCGGAATGCTCGCGGGGGCGGTCAAGGGCTGACAGGTCCCCGACGCCGCCTGGCGGGCGAGCTCGCCCGCCAGGCGGCCTCTCGGTCACCCACTGTCCTTCGCATGGATGGACGGGGCACCTCGGCCCTGGCCCGCGATCAGCGACTCCGGCATGCGGTTCGGCGACCGGCAACAACGGGCCTGGTCACGGTGTGGACTGCGGGCCCTCCCGGCGGAGCAGGCTCTCCTTGATGTCCAGGCCGTAGCGAAAGCCGCCCAGCGTGCCGTCCGTGCGCAGCACGCGGTGACAGGGCACGAACAGTGCCGCCGCGTTCATCGCGCAGGCCCCCGCCGCGGCGCGCACCGCGGCGGGCCGGCCGGTCCGGGCCGCGTACTCCGTGTAGGTGAGCCGCTCGCCGGGGGCCACGTCGCGCAGCACGTCCCACGCGTGCGTCCGGTACTCGCCGCTCGCCTGCCGGACCGGCACGCGTGAGGGGGCGTCGTGGTCGCCGTCGTAGTAGGCCACGACGGCTGCAGCGGCTGTAGCGAGGAGGTTCGCGGACGGCGGCATGTCGTCCCCGGTACTCATGGTTCCGGTCCGTCGCGAGATGGCGGCGGCCGTGAGATCGGCGGGCCGCGACGAACGCCGTGGGCGTACGGCGGGCGACGTCCGCAGGGAACGATGGATCAGGGCGAGGAGGGAGTCGGCGTCCTCGGTCCAGCCGGAGGCGAGGACGGCGGCGTCAGGCGCGGCCGGACTCGTCGGGGACTCGGACCCGATGATCGTGAACGGCCCGTCCGGGGTGTCGAGGGTGGTGGCGTGCATGGTGAGTTCCTTCCGCGAGAGTGGGTGTCGGGCGGGTTTCGCCGGCCGGAGGATCAGCGCCGTCGGCCGGGGCGTACGAGCCGGCGGATGCGACGCCGGGTCAGACCGCACGCCAGAGATGCATGGCGGCGTAGGAGCGCCAGGGAGCCCAGGCCGCGCCCCGCTCGGCGAGCGCGCGGAACTGGCGGGACCGCGTGACCTCGCCGTCGAGCAGGCCCAGCGTGCGCGCGCCCGCCAGCAGGGCGACGTCGCCGTCCATGAGGATGTCCGGGTCGCCGAGCACGCGCAGCGCGACGTAGCCCGCCGTCCAGGGACCGATCCCGGGGCGCGCCACGAGCCGGCGGCGCAGCTCCGCCGGATCGTCGCCGACGGTCACGACGAGGTCACCGGTGGCGAGGGCGCGCATGGTCGACTCGATGGTGTCGACGTTGCGGGCGGGGAGCCGCAGGTGGTGGCGTGCGCCGTCGGCCACCTGCTCCGGCGTGGGGAACAGCCGCGCGAGCCCGGCGATGCCCGACACGTACGGCGTCCCGGCGGCGCCGACGAGCCGGCGCAGGTGCGTCCGGGCGGCGGCGACGCTGATCTGCTGTCCGACGATCGCCCGCACGAGCAACTCGGCGGCGTCCACCGCGCCCGGCACGCGGATCCCGGGGACGGCGGTGACGCTCGCGGCGAGGACGGGATCGCCGGCCAGGGCGCGGTCGACGGCGACCGGGTCGGCATCAAGGTCCAGCAGCCGCCGGATCCTGGACACGGCGACCGGTACGTCGGCGAGATGGGTCACCTCGACGGTGACGGGGACGCTCCCGGTGCGGTCCGCGTCCGGAGGGCTCCCCGGCACCAGGTCCTCCTGCCCGTCCGGCTCGCGGTAGCGCACCTCGAAGGCGCCCGGGCCGTGCGGGAGCGTGAGGGTCCGGGCGTAGCGGAGCTCCGGGCCGGTGAGGTCCGCGGACTCCACGCCCTCGACAGCACGGGCGGCGAGGAACTCCAGCACCCCGCGTGCGTCGAACGGCAGCCGCACCGGCAGGCTGAGCCGGAGCGACTGCCGCTCCGCGCCGTGGTCCACGGCGTCGGGCAGGTCGCGGTGCGGATCGTGGTCGGGCGTTTTCCACGTGGTCGGGTGAGTACTTGCCCGACCACGCGGAAAACCCCCGACCACACCACCATCGGTACCGGTGCGCCGCCCGCGCGCCCGCGCCCGGATCTCCGACGGCGTGGCCGCGAAGATCTCCGCGATCGTGTCGTTGAACTGGCGGATCGAGCCGAAACCGGCCGCGAACGCGACGTCGGCCAGCTTGAGGTCCGTGCCGGTCAGCAGCGCCCGCGCGGTCTGGGCGCGCTGTGCGCGTGCCAGCGCGAGCGGGCCGGCGCCCAGTTCCGCGACGAGCAGCCGGTTGATCTGCCGCACCGAGTAGCCGAGCTGGACGGCCAGTCCGTCGACCCCGTCGCGGTCCACGACGCCGTCGGCGATCAGCCGCATCGCCCGGCCCGCCAGATCCCGGCGCAGGTTCCACTCGGGTGTGCCGGGCGTCGCCTCCGGGAGGCAGCGCTTGCACGCCCGGAACCCGGCGTCGTGCGCGGCCGCGCTGGTCAGGTAGAACGTGACGTTCGCCGCCTTCGGCGTCCGGGCCGGGCACGACGGGCGGCAGTAGATCCCGGTGGTCCGGACCGCGGTGAAGAACTGTCCGTCGAACCGCGCGTCGCGTGCCGCGATCGCGCGGTACCGCTCGGCGAAGAGCGAGCCGTCCGGTGTGTCCCGGGCGACGGGGGAATCGTGTACGACGTCGGTCATGAGTCCCATCCTGCGCCGCCGTCCCGCGAAGCGGCTAGCGGGATTCGGACGCGACGATGCGGGGCCATGACGCCCGCCCGCGCCGCGCGATTCCGTGACGCCGCGGATCGGTACCTGGGGAGACCCTGGGAAGATTCCGGTCGGAGCCCGACAAATCCTCTTGAGCTCGCCAGGGCTCCGCCACGCTGGCCGCATGACCGAGACCAGGAGTCCCTGGCATGACATCGCGCGCCGGCTCGAGGACACGTGGAGGTGTCCCGACTGCGGGTCCGCACTCGACCGGCCGGTGTGCGGTGCCTGCGGCCTCGATCTGAGCGTCGAGCGCGCGCACGAGGTGCGGCGGCTGTCGTTCGAGGCCGCCCAGGTCCTGCGGCGGCGCGCCGAGGTGATCACCGGGATGCGGACCGCCCAGGAGCGGACGCGGAACGAGCGGCAGGCAGGACACGGCCGGCCGGCCCCGGCCCGGCCGAGCGATCGGCAGCGCGACCGGCAAGAGTTCCCGGCCCCGACCGTCTCACCGACCCGGCCGGAGCACCCGGCCCGCCCGGAGGGCTCCGTCGGGGCAGATCCGGCGACACCAGCCGTCCCGGCCGGACCGCCACCCGCCGGCCTGCGTCTCGCCGCCAAGGTCGCCGTCCCGGCCGGACGCAGCCGCTCGGCACCCCGGCCGCCGTCGCCCGCCCGTCCCACGGCACCACCCCGGCCCCCCGCCAAGCCGTCCCGCCCCCGTCCGACCCCGGGCGGAGGCGTGTCGCTCCAGCCCATCCTCGCCGGCGCCGGCGCGACACTGCTCGCCGTCGCGGCCATCGTGTTCGTCTTCTTCACGTTCGGCGACAACCTGGCGCTGCGCGCGATCGTCACCGGGATCGTGACCGTCACGGCCGCGACGGTCGCGGCCCTCCTGCGCCGCGGCGGCCTCCGGACCACGAGCGAGGCCGTCGCCGCCCTCGCGGCCGTGCTGTGCTGGGTCGACGTCGAGCTGGCGATGCAGGCAGGACTCCTCGGCGGGCTCGACCCGGCACTGGCGCGCGCCGTCGTGCTGGCGGTCCTGGCACCCGCGTTCATCCTGGTCGGGCACCGACTGCGCGTGCGGACGTGGGCGTCGGCCGGCCTCGTCGCGGCACTCGCGGTGCCCCTGTCGGCCGCCGCGGGCCTGCCCGGCTCCGCATGGTCGTCCTGGTGGTGGGTCGCGGCGTGGACACTCGTCGCGTTCGTGGCGTGGGCGGCGACGCGGGTCCTGCCCGCGATCACGAAGCGGCTCGGCACCCGCCTCGGCGTGGAGCGCAGGGCGCTCCGGATCGTGCGGGCGGCGGCGCTCCCGGCCGCGCTCGCGGTGTCGTTCACCACGACCGAGATCCTCCCGCTCACCCGCACGGGCGCCACCGCGGTGCTGTGGTCCGCGGTCGTCGCCGTGGCGCTCGCGGGCGGCTACCTGCTGCGGGTCCGGTCCTGGGCGTCCGTCGCCGTGCTGGCGGCGCCGGTGGCGCCGGTCCTTGCCACCGCGGGCGTTCCGGCGGCCGCGTGGACGACGTCGGCCCCGTGGCCGGCCTGGTGGTGGACCCTCGCGTTCGTCCTGGTGGCGCTCGTCGCGTTCGGGGCGATGCGCGCTCTGCCGGCGCTCGGAAACCGGCTCGGTGCCGGTTCCGGCGGCCCGTTCGCCGTCGAGGCGCGGATCCTGCGTGTCGTTCGCGCCGCGGGCGTCCCGGCCGCGCTCCTCGCGTCAGTCGCCGCGTCGGTGGGAGCGGCCGGCGCGCCGCTGCCGTCCGGCTGGGGCGCGACGTCGCTCCTCTGGTCGGTCGTCGTCGCGGCGGCGCTGCTCGGTGGCCTGCTGCTGCGGGTGCGCTCCTGGGTGACCACCGCCGTGCTCGCGGCACCCGCGTTGCCGGCACTCGTCGCCGCCGCGCTGCCCGCCTCGCCGTGGACCGCGTGGTGGTGGACGTGCGCGTGCGTGGCGACGGCCTTCGTCGCCCTCGCGGCCGTGCGCGGGCTCCCCGCGATGGCGCGGCGGCTCGGCGACGGGCTCGGCCGGCCGTTCACCGCGGAGGCCGATCTGCTGCGGGTGGTCCGCGCCGCGAGCCTCCCACTCGCGCTCCTGGCCTCCTGCTTCGCGGCCGGGGTCCCGCCGCTGAACGGCTGGGGCACGACGACGCTGCTCTGGTCCGCGGTCGTCGCCGTCGCATTCGGCGGGGGCTGGGCGCTCCGCGCCCGCTCGTGGACCTCCACCGCCGTGCTGGCAGCCCCGGCGGTGCCGCTGCTGGCCGTGGCGGGCCTGCCGCGCGGCGAGTGGTCGGCCTGGTGGTGGGTGTCGGCGATCGTGCTGGTCGCGTTCGTCGCGCTCGGCGCGATGCGTGGCCTGCCCGCGATCGCCCGCCGCCTCGGCGACCGGCTCGGACACCCGTTCACGCCGGAGTCCCACCTCCTCCGGGTGGTCCGCGCCGTTGCCCTGCCGGCCGCCCTGGCCGTCTCGCTGGCGGCGGCCGAGGCCCCGGGATGGACGAAGATGGGCGCGACCGCCGCGCTCTGGTCCGCCGTGGCCGCCGTCGCGCTCCTGGGCGGGGCGCTGCTGCGGGTGCGCTCGTGGGTCTCGGCAGGACTGCTCGCGGTGCCGCTCGTGCCCGCGCCGGCCGTGGCGGGCCTGGCCGTGTCGGAGTGGTCCGCGTGGTGGTGGACGGGCGCCTCCGTGCTGGTCGCGTTCGTCGCGTGGGCGGCGGGACGCGTCGCGCCGGCGCTCGCCGCGCGCCTCGGGGAACACCTCGGCGTGCCGTTCACGCCGGAGGCCGCGTACCTCCGGATCGTCCGGGCGACGGGAATCCCTCTCGCCCTGTGGATCTTCCTCACGGCACCGGTCTTCCTCTGGTCCCTCGCCCCGCCCGCGGTACTCCCGGGAACGAACCACCTCGGCACGACGACGGCGGTGTGGACCGCCGTCGTGCTCGCCGCGGCGGTCGCGGGGCACGCGCTACGGGTCCGGGCGTGGATGTCGGCCGCCGTGCTGGCGGTGCCGGGAATCCCGCTGCTGGCGCTCTCCCCCGCGGAGCCGCCGTCGGCGTCGTGGCTGCCCGCCGTGGCCTTCCTGGGCGTCGCGCTCACGACGCTGCTCGTCCGGGCGGCCGGCCTCGTCTCGGGAACGCGTATCGGCTCCCGCCTGGCGCCCGAAAGGACCGTGCTGGACGCGGTGGCCCTCCTGGCCGTGTCGTTCGCCGTCGTCCTGTCGGTCGACGTCGCGCAGCCGGACGGGCTCCCCGGCCTGGGCGGCACCGCCGCGCTCGTGGCACTCACCGCCGCCGTCGTGGCCGTACTGCGCCGCGTCACCCACCACCGCCACTGGCTGGTCATCGGCGGTGCCCTCGTCGTCGGCTCCGGCGGGCTGTGGGGCCTCGTCGCCGACGACTCGGCCGTTGGCTGGGTGCCGCTCGGCGCCGCCTGCGCGTGGACCGCGCTGGCCGTGCTGACCGCGCCGCGCCTGCTCCGGGCCTCCCGGCTCGGATCCGTGAACCGCGCACTCGCCCCCCGGACCCGCGACGACCTGCTGCTGAGCGGCTGGGCCGTCGCGGCGGTCGCCGCCGTACCCGCGGCGATCTTCGTGCTGGGGCGCGTGCTCGACCTGTCGGCCGCCGCCGTGTCGGCCTCGCGAACCGGCTGGCTCCTGGCTCCGGACGGCGTCGTCGGCCCAGTGTTCGACGTCGGCACGGCCGCCGCCGGCTCGGCCCTCCCCGCCTGGGCCGGCCTGGGGACAGCCGCCCTGGCGGTGGCCACCCTCGCCGCGGCCCGGCTCGCACCCGGCGACGGCGCGGCCCGGCCCGAGCGCTTCTCCGCACCGTTCCTCGCGCTCCTGGCGGCGGTCGGCCTCGCCCTGCACCCGGGGCTCCCCGCCGTCGTATCGCTCCTCCTCCTGGCGCTGCTCGGTACCGTGCTCGTCGCCGCGACCGCCGACCGGCACTCCGCATGGCCTCGCCTCCGCCCCGTCGTGGACGCGATCCAGGAAACCGGCGGCGCCCTGGCCCGCGTGGCGGGAAGCCTGCGCGTGATCGGCGGGCGCCCGGTGACCGCCGTCGAGCACCGGCTCGCGCGGCACGCCTCGCTCACCGGCGCCGCCGCCGTGATCGTCCTGCTCGGCGTCTGCTCCTGGCTCTCCCGCCCGACGACGGCCGCCGGCGCACTCGCCGTCTGCGCCCTCGTCCTGGCTCTGCGCGGCACCCTGCCGCGCCCCACCCATCCCTGGCTGGTCGGCATCGCCTACGTGTATCCGCTGGTGGTACTGGGCGTCGTGCTCGCGTGGCTCGACCTGTCGCTCGTCGCCGCGGTCTGCACCGTCTCGGCCGCCGCCTCGCTCGTGGCGATCGCGGTGACGCTCGGCAGCCGCACGCCGCGGGACGAGTGGTACGTGGTGCTCGGCGTGACCGCGACGCCGTTCCTCGCGGGCGTCGTCACCGTCGTGTTCGAGCGCACCTGGTGGTCCGCGGGCGCCGCCGCCTCGATGCTCGTGCTCGAACTGGTGCTGCTGCTCACCGTCCGGCGGGGCCTGCCCGTGCTCGTCCGCGCCGGATCGGCGTTCCTGCTGCTCCCGACGGCGTCGGTCATGACCACCAGCGCGGGCGCGATGATCTTCGAGGTCTCCGGCTCCCCGTACGTGCTGCCCACCGCCGCCACGTTCGTCGCGGCCGTGGCCGGCGGCGCGGCACGCGTCGCCGAACGGATCGACGCCCGCGTGCCCGACGGCGGCGACACCCTCGCCCGCACCCTCCGCAGCACGCTGGAACGCTCCGCCCTGCTCACCGGATCGATCACGATCCTCCTCGCGTACGCCCGCCCCGCCGCCGGGCCCGACATCGCCGTCGCCGTCCTGCTCATCCTGGCGGCCGGTGCCGCGCTCGTCGCGCGCGAGCCGGGGCGGAGGCGCGTCTGGGCACTCGCCGGCGCGCTGCTGCTCGCGGCCCTGTGGACGGCCCTCGCGTCGAGCGGGATCCGGCTGGTGGAGGCGTACACGTTCCCGCCGGCCCTGGGCGCCGTCGTCGTCGGCGTCCTCGTCGCCCGGCGACTGGGCAGGTCCGGAAGACGCCACGAGCCGGACTCCCTGGACGACGACGCGCACCCGGGCCCGCCCGGAGCCGGAGGCGCCAGGAACGCCTGGGCGCTCGCCGGCGCGGGTGTGGCGCTCGCCGTCGTGCCGAGCTTCATCGTCTACCTGACCAGGTCCGACGCCGGTGACTGGCGCGCCTGGGCCCTCGTGGGCGTGGCGTTCGCCGCGCTCGGTGCCGCCCTCCTGGCCGGGCGCCACGCGTGGGCGCGCATCGCGCGGACGGGGCTGGCCGGAATCGCCGCTCTCACGTCGCTCGCCGGCGTGATCGAGTCGTGGCGGGTGGCGCCTGTGCCTGGTGCCTGGCCCGGCGACCGCAGGGCGTCGTCGTACACCACCGACCGGATCCAGGATCCGTTCACCGGCATCCCGGCCGCGACCGATGCGGCGTTCGTCATCGGGCTGGCCTGGGCGGCGGCCGCCGTCGCGGTGCTGGCGCTGAGCGTGCCGGTGGTGCGGCCTGCGGCGGGGCCCCGGCTGACCGGGCTGCTGCGGCGCCACGGGTTCGTGCCGGCGCTCGTGCTGGGCACCGTGTCGGTGCTCGCCCACATGGAGCCGGCGTGGGGCGCCGTGATCACGCTGTTCGTGGTGGAGCTCGCGCTCCTGGCACTGCTCGTACTGGGGGTCCGCAGGCTGGCCGCGGGCCGGGCGATGGGTGCGGCACCCTGGCTGGTCTGGGTGTGTGCCGCGCTCGTCGCGATCGCCGCGTGGTCGCCCCGCGAGCTGCGCGTGGAGACGTTCTCGGCGCCGCTCGGGGTGGCGCTGATCCTCGCGGGGTGGGTGGCGCTGCGGGACCGGATCCGGCGGGACCACGAGGCGCCGGCGATCGCCACCTGGCCGGTGGGCTTCGCCGGGTCGTGGCGGACGCTCGCGCCGGGCGTGCTCGCGCTCGTCGGGCCGTCCGTGCTGTCCACGGCCACGGATCCGCTCACCGTCCGCGCCTGCGGCGTGGTGTTCGTCGCGCTCATGGCGGTGCTGGCGGGGTCGCGGCTGCGCCTGTCGGCGCCGTTCTGGCTCGGTATCGTCACCCTGGGCGTGGAGGTCCTGGTGGTGTTCGCCAAGCTCGGCGTGGGCGTCTCGCCCCTGCCGTGGATCCTCACCCTGGTGCCGGCGGCGCTCGTCCTGCTGATCATCGCCACCCTCGACGAGCGCCGCACCGCGGCGTCGGGCGGCACGGCGGCCTACCTCCGCGACCTGCGCTGACGAGGCCGACGGGCGGTCGTCAGAACCGCTCGTCGAGCCAGTCGGTGATCGTCTTGAGGTACTGCTCGCGCGCCGGGGCGGGCGACAGGGCGAGGTCGTGGGCGCCGCCGGGGATGATCTCGACCTGGACGTCGTCGCCCAGCCTCGGCGCGCGGTCCCACATGTGCTTCACGTCGAGCACGGAGTCGGTGGTGGTGTTCTCCTCGCGCGTGCGGCCGGGGGACGTCGCGTCCGACGTCGTCACCAGCACCGGCACGTCCAGCGACAGGCCGCGGGCCAGGCGCGCGTGGGCGCGGCGCACCGAGTTGAGCCACCCCGCCCGGACCGGGAACTCCGTGTCGGGCTTCCACCGCAGGTCGAAGGCCCACTCGCCGTCGTGGTCGCGGTGCATGTCGGTCGCGTAGCCGGCGCCCAGCGCGCTGACCCGGGCCCGCGGCGCGGCGACACCGATCCCCCGCAGCAGCTGCGTGGTGACCACGCGGTCGAACCAGCCGCTGTTCAGGTCGAACCACGGCGAGTTGAGCACGAGGCCGACGACGGCGCCCGGCCGCGCGGCCGCCCACAACGAGGCGATGAGGCCACCGGTGGAGTGCCCCAGGACCACGATCCTGTCGTGCCCCGCCGCGCGGAGGGCCTGTGCGGCGGCGTCCAGGTCGGCCGCGTGCTCGTGCACCAGGGGGACGTGCGTCGGGTCGTCGCCCTCACGCAACGAACGCCCGTATCCCCGCAGGTCGACGGCATAGAACGGGTAGCCGGCAGCGGCCAGGTGCTCCGCGACATGGGTCTGGAAGAAGTAGTCGACGAAGCCGTGCACGTACAGGATGGCGGGCCTGGCCGTGTCCGCCCCGGTCGACGCCGCGTGCCGGACGAGCGTCGCCGGGCGGTCGTCATCGGG
The DNA here is from genome assembly GCF_054782975.1 of Myceligenerans halotolerans. NCBI lineage: Bacteria > Bacillati > Actinomycetota > Actinomycetes > Micrococcales > Promicromonosporaceae > Myceligenerans > Myceligenerans halotolerans. Next base: position 249,523 of record NZ_BAAGRL010000004.1, read on the forward strand.
TACGGCCAGCGATCGCGCCTCGAAGCCACTGCCGAGGACGTCGGGGGACCAAGAACTCATCGGGCGGCTCCGTTGCGACAGGGATGAGGGTTGCGGCGATCGTACTCACGCCGTCCATGAGGTTGGCGGCGCAACCATGAGGTTACCGCCCCTCCTTCTCGGGCGATGCGCGGCAACCTCGTGCTTGCGTCGCCAACCGCATGCCGGTCTGCGCGCGCAGGGGTCGTGGGGCTGCCTTCTTGTGATGGCCGCCCCCGGTCAGCTTCCTGTGATGGCCGCCCCCGGTCAGCCGCGTGGCGGGATGCTGGGCGGGCGGTTCGGCGTGGTCGGAGCGACGTCCTGCTGGGGGTAGGCCTGTCCCGGCGGCGGAGATCCCGGCTGGGCGTAGTCCTGCGGAGGGTAGCCCGGTTGTGGGTAGCCCTGTTGTGGATACGCCTGCTGCTGATACGGGCCGCCTGGCAGGTCGGCGTCGTCCCGGGTCCGGACGCGCAGCGCCTGCCAGACGACGATCGCCAGGAGCAGCAGGATCACCAGGCCGCCGATGCCGATCAGAGCGACGAGCCAGTCGGGGACGCCGGACGCCGGCGTGGCGTCCGGTTCCGTTCCGGTGGCGTCCGGCGTCGGGGACGGCTCCGCCGGGTCGACGGCGGAGCCGCGGGCGTGGATCTCGTACGGCGCGCCGAGCGGTGGGTCCCAGTGCACGCTGTTGCCGCTGATCGTGCCGTTCGACTCGGTGACCGGACCGGGGAACGAGATGTCGACGGCGAAGTCCACGTCGTCGAGCGATGCCTGGCCGCCCAGCCCCAGCCCCTCGGCCGTGAGGTCGAGCGTGCCCGTCACCACGTACTCGCCGCCCTCACGGACGACGTTCACCGGAAGACTCGTGGCCGCGCCGACCTGGCTGGTGTTGACCTCGCCGTACACGTAGCGCTCGCCGGTGTAGCCGTCCGCGGACCAGTCCTCGACCCGGACCGCGGCATCGGCGGGGTCGTTGCCCCGGACGATCGCGTCGATGAAGTCCTCGGCGGACTGTCCGGTGTTGTCCAGGACCCGGTCCTCGACGGCGAGGACGAGGCTGGGCCGGGCGACGTCGTCGGGCGCGAGCTCCAGCTCCAGGCCCATGCGGACGCACCCGGAGAGCACGAGCGCGAGCACGACGGCGGTCGCCGCGGCGAGGCGGCGTGCGGTTCTCGGGCGACGAGTCACGCGGGCCAGTGTGCCGCAGGACGGCGCACCGCCCAAGACCCGCGGTCGGAAGAAGCCGCACGGGCGCGCCGGCATCGGATCGCGATACCGGCGTGCCCGTGCGATGCGACGGTGCCTGGAGGTCGCGCGGGTCAGTCCGAGGAGGACGGCGTGCTGCTCGCCGTACCGGCGTCGGCCGTCGCCCCGTCTCGGCCGGTCGCATCGCGGTTGGTCGCGTCGGCCGAGTCGCCGGAGCCGTCCCCGGGGGCCGCGTCGTCCGCGGTGGCCGCGGTCGCAGTGGTCTCAGCCGCGGTGGTCTCGGCCGCGGTGGTCTCGGCCGCGGTGGTCTCGGCCGCGGTGGTCTCGGCCGCGGTGGTCTCGGCCGCGGTGGTCTCGGTCGTGGCCGTCGAGGCGCCCGCCGGGTTCTTGCGGCCCGCGCGCCTCCCGAAGAAGATGCCGAGGGCCACGAGGACGGCCGCGCCAAGGGCGACCCCCACGCCGATGGTGATGTTCCGGATCAGCGCCTGGCGCTCGGCGGCGGCCTGGGCCTCCGCCTCGGCGCGCGCGATCTCGTCGAGTTCTTCCTGCGTCAGGGCGCTGGCGCGGGCCTCGATGGTCAGCGGCTCGCCGCCGGTGGATTCCCAGCTGACCGTGGTGCCCTCCACCTCGCCGTCGGCGTAGGCGACGGGTCCGGGGAAGGTGATGGAGACCTCGTGGCGCATCGCGGCGAGCATGGCGTCGAGCTCCGGCATCCCCGAGTCCGCCGAGTCCTCGAAGTCGTCTTCCGCGACGGGCTCGCCGTGGACGACGAACTCGTCCCCCTCGCGGTCGATCGTCAGGTCGATGGTGTCCTCGAGCTGGTCGAGCGGAGCGTCCTCGAAGGTGGCGGTCATTCCCGAGTAGCCGCCCTCCGCGTAGGGCTCCGTCTCGTACTCGGAGACGTCGACCGAGCTGTCGGACATCATCCCCTCGAGGAACTCCTCGGGGGACATGTCCATCTGCTCGAGGACCTCGTCGGAGAAGGCGATGACGACATCGCCCGAGAAGGTGTCGTCGCCGCTGAGCGAGACATCGGCGTCGAGCTTGACGCATCCGGTCAGGGCAAGGGTTGCCGCGATGGTGGTGGCGCCGATGGCGGTCCGCAGTGCGTAGTTCACGGGCCGAAGTCTGCATGACATCAATGGCGCCAAGAGTCGATATCGGGGCTTGTCTCCGGATTGTGACTAAAGTTCACCCGGCCTGCCGTAGGTCCTCTGGAGTGGTGGTGCCGTAGAGGCGGTCTAAGGTTGAGCGGAATAGACTCAACTTTGAGATAGTTGGATCGGACGCGGTCGGATCGCGGACCGCAGCGGGCCGGTCGACGGCAGCAGACAAGCGAACGGCGGACGGAGGACCCATGGAGACGAAGTTCACGACGAGGTCGCAGGAAGCGATCGGCGACGCCCTGCAATCGGCGTCCGCCGCGGGCAATCCCCAGCTCGAACCGGTCCACCTGCTCGCGGCGCTCCTGGCGCAGCGGGGCGGCGTCGCCGTCGGCCTGCTCGAAGCCGTCGGGGCGGACACGGCCGCCGTCGGGCAGCGGGTGCGCGCCGCCCTCGTCGCACTGCCGCAGGTGAGCGGCGAGAGCACGGCCCAGCCGGGCGCGAGCCGCGCCATGGGAGGCGTCCTCGACCTCGCCGGCAAGGAGGCCCAGGCGCTCGGCGACGAATACGTCTCCACCGAGCACCTGCTCATCGGCGTCGCCGCCGGCCGCTCGCCGGCCGCGCAGATCCTGTCCGACGCCGGAGCGGGCGCGGACGCCCTGCGTGCCGCACTGCCCGCCGTCCGCGGCTCCGGCCGCGTCACCAGCCCCAACCCCGAGGGCACCTACAAGGCGCTGGAGCAGTACGGCACCGACCTCACCCAGCGCGCCCGTGACGGCGCCCTCGACCCGGTGATCGGCCGCGACTCCGAGATCCGGCGCGTCGTGCAGGTCCTCAGCCGCCGCACCAAGAACAACCCCGTGCTGATCGGTGAGCCCGGCGTCGGCAAGACCGCCGTCGTCGAAGGACTGGCGCAGCGCGTCGTCGACGGCGACGTGCCCGAATCCCTCAAGGGCAAGCGCATCGTCGCCCTGGACCTCGCCGGCATGGTCGCCGGCGCGAAGTACCGCGGCGAGTTCGAGGAACGGCTCAAGGCCGTCCTCGAGGAGATCACCGCGTCCGACGGCGAGGTCGTGACCTTCATCGACGAGCTGCACACGGTCGTCGGCGCCGGAGCGGGCGGCGAGGGCGCCTTGGACGCGAGCAACATGCTCAAGCCCATGCTCGCCCGCGGCGAGCTCCGGATGGTCGGAGCCACCACCCTCGACGAGTACCGCGAGCACGTCGAGAAGGACCCTGCCCTGGAGCGGCGGTTCCAGCAGGTGTTCGTCGGCGAGCCGTCGGTCGAGGACACCGTCGCGATCCTGCGTGGCCTCAAGGAACGCTACGAGGCGCACCACAAGGTGACCATCGCCGACAGCGCGCTCGTGGCCGCCGCGGCGCTCTCCGACCGGTACATCACCGGCCGCCAGCTCCCCGACAAGGCGATCGACCTGGTCGACGAGGCCGCCTCGCGGCTGCGCATGGAGCTCGACTCCTCGCCCGTCGAGATCGACGAGCTGCAGCGCGCCGTGACCCGGCTCGAGATGGAGGAGGTCGTGCTGTCGGAGTCCGAGGACGCCGCCTCCCGCGAACGCCTCGACAAGCTGCGCGCCGACCTCGCCGACAAGCGCGAGGCGCTCGCGTCCCTCACCGCGCGCTGGGAGGCGGAGAAATCGGGCCGGAACCTCGTCGGTGACCTGCGGGCCCGGCTGGACCAGCTGCGCACCGACGCGGATCGCGCCGAGCGCGAGGGCCGCTACGAGGACGCCGGCCGCCTGCGGTTCGGCGAGATGCCGGTCGTCGAGCGGCAGATCGCGGAGGCCGAGGCCGCCGAGGAGTCGGAGGGCGCCGAGGAGGCCGCCCACGCCGAGGCGCCGCTCGTCGCGGACAAGGTGTCCGCGGACGAGATCGCCGAGGTGGTCTCCGCGTGGACGGGCATCCCCGCCGGCCGCCTCCTCCAGGGCGAACAGGAGAAGCTGCTGCACATGGAGGAGGTGCTCGGGAGGCGTCTGATCGGCCAGCGGTCGGCGGTCGCCGCGGTCTCCGACGCCGTCCGCCGCTCCCGGGCGGGCGTCGCCGATCCGGACCGGCCCACCGGCTCGTTCCTCTTCCTCGGGCCGACCGGCGTGGGCAAGACCGAGCTCGCCAAGTCGCTCGCGGACTTCCTGTTCGACGACGAGCGCGCCATGGTGCGCATCGACATGTCGGAGTACGGCGAGAAGCACTCGGTCGCGCGGCTCGTCGGTGCGCCCCCGGGGTACGTCGGGTACGAGGAAGGCGGTCAGCTCACCGAGGCGGTCCGGCGTCGTCCCTACTCCGTCGTGCTCCTGGACGAGGTGGAGAAGGCCCACCCCGAGGTCTTCGACATCCTGCTCCAGGTGCTCGACGACGGGCGCCTCACCGACGGCCAGGGCCGCACCGTGGACTTCCGGTCGGCGATCCTGGTGCTGACGTCGAACCTCGGCTCGCAGTTCCTCGTGGACCCGACGCTCGACGAGCCGGAGAAGCGAGACTCCGTCATGACGGCGGTCCGCGCCGCGTTCAAGCCGGAGTTCCTCAACCGGCTCGACGACGTCGTGATCTTCGACGCGCTCACCCTCGACGAGCTCGGTCACATCGTGGACCTACAGGTCGAGGCACTGACGAAGCGGCTCGCCGACCGGCGGATCACGCTCGAGGTCACTGCGGCCGCCCGCGAGTGGCTGGCGCTGGAAGGCTACGACCCCGCCTACGGGGCGCGGCCGCTGCGCCGGCTGGTGCAGCGTGAGATCGGTGACCGGCTGGCCAAGCGCCTGCTGGCGGGCGAGGTCACGGACGGCGACACCGTCGCCGTCGACCGCACCGAGGGCGCGACCGGCCTCACCCTCACAACGACACCGGTCCCGGCCTGAGGCCGGTCCCTGTCGGGTGGTCGGTCCTTTGTCGGATGATCGGCCGCCCGAGCGGCCGATCATCCGACAAAGGACCGACCACCCGACAGCCAGCCGACTACGCCAGCCCCAGGTCCTTCAGGCCGATCGGGAAGTGGTACTCCAGCCCGAGCGCCTCGATCTTCTCCTTGGCACCCGTGTCGCGGTCGACGAGCGTGGCCACGCCGGCGACCTCGGCCCCCTCGGCCCGCACTGCCTCGATGGCCTCGAGCAGGGAGCCGCCGGTCGTGGTCGTGTCATCGACGACGACGACCCTGCGCCCCGCGATGCCTGGGCCCTCGACGCGCCTGCCGGTGCCGTGCGACTTGGCCTCCTTGCGGATCACGAACGCGTCGAGGTCCTGCCCACGTGACGCCGCCGCGTGCAGCAGGGCCGCGGCGATCGGGTCCGCACCCATCGTCAGGCCACCCACGGCGTCCACCTCGGCCGTGCCGAGTCCCGCCTCCTCCAGGTGGTCCAGCAGCACGTGCCCGATCAGCGGTGCGGCGCGGTGGTGCAGCGAGACCCGGCGCAGGTCGACGTAGTAGTCCGCCTCGCGGCCGGAGCTCAGCGTCACGCGACCGTGCACGACGGCGAGCTCCTTGACGAGTTCGATCAGCTGCTCGCGGGGTGTGGGGGAGAAGTCAGCGCTCACGGAGCAAGCGTACGTGGCGGTGTCGCGCCGGTGTGGTCGGTCCTTTCGTGAGTGATCGGCAGTTCCGATTGCCGATCACTCACGAAGGTGCCGACCGTGTTGCCGACCGCCCGCCGGGGCGCGCGTCAGCGGACCTTGCCCACCGCCCGGACCGCCCAGCGCGGCGCGGCCCGCAGCAGTGCCGAGGCCACCTTGTAGCGGACGGACGGCGTGGAGATCACGACGCCACGACGCACGTCCGCGAGCGCCTGCCGGACCACGGGCGGAGCGTCCAGCCAGGCCCAGCTCGGGACGGCGGTCTCGGGGATGCCGGCGCGCTCGTGGAACTCGGTGTGCGTGAAGCCGGGGCAGAGGACCGTGGCGGTGACGCCGGTGCCCTTGAGGTCGACGGCGAGGCCTTCGGTGAACGACCGTACGTAGGCCTTCGCGGCCGCGTAGGTGCCGCCGGCGGTGAGGGCGGCGACGGAGGCGACGTTGAGGATCGCGCCCCGTCCGCGCGGCACCATCTGCTGGACGGCGGCGTGGCTGAGGCGTACCAGGGCGCGGATCATGACGTCGATGCCGCGCATCTCGCTGGTCGCGCGCCCGCGGACGAAGTTGCCCGGGGTTGCGAACCCGGCGTTGTTGACCAGTAGCCCGACGGCGGGAGGGCCGCCGGCGGCGCCTGTCGCGGCCAGGCGGTCGGCGACGCGTTCCACGTCGTCGGGCACGGACAGGTCGGCCGGCAGGACCTCGACCTGTACGCCGGTGACGGTGCGGATGTTCTCCGCGACCTCGTTCAGTCGTTCCTCGTTCCGCGCCACCATTACCAGGTCGTGCTGCGCCGCGGCGAGCTGCCACGCGAACTCCAGTCCCAGCCCGGCGGACGCTCCGGTGATCAGTGCGGTACCCATGGGGCGCAGCGTAGGGGTATTGGCCGACGGCGGTCACCGGGCGCGGTCATACGTGCGGGTTCCGACAAGGCGCCGGTGGTGCCCACGGAGCCGCTCCCACCGGGTATCGATCTCGATGTCGTCACACGTGAGTAGTGTCCGGCCGAGCGCGACCGTAACTGCCGAACCTGTGCCGATGTGGCCGATCTGCTGGTGGGAGGCGGCGTCCCTATGGTGGCCGGGCGGTTCTCAGTCCGTGTGCGGCGGGGCGGCCAGGGGGTCCGGGGCCGGCTGGACCGGGCCGGAGGGCGTGTCGTAGGCGAAGCCCTCGCGCACCCAGTACTCGAAGCCGCCGAGCATCTCCCTGGCCTCGTAGCCCTGCTTGGCGAGCTCGTGGGCGGCCTTGGTCGCGCCGTTGCAGCCGGGGCCCCAGCAGTACACGACGACGGGCTTGTCGCGAGGGATGGCCCGTTCGGCGCGCAGGCGGACCTTGCCGCCCGGCAGGTGGATGGCGCCGGGAAGGTGGCCGGCGTCCCATGCGTCGGTGGTGCGGACGTCGACGAGCGTGAAGTCGGTCTGCTTGCCGGCGAGTGCGGCGTGAACGTCGGCGACGTCGGTCTCGAAGGCGAGCCGGGTACCGAAGTACGCGACGGCGGCCGTGGTGTCGTAGGTGGTGATGTCCGGGGTGATCGTCATGGCTCGATCCTCGCCGCGGGACGGCCGTGGGCGGGAGAGGCAGGAACGACCGGGATCGCTAAGATCCTGCCATGTCTGTTCCTGACGGGGGTGCCGCTGGCGTGCTTGCTCCTGATGTGGTCGGTCCTGGCGCGGCGGCTCCTGTCGTGGTCGGTCCTGTCGACGTCGCCGCTCCGTCCCGTCCGCACCGCATCGCCGCGCTGGTCACCGAGGGCATGGCGCCGTTCGAGCTGAGTTCCGTGGTCGAGGTGTTCGGGCTGCCGCGGCCGGAGATCGAGGGCCCTTGGTACGCGTTGGACGTGTGCAGCGACCGGCCGGGTACCCCGCTGCGTATGACCGGCGGATTCACCCTGTCGGCCGAGCACGGTCTCGACGTGCTCGCCGGCGCGGACACCGTGATCGTCCCCGCCGTCGTCGACCCGCGGACCGGCCCCGGGGACGACGTCGTGCAGGCGCTCCGTGCCGCGCACGCCCGCGGGGCGCGGGTGGTCTCGATCTGCTCGGGCGCGTTCGCCCTCGCGGCGGCCGGCCTGCTGGACGACCGCGAGGCGACCACCCACTGGCAGTACGCGAGCCTCCTCGCCGAGCGGTTCCCGGCGGTCTCGGTCCGCCCCGACGTGCTGTACGTGGACCACGGCGACGTCATGACGAGCGCGGGCAGTGCGGCCGGTCTCGACGTGTGCCTGCACGTGGTGCGGACCGACCACGGCCCGGCGGTCGCGAACATGGTCGCCCGCCGCCTCGTCGTTCCGCCGCACCGCGAGGGCGGCCAGGCGCAGTTCATCGAGGCGCCGGTGCTGCCCGTCGAGGAGCGGGACGACGTCGGCGATGCGCTCACCTGGGCCCTCGACCATCTGGCGGAGCCGATCACCGTGGAGGCGCTTGCTCGTCGTGCCCATATGGCCCCCCGCACGTTCGCGCGGCACTTCGTGCGCCGTACGGGCACCTCCCCGATCCGCTGGCTCGTCACTCAGCGGGTCCAGGCGAGCCTCGCGCTGCTGGAGGCCGGGGAGTCGGTGACGCGGACGGCGTCGCTGGCGGGGTTCGGCAGCCCGGTGACGTTCCGCCACCACTTCACCCGCGCGATGGGTACGAGCCCGGCCTCCTACCGGAGGGCGTTCCACGGGTAGACCCGGGACGGACGCCGGACCTGCCGGGGCCACCCGATTCACCGCGCGTGCGGCGACGCGGGGGGGCAGATAGAAGTCACCGGCCGGACCGGGTGCCGGGGCGGACGGCGTTCCGCCAGGGTGCGAGGGTGAACGCGTAGCCTGGCCGTCGTGCGGATCGCCACCTGGAACGTCAACAGCCTTCGCGCGCGGGTCGACCGCACGCTCGCCGTCCTCGAGCGCTGGGACCTCGACGTCCTGGCGATCCAGGAGACCAAGTGCCGCGCCGAGCAGTTCCCGCTCGATGCGTTCGCGGACGCCGGGTACGAGGTGGCATGCACGGGCTGGAACCAGTGGAACGGTGTCGCGATCGCCTCCCGGGTCGGGCTGGACGACGTCGCGACGTCGTTTCCCGGTCAGCCCGGGTTCCGGAAGCCGGACGTGGACGGCGGCATGCTCGACGTGGAACCTCCCGTCGAGGCCCGCGCCATCGGCGCTACCTGCGGCGGGATGCGCGTCTGGAGCCTGTACGTACCGCACGGTCGCGCGCTCGACGATCCGCACTACCAGTACAAGCTCGCCTGGCTGGAGCGGCTGCAGGATGCGGCGCGCGGCTGGGCGCACGATCCGGAGGCGCAGGTGGCACTCCTGGGCGACTGGAATGTGATTCCGCTGGACACGGACGTGTACGACGTCGCCGACTTCGCCGGGAAGACCCACGTGTCCGCGCTGGAACGCGCCGCGTTCGGCGCCTTCGCGGACGCGGGCTACACCGAGGTCACGCGCGAGCACGTACCGGCCGAGCACACCTACACCTACTGGGACTACCAGCGCCTCGCATTCCCCCGCAATCAAGGACTGCGCATCGACTTCGCCTGGACGACGGCGGCCGTGGCGGAGCGGGTGCGAGACGTGCGGATCGACCGGGAGGAACGCAAGGGCAAGGGCGCCAGCGACCATGTGCCGGTGGTCGTGGAGCTCGCCGACTGACCTGGCGACGACACGTCGCCTCGATGGGCTCCGACAGCCCTGCGGCGAGCGTGGGGAGATCTGGTGTGATGTGACGCGAGCCACCAGCGGATTCACCCGATCGTGGATGAAATCGATAGGTTGGCCCCCATGACGTCGCCCGACCAGCCCGAGGTCAACGAAGAGGTCAACGAAGAGGTCAACGAACCGGTCGAGTCGACATCGGCCGCGAAACCGGTGAGACGTGCAGAGCCTGCCGTCGTGGACCATACGGATGGGGCTGGTGTGACCGCCGCGGCTGATGGGAATGGTGGGACCGCCGCGGCCGCCGATCAGGACGGTGAAGTCGTGGCCGCCGACCGGGACCATGAGGACGACGCCGCCGACCGGAGCAGCCAGAGCGACGAGCCCGACCGGAGCGACGAGCCCGACCGGATCGGCGAGGAAGACCTGGACAGTCGTGACGGAGCGGGCGATCCGAATGCCGTGGACGAGATCGCCACCGATGGTGAGGCCGATCCCATACGGGACGCAGGCACCGACGGCGTGACCGAGCCCGGCGACGGTCAGGCTGGCGACGTCCTCCCGGCCGCTGGTGCCGCTGCTGACCCTGCGGCAGCCGAGGGCAGCGCACTCGGTGACCCCGCCGGCGACGAGGAGTCTGCCGATAATCGGGCCGATCCGACGGGCCAGGCCGCTGAGCCGGACAACCAAGGCGCTGTCGCCACAGCACACGGGGACGAGAGCGAGGCCGGAGCCGAGCAGTCCGAGGCGCAGGACGTCGGCGACGACGCCGCCCCTCCGGCGGTGCCCGCCGTGGCAGCCTCTTCGGGAGGGGAGCCGGAGCCCACGCCGACCCCCGAGCCGACGCCGGAACCGGAGCCGACTCCGACGCCGGAAACGACACCGACGCCCGAGCCGACGCCGACGCCCGAGCCGATCCCGACCCCCGAGCCGATCCCGACCCCCGAGCCGATCCCGACGCCAGAGCCGACGTCAGAGGCAGATCCGGCCACACCCGCTGACCGGCCCGCGCCGACCGCACTCAGCACCGCCCACCCGGCTCCTCCCGTCCCCCCGGCACCCACCGACGAACCGGTGTTCGCATCGCCGAGCGGACCCACGCCCGCCGTCGGGCCGACACCGCCTGCATCGACACCGCCTGCATCGACGCCACCCGCATCGACGCCACCCGCCGAGCAGGCGCCGCCACCTCCCCCAGCGCAGCAAGCCCCGCCGTCCCCGCCGCCCGCATCCGCACCGCCCGCCCAGCAGGCACCGCCGCCACCTCCCCCGCAGCAGGCCGCCCCGCACCAGCCGGCTCCCGCGCAGCACGCGCCAGTCCAGCCGTCGTTCTCGCCCACCGGTACCGGTACGCCGCCTGGGCCCGGCGCGTTCGCGCAGCAGGCGCAGTTTCCCCCGACCCGGGACCAGTCCCAGGACTACGCGTCCGAGACGTCGTACGCGGGGTGGGACCCGGCCGAGATCGCCGCCGCCCAGAAGCGCCGTCGGAGGAACCTCGGCCTGGCCGGCGCGGCGATCGTGGGCCTCGCGGTGATCGCCGTCGTCCTCACGGCGATCGGGAACGCGATGAACGACCGGGGCTGGGAGCCGATCACGGCAGACGTCGCCCAGGCCAGGGAGGTCAACTCCGTGCAGCTCGTGCTCGGATCGTGCATCGACAAGATCCCGCTGGACGGAGCGGTGAACTCGGTCCGCGCGGTCCCGTGCGACTCGCCGCACGAGGCCCAGGTGGTGGGCCGCACCGACTTCGGCGAGGATGCGACGTGGCCCGGCGACGGCGCCGCCGGACAGAAGGTCGCCCAGGTCTGCGGCGCCGAGCAGCTCAGCGCCGAGGCCCGCGAGAGCGACCAGGCGAAGCGGCTCCGCTACGTGGTCTGGGCGCCCAGCGAGTCGTCCTGGGACGACGGCGACCGGACCGGACTGTGCGTCGCGGTCAGCAACACGGCTCTCACGGAGAGCCTGCTGAGCTGATCCGGTGGGGACGCTTGTCGAGGGCCCACAGCTGGTAGCCGCGCAGGTGAACGACCTGCACTGATATTGCCGCAGGTGAGGACATGGGCCTCGCTTGACGATACATTTACGCCATGGAGCCTTTTGTCCTATTCCTGGCCGTGGCCGTGGTGCTCGCCGTCGGCATCCTGGCCACCCGGCCGTTGCGCGATCGCCGTCGCGTGAAGGACATCGCCGAGTGGGCGGACATGAACGGGTGGGAGCGCCCGGACGCCGCGTCCGACCCCGATCTGGCCGGCCGCTGGCAGGGCGGACCGTTCCTGCAGGGTGTGCCGCAGCCGGCCACGGACGTGCTGTACGGCGAGGTCTCGGGCCACCGCATGATCTCGTTCACCCACACCTGGCAGACGGGCACCCCCGAGTCCAGGTTCTCCCGGAAGCGGTACGCCCATGTCATCGTGCTCGACGAGGAGCCGTCGGAGCCGCGCCTCGAACTCACGCCCGAGGGCTGGAGGGACAAGCTGCAGAAGGCGTTCGGCGGACAGGACGTGCAGGTGGGCAATCCCGCCTTCGACGACGCCTGGCGGGTCCGCGCCTCCGACGACGGCTTCGCGCGCCGCGTGCTCGACCCGCGCTTCATGTCGATACTCATGCTGCCCGACTACCAGACGACCCGGATCCGCGTGGACGGCCCGTCGGTCATGCTCTGGACGTCGGGCCGCACCAGCGCGGAGAACCTCGGTCAGCTGTCGTCCCGGCTCGTCGAGGTCGCCCGCCTGACGATCCCGCTGGAGAAGGGGCAGCCCATCTTCGAGCAGGGCGGGGACATCGACCTCCCCGGGATGGGCTTCGAGAAGATCTGACCGCCTCGACCGCCTCGACGGCCGCGAGTCCGGTCGGCGGGACGACACGGACCGCGGGGCGGGTGTTCCGGTCCGAGTGTCAGAGGAGGCCAGTACGCTGCGTGTCGTGACTACCCAGCACGACGCATCGTCTCCTCGCCATGCCACGTCGCCCGCCGGCCGTGGGACGACGTGGTCGTCCGCCCCGTTGAACGCCGTGCGGGGCGGGCTCGTCGGCGCCGCCGAGTCGGTGCCCGGCATCTCGGGCGGCACCATTGCACTCGTCGTCGGCCTGTACGACCACCTGATCGACGCCGCGAGCCAGCTCGTCCACGCGGCCCGCGAGTTGGTGACGGGCATCGCGCGCGGTCGCGGCGCGGGTGCGGGCATGCGCGCGCTGAAGGAGGTCAACTGGGCACTCCTGCTGCCGGTGATGGTCGGCATGGTCGTGGTGCTGCTGCTGTCCCTCAAGCTGATCGCCCCGCTCCTCGAATCGAACCCCGTGCCGACGCACGCAGTCTTCTTCGGGATGATCGCGGTCAGCATCGCGGTGCCGCTGCGCATGATGCCGCGCCGGTTCGGAGCACTCGACGCCGTCCTGTTCCTCGCGGGCGCCGCCGTGGCGTTCGTGCTGACGGGCCTGCCGGAGGCCCAGGTCGGCGAGCCTGCACTCTGGTACGTGTTCATCGGCGCGGCCCTGGCGATCAACGCGCTCGTACTCCCCGGCGTCTCGGGCTCGTACCTCCTGCTGGCGATGGGCCTGTACATCCCGGTGCAGCACGCGCTCGAAACTCTCGACCTCGGATTCGTCGCGGTCTTCCTCCTGGGCGCCGTGGTGGGCCTTGCGAGCTTCGTCAAGCTGCTGCGGTGGCTGCTGCACAACCGTCGTCAGGGCACGATGGCGGTGCTCGCCGGCCTGATGCTGGGCTCGCTGCGCTCGCTCTGGCCGTGGCAGGGCGAGTCCAACGAGCTGCTCGCGCCGACGGGGTCGGTGGCCGGCCCGCTGCTGCTCGCGCTGGCCGGCGCCGGGGTCGTGCTGCTCGCGATGCTGTGGGAGTCCCGGATGGCCCGTGACGCCTGACGGTGCCGCCGTCGTCGGCGTCGGGCCGTGGCCCGGCGGCCCGGAGGCGTGGCCCACGGTGGACGACGGCGTCGGGCCGCGGCCCGATCCTCGCTACGACCCCGAGCTGCTCACCGCAGGGGACCGGCGGAACGTCGCTGACCGGTACCGGTACTGGACCGTCGAGGCGATCGTCGCGGACATGGACGCCCGCCGCCCGGCGGACCGGCAGCTGCACGTCGCGATCGAGAACTGGTCGCACGACCTGAACATCGGGTCGGTGGTGCGCACCGCCAACGCGTTCAACGCCGCGGGGGTGCACGTGGTGGGCCGACGGCGATGGAACCGCCGGGGAGCGATGGTCACCGACCGCTACCTGCACGTCCATCACCATCCCGACGCGGCCGCGCTGGCGGCGTGGGCCGCGGGACAGGCCACCGCCGACCACGGTCGTCTCCCCGTCGTCGGGATCGACAACATCCCGGGCTCCGTCCCGATCGAGGGCCACGTTCTCCCACCGCGCTGCGTCCTGCTGTTCGGGCAGGAGTCCACAGGGCTGACGCCCGAGGCGCAGGCGGTGTGCGACGTCGTCCTGCACATCACGCAGCACGGCTCGACCCGCTCCGTCAACGCCGGTGCCGCGGCGGCGATCGCCATGCACAGCTGGGCCGCCCAGCACCTGTGACCCGGACGGTGGCCGGGAACCGCAAACCGCGACCGGGGTTCTTGTTGTGGACGGCCACGCCGCGGGGCCTTGGCGTGCATAAGATCGTGGGTGCATACCCGGGCGGACCTGGAAGCGACGGCCGCCCACACCACGAGTTACTTGGAGCTGGAGCAGATGCCCATCGCAACCCCCGAGGTATACGGCGAGATGATCGACCGCGCCAAGGCCGGTAAGTTCGCCTACCCCGCGGTCAACATCACGTCGTCGCAGACCATCACCGCCGCCCTCCGCGGCTTCGCCGAGGCCGAGTCGGACGGCATCATCCAGGTGTCGGTCGGCGGCAGCGAGTACGGCTCGGGCGCCACGGTCAAGGACCGCATCGCCGGTTCGCTGGCTCTCGCCGCCTACGCCACCGAGGTCGCGAAGAACTACCCGGTGAACATCGCGATCCACACCGACCACTGTGTCAAGGAGAACCTCGAGTCCTGGGTGAAGCCGCTGCTCGCGATCGAGGCGGAGCAGGTCAAGAACGGCCAGAACCCGACGTTCCAGTCGCACATGTACGACGGCTCGACCGTCCCGCTGGACGAGAACCTCGTCATCTCCGCCGAGCTCCTCGAGCTCTCGCAGGCCGCGCGGACGATCCTGGAGATCGAGGTCGGCGTCGTCGGTGGCGAGGAGGACGGTCACGAGGCCGAGATCAACGAGAAGCTGTACACCACGCCCGAGGACGGCCTGGCCACGGTCAAGGCGCTCGGCGCGGGCGAGAAGGGCCGCTACCTGACGGCGCTGACCTTCGGCAACGTGCACGGCGTCTACAAGCCGGGCGCGGTGAAGCTGCGCCCGTCGATCCTGGCCGACATCCAGAAGGCCGTCGGTGCCGAGATCGGCAAGGAGAGCCCGTTCGACCTGGTCTTCCACGGCGGCTCCGGTTCGACCGAGGCGGAGATCGCCGAGGCCGTCGACAACGGCGTCATCAAGATGAACATCGACACGGACACGCAGTACGCGTTCAGCCGTCCGGTCGCCGACCACTTCTTCAAGAACTACGACGGCGTCCTGAAGATCGACGGCGAGGTCGGCAACAAGAAGGCCTACGACCCGCGCGCGTGGGGCAAGCTCGCCGAGGCCGGCATGGCGGCCCGCATCATCGAGGCGTGCCAGCAGCTCCGGAGCGCCGGCACCAAGATGTGAACCGGACCGTGCCGAGGTGGCAGGCTCCACGGGTGCCGCCACCTCGGCACGTCGCGGCCTCGGTCACGAGCCCCTTCCGCGACCTACTTCGCCTGGTCGCGGAGCTTGGCCCAGACGAGCTTTCCCGTGCCCGACGGGCGCCAGCCCCACTCGGCCAGACGATCCACGATCTGCATGCCGAACCCGCCCAGCCGGTTCGGGTGCCCGTCCGTCGCGACCGGGGGCGCCGGGTTGGAGTCCTCGACCTCGATCCGCAGCCCTTCGCCCGTGTCGTAGAGCCGTAGGGCGATGTGTCCCCAGCCGTGCAGCACGCCGTTGGCCACGAGCTCCGACACCACCAGTTCGGCCTGCGCCGACTCCTCGATGCCCCACGCCTGGCAGGTGCGCAGCACCGCGTGCCGCGCCCGTCCGATCGACGACGGCTCGCTCGGCAGCATCCACCGCCGCCACCGCGGCGACAGCGTGGGCTGGGTACGGTCGCCCTCGGGGTCGGGAACCCGCACGACGACGATCGCGACGTCGTCCTCCGGCTTGTCGGCCAGCCGCGCCAGCAGTTCCTCGCCGACGCCGGCCGCGTCCTTCGCCTGGATCGCCGCGGCGGTCTCCAGCAAGGCCTCCAGCCCGAGACGCAGCGGACGGTCGCGCCGCTCGATCAGGCCGTCGGTGTAGAAGAGCAAGGTGTCACCCGGGCGCAGGTCGTGCGTACCGGTGGTGCGCTCGCGTGAGCCGAACCCGACCAGCGCGCCACCGCCCTCGTCCAGGGTGATGACCTCACCGGCGCGCAGCAGCAGGGGCGGCAGATGCCCCGCCCGGGAGTACTCGATCGCCTCGCACTCGGAGCCCTTCCTGCGCAGCGCCGCGTACACCATGCTCGCCGAGCGGGGGATGCCCATCCCCGCGACGAGCTGGTCGACCTTCTCCAGCACCTGACCGGGGGAGAACAGCTCGAACGCGTAGGAACGCACCACCGAGCGCAGCTGGCCCATGGTGGCGGCGGCCTCGACGTCATGCCCGACGACGTCCCCGATGACGAGGCCCACCACCTCCTCCGAGATCTGCAGGATGTCGTACCAGTCGCCGCCCACCTGGGCGTGCTCCGCGTTGGGCGCGTAGTAGGTCCACACGTCGAGGCCCGGGACATCGGCCTGCTCCGGCAGCATCGCGCGCTGCAGGGTCTCCGCGAGGCGGTGCTCACGGGCGTAGAGGCGCGCGTTGTCGATGGCGTTCCCGGCCCGGCGCGCGACCACCTCGAGCACGCCCCGGACCTCCTCGGACTCGTCCGTGCCCGCGTAGAACAGGACCTCGTCCTCGCCCACGTCGGCCAGCCAGACCACCAGCAGGCCCAGCGTGCTCTTCCGCCCGGCCACGGGATGGACGACGACGCTGCGGGGCACCCCGCCCATCTCGTCCGTGAGGCGCCGGTTCAGCTCTCGTTGCAGCCAGCCGGACGCGGAGTACTGCGCGTGCGGGATGTCGAGGTGCAGGGTGACCGGTTCGTCGCCCTTGCCGTCGAGGAGGTCCTGGACGTTGTCGACCACCTCGAGGAGCCGGCCCGGGGCGACGGTCGTCGCGTCGCTCGCGGCGGTGGGGTCGCCGAGCTGGTCCTGGACGCCGCGATGCGGGCCGCTGCGCGGCTGGTCGTCCCCGGCGACGTACCGCGCGTGCCGGCGTCCGCGGCCCGACGGCGGGTTGGCGACGTCGATGCCCTCGGCGGGCTTGAGGCCGTCGTCGTTCACGTAGAAACCCGCCCACCTCACGACGTGACCGAGCAGCTCGGCGATGTCGCGCAGCACGTACGGGTACTCGAGGTCCGCCAGCAGCTCGGTGGTCTGCGCGATGAGGTCGCTGTCCTCACGCTGCCGGTTCTCCATGGTGAGGCTGGCGAGCTGGGCCGCCTGGCGCTCCATGTGTTCCGAGACGTCGACGCTGATCCCGATCCAGTGCGTCACCCGGCCGTGGTGGGCCGCGCGGGCGGGTGTCAGGGTGAGCTGGACCCAGCCCGAGACCCCGCCGCGCAGCGCGGAGCGGGCCATCGTCTGCACCTCTTCACCCGCGGCCAGATGGTCCCGCAGCCTGCTGAAGTCGTCGGAGTCGCCGAGCTTGTCGCCCAGCACGGCCAGCTTGCGCCCGGCGAGATCGGTGAACCTCACGTCCGCGTACTTCTCGAACGCCTCGTTGGCCCACAGCAGCGGCAGCCCGTCCTCGAAGGAACCGGTGAGGAACACCGGGACGCCGATGCTCGTGGCGCCGCGCAGCACGAGATCGCCGACGGACGGCGGCATCGGACGCCGCGCCTGCGGCGGGTCGGTACGGCGGGGTGCGGGGAGCGGCTCGGCCGGCGACACGCCGTCGCTCGCCCCCGACGAGTTCGAATCCATGGCCGACGTCATCGGGGCGGCGGGCAGCGGCGGAACACGCGGTGTGCGACCCTGACCTGGGCCGTCAGGGGGGACCGACCAGGACAAGTTGCCTATCATCCGGTCCCCCTTTCGACAATCTCTGCGTTGCCTCTGTTCCAACAGGACATTCAACCGTAGATTGGGACAGTCCGAGAGGTGAACTCCCGACCTCTATCATCTCAGTGACATATCAGAGCCGATGGCGGCCCCGGCCAACAGCGTGAGACCGCAGCCGATCGCCTCGGAAGGAGAACCGTGCAGGACGACCGGAACGACTTGACCCGCGAGCCGCAGGCCGCGGACTCGCGCGACCAGGCTGCCACGCCCGAGCCGCAGCAGGACGCGCCCACCTATCCCGACCTGGGTGAACCGGCAAGCGTCCACGTTCTCACGGTCAACCAGCGGTCCCGGCTCGTGCTCGCCGGGGAGATCGACGCGAAGATCGCGGGTGACCTGCAGAACGCCATCAGCGAGGCCGAGGGGTCCCGGCTCCCGGTCGAGATCGACGCGCACCACGTGACCTTCATGGACTCGTCCGGCGTCGCGTTCCTGGCCCGGCTTGCCAGCCGGAGCCCGCACAAGGTCCGGGTGCTCCGGGCACCGCCGACGGTGCGCTTCCTGCTTGAGGTCACGCGCATCGGTGACCTGCTCGAGATCGTGGACGAGGACCTGGCCACGAACTGACTGTGTTTTCCCGAGCCGCCGGGCTCCGTCGTCCTCGGCTCCTGCGTCGCCTGCGGGCGCCGTCGCGACGCTTCGCATCCGGCGGCCGGGGACCGGTTGCGTGCGCGGGGTCCGTCGGGTTTCCCGAGCCGCCGGGCTCAGCCGCGCAGCCTGCTACATCGCGCGGCGGTCCGCCCTGTCGGCCGCGATCATCCGGGGCGTGACCACATGGAACCCGGTCGCCGGCGTCGCCGGCTCGCAGCGGTGCTCGTTGTCGATCCGGAACAGGTCCATCGCACCGCACACCTCGAGCACGAAGAGGTCCCGCTCGTCGGCACCCCGGATCACGGTGGCGCCGCCGCGCTTCGCGCCGGAATCCGCCAGCGAGATGAGGAATGCCGCGCCGGTCGAATCCATGAAGGTGACCCGGCACATGTCGATCACCAGGAGTTGACGGCGTAGACCGACGACGCGAGCCGCGATGCCTGGAAACTGGTCCCGTTCCTGCAGATCGAGCTCTCCGGCGATCACGAGAGTCGTCGTCGTCGGTGACGTCGCGATCTCGATCATGCTCACGAGAGTAACCACAGATCGACGATCCCACCGGTTGAGTGGAAGGATTCGCCCGGATCGGGCCCTTCCGGGAAATGTGGAACACGACAGAGGCCAGCAGGGGAGAATGTCCACATGAGCCACGACAACCTGCTCGCGGGCCCCGCCCCGGTCGAGCTTCCCGATGACTTCCCCGACGTCCGCACCCGCCTCGCCGCCGGGGACGACCCGGCAGCCGTGGCGGCGGGAAACCCGGCGTCCTCCCTGGCCTGGGCGGTGCTCGCGGAACGCGTCCTCGCGGGCGACAGTGCGGGCAACGGTGCGGGCAACACCCCCGGCGCTTCGGGCAACACTCTCGCCGCGCCCGTCGAGGCGTACGCCTACGCGCGCACCGGCTACCACCGCGGCCTCGACGCGCTGCGCCGGGCCGGGTGGCGTGGGCAGGGCCCGATCCCTGCCGCGCACCTACCCAACCAGGGCTTCCTGCGGGCGATGCTTGCCCTGTCCGACGCGGCCGGGCTGATCGGTGAGACGGAGGAGCGCGACCGCTGCCGCACGTTCCTCGCCGACTCGGGCACCTCCGTCGACGAGGTGCGAGCGCTGGCCGGCACCAGCAGCTGACGGCCCCGGGTCCCGCTCCGCGCACGCTCTTCGTCGATGTCGGCGGTCGCGGGTAAACTCGCCGTCGCTCAACAAACTCCCGAGAAGGTGGGAAATCCATGCCAGGCGTGGTGCTCGTCGGTGCCCAGTGGGGCGATGAGGGCAAGGGGAAGGCAACCGATCTTCTGGGTTCGCGTGTCGACCATGTCGTGAAGTTCAACGGCGGGAACAACGCCGGTCACACCGTCGTCGTCGGCGACGAGAAGTACGCGTTGCACCTGCTCCCGTCCGGCATCCTGTCGCCGGGGGTCACGCCCGTGATCGCGAACGGCGTCGTGGTGGACATCGACGTCCTGTTCGAGGAGCTCGACGCGCTGGAGGCGCGCGGCGTGGACGTCTCGCGGCTGCTGGTCTCCGGCAGCGCCCACGTCATCGCGCCGTACCACCGCACCATCGACAAGGTGACGGAGCGGTTCCTGGGCAAGCGACGGATCGGGACCACGGGCCGTGGCATCGGTCCCGCCTACGCGGACAAGATCAGCCGCGTGGGCCTGCGGATGTGGGACCTGTTCGACGAGAAGATCCTGCGCGCCAAGATCGAGGGCGCCCTCGACCAGAAGAACCACCTGCTCGTGAAGGTCTACAACCGTCGCGCCGTGGACGTGGACGAGACGGTCGAGGAACTGCTGAAGCACGCCGAACGGCTCCGCCCGATGGTCACGGACACGTCGGTGGAACTGAACCGCGCGCTGGACGAGGGCAGGAACGTCCTGTTCGAGGCCGGCCAGGCCACCATGCTCGACATCGACCACGGCACCTACCCGTTCGTCACGAGCAGCAATGCGACGGCGGGCGGGGCGGTCACCGGCTCGGGCGTCGGCCCCACGCGGATCGACTCGGTGATCGGCGTCATCAAGGCCTACACCACGCGCGTCGGCGAGGGGCCGTTCCCCACGGAGCTCTTCGACGACAAGGGCGCGTTCCTCGCCAAGACCGGCCACGAGTACGGCACCACGACGGGCCGCCCGCGCCGCTGCGGCTGGTACGACGCCGTCATCGCCCGCTACGCCACGCGCGTCAACGGCCTCACCGACCTCGTGCTGACCAAGCTCGACGTGCTGACCGGCCTCGAGAAGGTCCCGGTCTGCGTGGCGTACGACGTCGACGGCGTCCGCCACGACGAGATGCCCACCGACCAGACGGCGTTCCACCACGCGAAACCGATCTACGAGGAGTTCGACGGCTGGTGGGAGGACATCTCCGGCGCCCGCACGCTGGAGGACCTCCCGCCGAACGCGCGCGCCTACGTGGACGCGCTGGAGCAGATGTCGGGCACGCGGATCTCGGCGATCGGCGTCGGCCCGGCGCGCGACGCGATCATCCCCATCCACGACCTGATCCACGCGCGCGCTCACTGAGTCCCGTACCTACACTGGAGCCCCGTGAAGATCCTCGTCGTCGGTCCCGGTGCCCGTGAGCACGCCATCGTCCACGCACTCGCCGCGGAAGCGGTGAGCGGCGAGGCGCACGAGATCCACGCCGCGCCGGGCAACCCGGGCATCGCCGCCGGGGCGACGCTGCATCCGGTCGACGTGCAGGACGGTGCCGCCGTCGTCGCGCTCGCCCGCGAGATCGGCGCGGAGCTGGTCGTCGTCGGCCCCGAGGCACCGCTGGTGGCCGGCGTCGGCGACGCCCTGCGCGAGGCGGGATTCCCCGTGTTCGGTCCGGGCGGCGAGGCCGCGCGCCTGGAGGGCAGCAAGGCGTTCGCCAAGGAGGTCATGGCCGCGGCAGGCGTGCCGACCGCGATGGCGCACGTGTGCACGGACCTCGACGAGGTGGCCGCCGCTCTCGACGCGTTCGGCGCCCCCTACGTCGTGAAGGACGACGGCCTGGCGGCCGGCAAGGGCGTCGTCGTCACGGAGGACCGCGACGCGGCGCTGGAGCACGCGCGCGTCGCGCTCGGCGCCCGCGACGGCGCCGGCCGGGTCGTCGTCGAGGAGTACCTCGACGGCCCGGAGGTCTCGCTCTTCTGCGTGTGCGACGGGACGACCGTCGTCCCGCTCGCCCCGGCCCAGGACTTCAAGCGCATCCACGACGGCGACGAGGGCCCGAACACCGGCGGCATGGGCGCGTACAGCCCGCTCCCGTGGGCGCCGCCGGGCCTGGTGGACGAGGTGGTGTCCCGCGTCGCGCAGCCCACCGTCGACGAGATGGCCCGGCGCGGGACCCCGTTCAGCGGCGTCCTCTACTGCGGGCTGGCGCTCACGTCACGCGGGATGCGCGTGGTCGAGTTCAACGCGCGGTTCGGGGACCCGGAGACGCAGTCCGTGCTGGCGCGCCTGGTGACGCCGCTGAGCCGCGTCATGCTGGCCGCCGCTCGTGGCGAGCTCGTGGACCTGGGGCCGCTGCGCTGGCGGGACGAGGCGGCGGTCACGGTCGTGCTTGCGTCCGCCGGGTATCCGGCGTCGTCCCGCTCGGGCGACCCGATCGCGGGGATCGAGGAGTCCGAGGCGCTCGCCGGCGTGCACGTCCTGCACGCGGGCACGGCGCTGTCCGACGACGGCGCGCTGGTGACCGCGGGCGGTCGGGTGCTGTCGGTGGTCGCGCTGGGCCGGGACCTGCGGGAAGCCCGTGAGAGGGCCTACGAGGCGGTAGGAAGGATCTCCCTGCCCGGCTCCCAGCACCGCACGGACATCGCCGCCAAGGCGGCCGCGGGCACGCTCACGGTCCCTGCCTGAGGTCTCGACGAGCCCGGCCACCGACGGCGGAACCCGCCGGTCCCCTGCTGGACGCGTTCGAGACGAGGTCTCGTGTACGCGGCCACCGGGTACCGACGGGTCCCTCTCATGCCGGTGCGGGATGTTGCTCCGTCAGGTCTCGATCAGGAGCAGGTCACCGTCGCCGAGCTCGGGGCGGTGCCGTTGGCGGTGAAGCCGAACGACGTCGACTGGCCGGCGCCCAGGGTGCCGTTCCAGCCCACGTCGCTCGCGGTGATGGTGGATCCGCTGACGGTGTAGTCGGCGTTCCAGAGGCTGCCGATGGTGGTGCCGGCGGGCAGGGTGAACTGGGTGGTCCAGCCGGTGGTGCCGCCGGAGCCGGCGGTGACGGTGATCTGGCCCTGGTAGCCGCTGCCCCAGTCGTTCACGACGTCGAACTCGGCCTCACAGGTGCCGGGATCGGTCGTGGGGTCGTCGGTCGGGTCATCGGTCGGGTCGTCCGTTGGGTCGTCGGTGGGGTCATCCGTGGGGTCGTCGGTCGGGTCGTCCGTGGGGTCGTCCGTAGGGTCGTCCGTAGGGTCGTCCGTCGGGTCCGGCGTGGAGCCGTCCCCGATCGGCGGGTAGGCGTTCGCCACGAGCATCTCGAACTGGTCCTGGAACCACCAGCCCGACAGCGGGGCGTCGGGCAGCGCGCCGGTGTAGTTGCCGTCGAGCTTGTCCGCCTGGTAGGTCGGGTCGCACATGCGGTCGAAGCCCTTGCCCTCGTCGTTCGGGATCTCCTCGGAGGCGCCGTCGGACTCGCCCGGCGGCTTGACCCACACGAAGGCATGCAGGTGCGACTCCGCGTAGCCGGCCGGGGACACGGTCGGCCGCTCGCCGATACCGGCGCCGTCGGGGTTGCACCAGGCACCGCGGTGGGTGCGACGGTCCACGCGGGACTCCTCCACGTAGGTGTTGAGGTCGTTCGACGACGACGCCGACGTCGGGCGCTCCGAGCCACCCCAGCCGTTACGGGAGGTGTCGATCAGCATGCCGATGCGCGACGGCGCACCCGCGGCCACCATCCGGTCGTACAGGTCCGCGGTCCAATCGATCTCGTCGAAGTCCGGGTTCCACTGGTAGTACTCCGCCGAGCGCACCTGGCCGCCGCCGACCTGCAGGTTCGGATCGGTCAGGAACGGCTCCTCCAGCGGCGTCGAGTTCGCCGTGTTGGTGACGAAGCCCGCCACGGCGTCCCAGCCGTAGGTCGAGCCCCCGACGACGTTCGCGAACTCCTGCGCGCTGCCGCTCGCGTTGTCCGGCCAGCCCAGCCAGCCCGAGTGCGCCGCGTCGATGTACGAGTAGACGTTGCCCACCTCGTACAGCTTGTCGAGGGCGTACTGCACGCCCTCGCGGTAGTACGGCGCGGACTGCTGGCAGGCCGGGTGGGACGAGTTCGTCACCATGTTCGGCAGCGAGTCCGGCTCGATCACGGCCGAGATTCGCAGGTTCTCGTACTCCGGGCGGTCCAGGATCTCGGCGATCGCGTCGATGTACTCGGTCTTGTAGCGCTCCATGCCCTCGTCCGTGGCGGGCAGTTCGCCGTTCGACGCCAGGGCGAAGCAGTCACGGCCGGGCAGGTCGTAGACAACCATGTTGAACACCAGCGGGCTGCCACCGGCCTGTGCGACGGCCTGATCGAGGTGCCACACCAGACCGTGCTGCCGGTCGATACCCTCGATCGCCTGGATGCGGTCCATCCACACGTGAGTCGGCTCGTTCGCGATGGCGCGCATGTCGTCGCCGAGTGAGCCGCCGGCGATGTCGGCGGCCTCCAGCACGTCCTCCCGCCAGTCGGGGTTGACGTACTGCGTCGCACCTTCATACGGGTTGCCCACGGCCGCGGTGGCTGACGGCGCCGCCGCCAGCGCGACCAGGGCCGACGCGGCGACCAGTGCCCCCGTCGCTCCGGCCGCGATTCCTGCGCGCACCTTCTTCTCTCGTTGCACGATGCCCTCCCGGGTCGTCCTCTTGGCGCGTGCCTTCCGGCCCTCCTCGGCGGTGGGGCCGGCGGCACCCGCACCCCCGCAGGCCTTTCTGCGGCGGCGGGTGAATCGTTGCCCGGGCGATGACTTGGACGACACCAGACGAATCGTTTAACAGGGACTCGCTGTCGCCAGGCCTCTCAGCGAGGGTCGGGCGGTGCGGTGGAGCCCCGGACCACCAGTCCGCCGGCCGCGACCGTCGTGGACGGCGGCGCCTTCTCGCTCTTCGTGCCGTCGGCGTGCAGCACGCCGAGCAGCACGTGCCCGACGGCGTTCCCCAGGCGTTCCACCGGATACGGCACGGCGGTGAGCGAGGGTGTGGTGAGCCGGCACGCGGCGGCGTCGGTCCCGGCCACGACGGAGAGCTCCCAGGGCACGGTGATGTCCAGGCGCCGCGCGACGTCCAGCACGACGCCGGCCGTGACGTCGTCGTCGGTCACGACGGCGGTGGGGTGGCTCCCCGAGGAGAGGAGCGAGCCGACCGCGGCCGCCGCGCGGTCGACACCGTCGCCGGAGACCGCTTCGAAATCGATTCCGTTCTTGCCCAGCGCACCCGCGAGCGCGGTGGCTCGTCGCCGCGTCGCCAGCAGGCCCTCCGCGCCGGTGAGCATGGCGACCCTGCGGTGCCCCAGGTCGGCGAGGAACTCGCCGACCTGCGCGAACGCCGTCGCGTCGTCGAACACGACGCTGCGCCAGGCGGGCGGGGCGGGGGCGGACGGGTCGCCCACCATGACCGCGGGGGCGGGCAGATGGCGCAGGGCGGCGAGGCGGGCGTCGTCGGACCGCAGGCCCGTCACGACGAAGCCGGCGTACCGGCGCTCCGCCCACCACCGCCGCATGAGGTGCGCGGCCTGCTCCACGGTGGTCGCCGTGTGGACCGCCAGGGTCACGTCAGCGGCGTCGAGCACCTCGGACGCGGCGGTGACCAGGTCGAGCGTCGATGCGGCGCGCGACCCGGCGGCGCCGTCGTGCACCACGATGAGGGCGGCGGCGCCGGGGCCGGCGCGCAGCGAGCGTGCTGCCGTGGCGGGCCGCCAGCCGAGTTCGTCGGCCACCCGGAGCACGCGCTCGCGCGTCACATCCGCCACGCCGCGCCGTCCGTTGAGGGCGTAGGAGACCACAGCCGTCGAGACGCCGGCCGCGCGGGCGACGTCGACGATCGTCGGTCGTCGCGCGCCGTCGCCGGAACGTGACCGGCCACCCCGGGGTGAGGCGGGAATTCCGTCCTTCCCGGACCGGCTATCTGGATCTTCGTGATGATTCGGTCGCGCCGTCGAGACCATTCCCGTAGCATGCCCTGTTAGCCCATACTTTGCACAGCGTCGACGAGGACGGGGTGTGAGCATGACATCTGTAAGGGGCAAGTACTCATTGGCGGTGCTGTCGCCGGTGGTCGGTGGTCACTACTTCGGCAAGGTGCTGGCGGGGGTGTCCCGCGCGGCCCGGGCGGGAGGCCACCGGGTCGTCGTCGTACAGACGTACCCGGCCGACCTGGAGCGCGCCCAGTTCCCGGAGGAGCCTCCGGTCGGCGTGCCGGTCGGGCTGGACGCCGCGGACGGCCTGATCGTGGTGACGACCGCGGTCGACGCCGAGACCGTCGAGCGCCTCGGCGCGGAGGACCGGCCCATGGTGCTGGTCGGGGAGCACTCACCTGGCGCGCAGGCGCCCGCCGTCGCGCCCGACAACGCCGGAGGTGCGCGCGCGGCCGTCGAGCACCTCATCTCGCACGGCCACATCGAAATCGGTTTCGTAGGGAGTCTGCGGCAGTCCGACATCGTCGAGCGCTACGAGGCGTACCGGGCCACGCTGCGCGACCACGGCATCGAGCCGCGGGACGAATGGGTCTACCAGGCCGCGGACAACCAGGAGGCGGCGGGGGCGGCGGCCGCGCGGCAGGCGCTGAGCTCGGGCCTGCCGACGACCGCGACGTTCGTCGCCACCGACCGCAACGCCGCCGGCTTCACGAGGATGCTCCAGGTCAGCGGGCTCGCCCTGCCGAAGCGGCAGGCGGTGGTCGGATTCGATCACTCCGACCTCGGCGCGCGCATGCGCCCCCGGCTGGCGACCGTGGACCCGCACCACGACGGCGTCGGCGAGCTCGCCGTCTCGCTCCTCGTCGCGC
Source organism: Myceligenerans halotolerans (assembly GCF_054782975.1). Taxonomy (NCBI): domain Bacteria; kingdom Bacillati; phylum Actinomycetota; class Actinomycetes; order Micrococcales; family Promicromonosporaceae; genus Myceligenerans; species Myceligenerans halotolerans. Next base: position 275,856 of record NZ_BAAGRL010000004.1, read on the forward strand.
AGATCCGCGGCGACCGCCCGCGGGGCCGGCACCTGTCGGCCGCGAGCCTGATCACCCGCGAGTCGTGCGGCTGCCGCGAGGCGAGCGTGGGTCCGGTGCAGGGCACCGGCGGCGGGGAGTCGACCTCCTGGGCGCGCCTGGCGGGCGTCGCGGGGATCGTCCTGGACGGCGCGGGGGCCACGCCGGGCATCGATGCATGGATGCGCAGCGTGCAGCGGATCGTGCGCGGTGCCGACGCGCTCGCCGTGCTGCCCGACGCCGACGCGCTCGCCTCGCTCGTGGACATCACCCGGGCGCTGCGACCGCATCCCGAGGCCCTCGAGCAACTGGTGCCGGCCCTCCGCTCGGTCGAGGAGGAACTGGCCAAGGCCCGCAGGGGCAAGACCCGCGCCCCCGGGGAACCGGGGCCGACGGCGCGGCGCCGCGCCGTGGCCCGCGCGATCACCGACGTCATCGTCGCGCTCAGCACCGGGTGCACGCAGACGCTCCTGGCGCGGGCCGGCCGCCTCGAACGCACGATCGGCGAGCAGTACGAGCTCGACCTGGGCCTCCTGCACGCCGACGCACCCACCATCCGGACGCTGCGCTGGCTGCCCAAGGGCCACCGCGGGCCCGCGACCCTCGCGCTCTGGTCCGACGCGGCCGAACGGCTCGCCCATCCGCCGGTGCCCGACGACGTCCCCAGGCCCGGCCTGCGGGACTACGCGGGGGAGATCGACAGCCCCGCCCCGCGGCCGCCCGCGGGTACCGCGGCGGACCCGGCGCGCGAGCTCACCGTGGTCGGCACGACGGCGACCTCCCCCCAGGCCCGGGCGCTCGTCGGGACCAAGCTGCCCGTCGCGTCGTTCCCCACGCGAGCCCTGCTGGACTCCGCGGACGGGATCGCGTTCGTCATCCCCGTCACCTTCGACACGAGCGACTGGGGACTGCTGCTCATCGGCGGCGCCATCGACACGCACACCACCAGCGCCCGCGACAAGTTCGACCACTGGGCTGCCATGCTCGCCGTCGCGCTGGACCGCGAGGCCCGGCACGTGTCGCTGCGCACGCAGCGCGCCACGCTCGCCGACATGGCCGCACGCGAGCGGGCGCTCGCCCTGGACCTGCGGGCGGGCCAGGTGCGGTACCGGCTCGTCGAGGAGGTGGCGCTCGAGGGCACGTGGGACTGGGACATCACCACGGGTCACGTGTACTACTCGCGCACCTGGAAGTCGCTGCTCGGCCTGGGCGACGACGAGGTCGGCGCGAGCATCGAGGAGTGGACCAGCCGCGTGCACGCCGACGACCAGCGCGCGGTGCGGTCGGCGATCGCGCGGCAGCTCGCGGGGGCGTGCGTGCCCCTGGACCTGGAGCACCGCCTGACGGCGGCGGACGGCCGCGAGCTGTGGGTCCGTGCCCGGGCCACGACGGTCACCGACGACGCCGGTGTGCGGGCCCGGATGGTCGGCGTCCTGATGGTCCTGGGCCTCGAGGGATCGGCGGGCGGGACGCCGTGGCGCACCTCACGCGTGCGTCCACAGGCGGATGCCTCGCCGTTCTCCGCCTCCCAGTAGACTCGGCACCGGAATCCGCTCGTCATTCAAGGAGCCCCCGTGGGACGCGTCGTCGTCGAGGTCATGCCCAAGCCCGAGATCCTGGACCCCCAGGGCAAGGCCGTGGTCGGGGCGCTGCCGCGCCTCGGGTTCACGCAGTTCACCGGTGTCCGCCAGGGCAAGCGATTCGAGCTGGAGGTCGACGGCGAGGTCACGCCGGAGATCCTGGAACAGGCTCGCAAGGCGGCCGAGCAGGTGCTGTCCAACCCGATCATCGAGGACGTCGTCGCCGTGGCCGACGCTTCGGAGGGCGCCGGGGCTCCCGCCCCGGAGCGCGCCGGGCTCGCCTGATGGGCACGCTGAACAGCGCCCGGATCGGCGTCGTCACCTTCCCGGGCACGCTCGACGACCGCGACGCGGCACGTGCCGTCCGCCTTGCCGGTGGTGAGCCCGTCGCGCTCTGGCACGCGGACGCCGACCTGCAGGACGTCGACGCCGTCGTGCTCCCCGGTGGCTTCTCCTACGGCGACTACCTGCGGGCCGGAGCGATCAGCAGGTTCGCCCCCGCGATGGCCTCCGTGATCGACGCCGCGCGGGGCGGCATGCCGGTCCTCGGCATCTGCAACGGTTTCCAGGTCCTCACCGAGGCCCATCTGCTGCCCGGGTCGATGATCAAGAACGATCACCTGCACTTCGTCTGCCGCGAGCAGACCCTGGTGGTCACCAACGCGAACACGGCGTGGACCAACGAGTTCGCCACGGGGCAGCGGATCACGATCCCCCTGAAGAACCAGGACGGCCAGTTCGTCGCGGACGACGCCACGCTCGACCGACTCGAGGGTGAGGGCCGCGTCGTGTTCCGCTACGACGGCTGGAACCCGAACGGCTCGCGCCGCGACATCGCGGGCATCACCAACGAGAAGGGCAACGTGGTGGGGCTGATGCCGCACCCGGAGCACGCCGTCGAGCCGGGATTCGGTCCGGCCGGCGCGGACGGCCCGCGCGCGGGCACGGACGGGCTCCCGTTCTTCCGGTCCGTCCTGGCCTCGCTCGTCGGGGCGTGACGATGGCGGTCGGGGCGCACGACGGCGCGCTCGCCGAGGCCGAGCACGGGCAGGTCGTGGTCGAGCGGGTCCCGTTCGAGCATCCGGAGGCCGTCGAGCTGCGCCTCGCCGCAGTGGCCGAACTCGCCGAGCGCTACGGGGACGACGGCGACGCGGCCGAATACTTCGACCCGGCCACGATCGTCGCGACGGTCGTGATCCGAGTCGGCGGCGTCGCCGCCGCGGGCGGCAGCGTCCGGGACATGTCCGGCGCCGACGACGGCGTGGGCGGGCGGCATCCGCAGGGGACCGGCGAGGTCAAGCGGGTGTTCGTCGGACCCGGCTTCCGCCGCCGCGGTCTCTCGACGCGGATCATGGGGGAACTCGAACGGTCCGCCCGTGAGGCGGGCCTGACCCGGCTCGTCCTGGAGACGGGTACCGAACAGCCCGAGGCGATCGCCCTCTACAAGAAGCTCGGCTACGAGCGGATCGCGCCCTACGGCAAGTACGCGGGCGAGGAGGACCAGCGCTGCTACGGCAAGGCCCTCTGCTCTGCGTCGAGATCGTCCACGAGCCGGCATGAGGTTTCCGCCCTAGTTAGGTAGTGTTGGTGCAGGTCACAAAGTGTCTGCTCCGCGTGGGCGGAGGCCAGTCAGCGAGTGAGGCGTCCCTTCGGGTGCAACAGCACGGCGAGGGCCAGAGCAGAGACCGCGAATTTCGTAGCGCCCCAGTTCCGCGGAATCGGCGGCAGCCACCTGCTGGGTCAGGTACTTATACCCTGACCTGAAAGTGGGGTCATCTGCGGGAGTGCTTGCCGCGCGTGGCGTCGAAGTCGCGCCGCGGCATGACGCGTTCGAGTGCAGCCCGGGCCGGGGCGCTCGGGGCGCCGAGCACGACGCACCTAGCACCGACACTCGTCAGTTCCTTCTCCAGCCGCTTGCGGGCGGCCGACAGGATCGCGTCGCCGGGCAGGATGACGAGATCGGCGCCTTGGTCCATGGCCTGTTTGGTGAGCTGGCTGATCGTGGCGGCATCGCGACTGTCGTCGATCACGTGGGCCAGCAGGTAGCCGTGGTCGTGGGCGTGGGTTTGCACGACGGCGAGTTGCGAGGCGTCGCGGGCGTAGCCGAGCGCGACGGCGTTCTGGGACATGTCGCTCGTCATCTCCGGGTTTTCGGTCGTCGTCGGTGGTGCCTGAGGTGCGGGTCGGGACCGAGGGGCGTCGGTCCCGACCTGCCTGGGTGCCCGCCCGGGGGTGGGCGGGTTTGCGGGGGACGCTGTGCAACCAGGTGCACGGGTTCCGGGGGTGCGCGTCCGGCCGCAAGACGGGAAGGTTAGGAAGGCTAGGACGGGGCGTCTATCGCCGTGCCCGTGAGGCGCACTGCATGCTGAGTAGTACGGCGAGCAGGGCGATGTACCCGATCAAGACCCACGTCACGATGTCGCCTCGTCCGCAGGCTCGAGTTCGTGCGGGGCCAGGAGCGCCCGGTCGAACCCGCCGCGATCGATGTGCACACGCACCTCCCAGGCGCCGGGGCGATCGATCTCGACGACCGTTCCGGTCGCACCGAGCAGCAGGCGGGGTCCGTCCACGACCCGGACCCGGTCACCCACCCGCCACTGCGCCGGGCGGCGTGCTGGGCCATGGGCGTGCTCGGCGGCAAAGTCTTCCTCGCCCTCGAATATGCTCATCGTGCTCCCGCCCCGGTACTCGCCGGCACCGGCCGGGACTCTCGGGTGGACAGGGTCAGGGTGTCCAGTGCGGCGGCGGCGCCGTGGTGGTCGATCGAGCCGGTGATGTAGTCCGCGGCATCCTTGACACTCTGCGCTGAATGCCCCATGGCGAAACCGTGCCCGACCTGGCGCAACAGCCGGATATCGTTGGCGCCGTCGCCGATCGCGGCGGTGTCGTCGGGGTGGATCCCCAATCGCCGGCGCAGCGCACCTGCCTGGGTCGCCTTGGACAGGCCGCGTTTCGTAATATCCAACCAGTCGGTCCCGTTCGGTGTCGCGGTGCAGCCCGTGCCCTCGATCTGCGGGGCGTACTGCGCGATGCCCGGCGCATGCACGACGGCGCGGGTCACGTGCTCGGACCACAACACCTTCTCGTGCACGACGTGCTGCAGACCGTTCAACCGACCCTCCGGGAACGGCCGGTTCACCCGCCACCCGACCCCGACCTGCTCCACCGCCATGGACACCTGGGGTTCCACGGCCATCGCCACGGTAAATGCGGCCCACGGGTCGAACACCCGGGTGTGCAAGACCTCGAACGGATGACGACGGTTCCCCGTCAGCTCCCCGGTGACCGCACCGTTCGACGCGATGAAGAAGCTGCCCTTCACCAGCCGCAACTGCTCCGCAATCGGGAGAATGCCGACGACCGAGCGGCCCGTGCACGGCACCACCAAGATGCCCTTGGCCACCGCTGCGGCCACCGCTCGGCGCGCTGGCTCCGGCACAACATCGCCCCCCGCTGGGAGAAGCGTGTCGTCTGCGTCGACGAAGGCCACCTTCACCGGACGGCGTGGGGTGGCGGCTCTCCTCGCGCTGTTGTTCTCCGGTATCGGGTAGGGGGTCTGGGCTGTCATGGGTGCCTCCTGGTGACGCGCTGCTGGTTCGTGACCTCAGCGTCCTGTGCGCCGGGAAGCCTCGACCACGAACGGTTGTCGCACTTGCGCTGACATTTCGTGGAACCATGAGTTGCCGCGACTGGCGCGAATCGGGGGTGGGTACGTGAAGCACTGGACCGGGCACGAGAGCAGGGCACTTCGCGAGGCGTCGCGCATGAGCGTGCGTGATTTCGCTGCTCACCTGGGCATTTCGGATCGGATCGTGTCTCGCTGGGAGGCCGCTGGTTCGGCGATGACCCCGCGGCCGGTGAACCAGGCCGCGCTCGACACACTCCTGGAATCCGCATCCGAGCACGTGCGAGAGCGTTTCGCCGCCGCCGTTCGTGGTGGCACGATCGATGGAGAGGGTTCCGTCGAGTCGGAGGAAGACGTGCGACGTCGTGAGTTCCTGCGCCTGGCCGGTCTTTCGGCCGTGACCGCGTGGGTACCGCACGCTCTGAATGACGGCGACAGCACAGACCTGATGGCTGCGGTCGTGGGTCCGACAGCGCACTACCGCCGACTTGAGCAGACCTTCCCCACCGCACCCCTGTCGGACGTTGTCCGTGGGCATACGGCACTCGCCGAGACCGTTGTCCGCGACTCCCTGCCGACACCCTCCGGGTACGCGGCATTGGCCGAGCTCGCCGGATTCAGCGCGTGGCTGCACCTGGACCAGGGCAACCACGGTGCAGCGCGCGTCCAGTACCTGACCGCAGTCGGTCATGCCGAGCGCGCAGAACATCAGTTGCTGACCGCGTACATGCGGGCCTCGCTCGGCGCGTTCGCGACCGAGGCCGGTGACACCAGGGCCGGACTCGCACTGCTGGAACAGGCCAGGACCGAGGTGAGGGCGGACGTTCCCGCACCCGCGCACGCGTGGCTGTCCGCACAGCTCGCCGTCGCCCACGCCATGCTCGGTGAGCACAGGGCGGCCCGCGCCGAACTGCGCACGTGCGAACGCCTCGCCGCAAGCAGCAACGAACAGGCACAGTGGCCATGGATGTTCCGGTTCGACGCGGCCAAGGCAGCCCGCTACGGAGCGCAAACACTTGGGGCGCTCGGCGACGTCGCCGGTGCGCGAGAGACCTACGCCCTCGCCGCGCCATCACTGACAGCGCCCAAAGCTCGGGCCGTCGCGCAGGTCGACCACGCCGCAGCGCTGGCGGACGCCGGTCACCTGGCCGAGGCATGCACACTGGCCACTGACGCCGTTCGCACCGGGCGGCGGTTCGGCTCGGAACGGATCATCGGCGGTGTACGCCGCTTCCGGTCAGGGCTCCCGGCACGGTGCACGGCCGCCACCGACCTCGACGATGCCCTGGCGGGTCTATACGCAGGGTAGATACGCTCCAGCACCATGACTCACGTCGCGTTCGCCGGCCACCGAGGACTACCCGACGACGTCGTTCCCCTCGTCGACCGTGCTCTCCGCCAGGTACTCACGCGGTACGACGGCGAACTGGTCGGGATCTCCTCGCTCGCCGACGGAGCGGACACGCTCTTCGCCCGCGCCGTGCTCGACGCCGGTGGCCGGCTCCGGGCCGTCATCCCGGCCACCAACTACCGCGAGGCCCTGCCCACCGAGCACCGCCCGGTCCTGGACGATCTGCTCGCCCATGCGGCCGACGTCGTCCACCTCGACCACCGCGACTCGACCAGCGAATCCCACATGGCCGCCGCGCAACGGATGCTCGCCGACGCCGACGAACTCATCGCCGTCTGGGACGGAAAGGCCGCACGCGGCTACGGCGGAACCGCCGACATCGTCACCGAAGCACGACGACGGCGAGTCCCGGTGGAAGTGGTCTGGCCAGAAGGAGCGCGGCGCGATTGACAAAGGGCGCGGTCTCCTCGACACCGTAGTGGAGCGCCTCACTCACCACCGCCGACGCAGAGCAGGTGGCCGTCGTACATCACTCCACGGTGGGTGTGAGCTCTGCCCGGGCGCGTCAGACCGTCACTACGATGCGGAGTGCTGGCCCACGGCCGATCTGCAAGCCCTGAGATGGCTGAGCTGGACCAGAGGGCCGCCGCGTACCTCGCGACAGCTTGATCCGACCTGAGCTGAGGAGACTGATGGAACCGATCGAGATGATCCCCGTTGCGCGCGTGATCGGCGGGGGACGGAGCCGACCGATGACTTCTGGGGAGGGACCCGGTCGATCATCCGGATCGACGGCGACCGGTTCCCGGTCGAGGCGACCAAGGGGCTGGAGGATTTCTCCCACCTGGAGATCGCGTTCCATTTCCACCTAACCGACCAGACTGACCTGCACCCTGGCGCGCGTCGTCCGCGCAACAACCCTGACTGGCCCGAGGTCGGGACCTTCGGGCATCGCAACATGCGCCGTCTGAACTGGCTCGGCGTGAGCAGGTGCCGGCTCATCGACGTCGACGGCCTCGATCTGCACGTCGAGGACCTGGACGCAGTCGACGGAACCCCGGTGCTCGACATCAAGCCGTGGTTCACCGAGTTCGGCCCGCGTGGCGAAGTCAGGCAGGCGGCGTGGGTGACCGAGATGCTCACCGACTACTTCGCCGAGGGCGCCGACTCAACCTCGCGATGACCACGGGCGGGCCGAGCGCAGTCTTGCCGCGATGCAACACATGAGCGGAGCACTCCGGGGCCGGCGCGTCCTGCGCGATGGCCACTAGCGGCTTCGCCTGGACGGTGGTGCTCGCTCCTACTCCCCGCGCAGGTACCTCAGCTGCGCCGTGACGCTCTGCCGGGCCGCGCCCAGGACGCTCGGGTCCACGTCGGTGTAGACGATCCCGACCACCGCGTCCGCGAGCTCCGAGATGTCCGCGCCCCGGCCGTCGTCGGGCACACCGAGCCGGTCCAGCGCCCCGCGCACCTGCTCCAGCCGGTCGATCCGGTGGGCGCGGTACAGGCGCGCCGCCGTCGCCAGGTCGCCGACCGGACCGCCGTGCGCGGGGAGCCCGAGGGTGTCGGCGCCCGCCGACTCGAGGACGTCGAGGCTCTCGAAGTAGTCACGCAGGGAGCCGTCGGGCTCGGCGATGACCGTGGTGCCCTGGCCGAGCACCGTGTCCCCGGTCAGCACGACGGTCTCCGTGTCCGCCGACGCCGGTCCGCCGCCCGGATTCCCGTCATCTGCCGCTCGGCCGCCGGCCGCGCCGGATCTCGGCCCGCTGACCACGAACGACACGGAGTCCCGCGTGTGCCCGGGCGTCGTCAGCACCTCGATGCGCACCCCCGCCACGTCGAGCACCTCGCCTCCGCGCAGGGGGTCCCCGCCCAGGCAGAACTCGGGGTCGCGCGCCCGCACGGGCGCGCCGGTCCGTTCCCGGAGCCCGGCGGACCCGGCCGTGTGGTCCGGATGCCGGTGCGTGATCAGGACCAGCTCGACCGGCCCGGCGGCGGCCAGCGCGTCGAGATGGTCGTCCAGGTCCGGCCCGGGGTCCACCACCACGCACTCCCTGACGCCGGGCGCCCGCAGCACATACGTCCGGGTCCCGTCGAGCGTCATCGGCCCCGGGTTGCCGGCCCGCAACATCGACACGAACGGCGTCAAGATCCTCACGCGCCCACGCTACGCGCTCGCGACCGCGATGCCTGCCGGGAGGGAAGCCGCGTACGCGTCGGCCGTGTGTCCCCGTGAGGCGGTCGGCAGTTCCGTGAGTGATCGGCAGCCGGAACTGCCGATCACTCACGGACGGACCGATCAGACGTCTGGCCGGATCGGCACTTGCCTCACCACGGCCACTTCTTCACGGTGTACGCCCGCTCCACCGTCTCCCTCAGGCTGTTCCCTGCCGCGTCCGTCACCTCGGCGCGGAGTGACACCGCCTCGGTGCCCCACGGGGCGTTCACCACGGTCACCCCGTTCCTGACCCGGGCCTCCTTCCAGGTTTCGCCGCCGTTCGCGGACCACCACAGGCGCACGGTGGCGTCATCTTCGGCGCCGGCGACCTCGACCTCGACCTTCGTGCGCCGCGGCGCGGCGCCTTGCAGACTGATCCCAGCGACGTCGTACCGGACGTCGGGCAGTTCCTTCCTCACGAGCTCGTCCTCGCCGACCGGCTCGGCGTGGAACGTCCACTCACCCGTGACGCGCGTCGCGGTGTACCACCGTTCGGACGCCGGGATCCCTTGGTAGGCGACCCGGTAGTCCGCGCCGCCGGGCGGCATCGTCAGCTCGGCCCATCCGGGTGCGTCGTCCACGACGACCTCGCCGTCCTGCCACACGGTGAGGCGCTCGTCGTCCCCGCCCCAGCCCAGGAACGTGTTCCCGGCCGAGTCCGACCAGCCGCTCGGGAAGACGGCCAGCAGGTCTCCCCACTGCAGCACGTTGCCCTGCGGGGTGCGGGGCGCCCCGCCGATCGTCGCGTCGACGGTCGATCCGGGCTCGTACGCGGTCAGGGGCGAGTCGTAGCCGCCCAGCATCTCCGTCCCGTCGGGTGCGTCGTAGAACGTGCCATGGAACCAGTTCACGTCCCGCGCGCTCACGTACTCGGTCCGGATCCCCGGGTCCACGGGGATCAGCAACGCGGAACCGGAGAACCGGCCTTCCGGCAGAGCGCCGCGGCCCGCCGAGATCACGACGTCCCGCGCCGGTTCCGCATACGTCATGTTCACGGCCGCCAGGTCCGAGCGGCGTGCGGTGAACGTCCCCGTTGTCACCGGAGACTGCTGGAACACCAGGTCGTAGGTGTACGAGCGTGCCTTCCCGCTCGAGGTCGGCCGGTCCAGGTGCGCCAAGGTGACGTGGTCGAACTCACCGATCGTCACCGGCAGGGTCGGCGTGATGAAGGCATCGATGTCGTCGACGAGGAACCCCGTCGACAGGCTGAGCCCGTTCGCGTCGGTCCGCTGCTCTTCCAGGCCGAGTTGCGCCGTCGTCGCCCTGCGCGGCGTGTCGATCGACACAGGCAGGGCCTCACGCGCGTCGAGCGCAACGGTCTTGTCGGCAGTGACGGTCACCTCGGGCGCGAACGCGTCGGTGAGCTGTGTGAACGTGCCGTTCAGCATGCTTGCCGCGACCGAGTAGTGCCCCGCGGGGACGCGCAGGGTGTGCGTCGTGTCCTCGATGAGGTCGAAGGACAGGAACTGCTCGGAGTCGTCGACGTTCATCACGGCGAGGTCCTTGATGCCGTCGCTGAGGGGCTCCCCGTCCCGTCCGATGAACTGCACCTCCAGGTCGAACAGCTCGGGTTCCTTCTCCCAGCCCACGGGGGTCCGCACCGTCGCGCCGTCCGGGCCGGTCGCCGTGACCGCGCCGGAGTACCGGCCGATGGCCCCGGGCGCATGGTCCACCGTCACGGAGACCTCGGCGGTGCCGTTCGCCGGAACGGTCACCCGCTCGTCGGAGACGGACGCGCCCTCGGCGGCCTCGCCGTCCGGACCGGTCACGGCGAGATCCACGTCCAGGACGACATCCTCGTCGCCGGTGTTCCGGTACGTGATCGTGCCCGACGCCGTGCCGTCGTGCGGGTACTCGAAGGCACCGAGCGAGACCGACGCCGGGTCGGCCACGACCGGCTGCTCGATCGCGGTGGGCATGAAGACCCGCCCCGCACCCTCCTCGAACACGGACGCGCCGGTCGGGTCCGCCGACCCCATCAGTACGGCCTTCAGCTCGGGCGCAGTCAGGTCGGGGCGGGCCTGCAGCACGGCTGCCGCTGCGCCCGCGACGTGCGGGGCCGCCATCGAGGTGCCGCTCGCGGCCACGTAGTGCTCCCCGACGGGGCTGCCGAGCTGCGTCCCCGCCGCACGCGCGGCGACGATCCCCTCGCCGGGCGCGACGATGTCAGGCTTGATCGCGCCGTCGATTCGCGGCCCGCGGCTCGAGAAGCCGGTGATCAGGTCGTCGTCGTCGACCGCGCCCACCGTGAGGGCCGACGACGCCGAGCCGGGCGTCCCGATCGATTCGTCCATGCCGTCGTTGCCTGCCGCGATGACGAACAAGGCGTCGTGCTCTGCGGTCAGCTGGTCGACGGCCAGCGCCATCGGGTCCGTGCCGTCGGTGTACCAGGACGAGCCGAGGGACATGTTGATGATGTCCGCACCCTGCGAGGCGGCCCACTCCATGCCGTCGATGATCGACGACTCGTCCCCGAACCCGTCGTCGTCCAGCACCTTGCCGACCATGATGCCGGCACCGGGAGCCATGCCGGAGTTCACGCCGTCGGACGCGTCGCCGGACCCGGCCACGATGGAGGCGACGTGGCTGCCGTGCCCCTGCCCGTCGACGGCGGATCCTGTGCCGGTGAAGTCCTCCTGTGCCACCACGACGTCGCCCAGGTCGGGGTGGGTCGCGTCGATGCCCGTGTCCAGGACGGCAACCGTGACTCCGTCGCCCGTGAAGCCCGCCTCCCATGCCTGGGGTGCGCCGATCTGCGGTGCCGAGTCGGCGTCGAGCGCTCGCACCGGCCCGTCGAGCCAGACCCGTTCGATCGCGGGCGCTTCCTCCGCAGCCCGCGTCGTGGCCTCGCCGGCCTGCGCGCGCAGGGCCTCGATCAGTTTTGCGCCCGCCACGGCGTCGACGTCGTCGGACACGGCGCGGACGGACTCCAGGGTGCGCTGCGGCGTGATGCCGGCTGACTTCCAGTCGGCGCGGGTGGCGAGGGCCGAGACGCCACTCGGCTGCCCGGTCTGCTGCACGATGACCGGCAGTGTCGGCCGATCGCCGAATCCGGCGTCGGCCAGGGCGGCGACGTCGAACAACTGCTCGTCGAGCGTCTCGCCGACGAACCCGGCGACGTCGGCCGGGATGACGTACAGGTGCTCGCCGTGGCTGCGCTGGAGGAACGGGATGTCCTCGCGTCCTTCGGCGCGGCGGATCGCGGCCGTCCGGCTTCCGTCAGGGGCTGTCGTGACGGCGACGCGATCACCCGTGAGGAGCGGGACCGTGACGGTCTCGGCCGACCCGGGGGTGATTCCGGCGGCGACCGTGTCTTCGGATGAACCTCCTGGCTCCGCGGCCGCGCTCGGGAGCAGGCATCCACTCGCGAGGAGCGCGGCGGCGAAGGCCGCTACGGTGACTGATCGGGTACGCAAGGGTGGGATCCCTTCGTCGTTCCGGTAAAGCGGTCATCTGCGACACATCGGAAAGTGCTCTCCGAACGTAAACCTGAGCGACCTCGGGGAACAACGAAGGTATTTGGGCTGCGCTGAAATGTGGGATGGATCACAAAAAGGCCGGTGCCCTGGCCGTGGCCAGGACACCGGCACAGAGCCTGCGCCTACGACGCGGCCAGCGCCTGCTCCACGTCCTCGACGACGTCCTGGACGTCCTCGAGCCCCACGGACAGCCGCACCGTGGTCTCGCTGATGCCCACCTTGGCGCGGCCTTCGGCGCCCAGCTTGCGGTGGGTCGTCGTGGCAGGGTGAGTGATCAGCGACTTCGCATCGCCCAGGTTGTTCGAGATGTCGACGATCCGCAGCGCGTCGAGGAACGCGAACGTCCGCTTCTTGGCACCGTCGGCGTCCGTCCCCGGCGGGACGTCCAGGTCGAAGGTCACGACGGTCCCGCCGCCCGACATCTGCGACCGCGCCAGCTCCGCCTGCGGATGCGAGTCGAGGAACGGGTACCGCACCCCGGTGGCGCCGTCGAACCCCTCGAGCGCCCGGGCGACCTCCAGCGCCGACGCCGTCTGCGCCGCGACCCGCACCGGCAGCGTCTCCAGCCCCTTGAGCAGGGTCCACGCGTTGAAGGGCGACAGCGACGGCCCGGTGTTGCGGATCAGCGTCTGCACCGGACCGGTGATGAACTCCGAGGTCCCGAGGATCGCGCCGCCCAGCACGCGCCCCTGCCCGTCGATGTGCTTGGTCGCGGAGTAGACGACGACGTCGGCCCCGAGCTCCAGCGGGTGCTGCAGCAGCGGCGTCGCGAACACGTTGTCGAGCACGACGGTCGCTCCCGCGCGGCGCGCCAGCTCGACCACGGCCCGCACGTCGACGACGTCCTGCATCGGGTTCGACGGCGTCTCGAAGAACACGACGTCCGCCGGCTCCGCCAGCGCCTCCTCCCACTGGGACAGCACGTGGCCGTCGACGTAGTCGGTGCGCACCCCCCACTTGGCGAGGATCTCGTCGAAGATGACCACGCTCGACCCGAACAGCGCGCGGGCCGTGACGATCCGGGACCCGGACCGCACCAGCGCCGCCAGCGCCGTGAACACCGCGGACATCCCGGTCGCCGTCGCGTAGCAGGCCTCCGCGCCCTCCAGGACGCGCAGGCGCTCCTCGAAGGTGTGCACCGTCGGGTTGCCGTAGCGCGAGTAGACGAACCGGTCCAGGTCGCCGGAGAACGCCGCCTCGGCGTCCGCCGCGGAGTCGTACACGTAGCCCTGCGTGACGAAGACGGCCTCGCTGGTCTCCTGGAACTCCGTGCGTGCGTGCCCGCCCCGGACGGCAAGGGTCCGCGGACGGACGCCGGCCGGCAGAGGCTTGCGCCCGGAGCCGCCGGGGACGGCGTCGGGCGGGAAGGCTCCGGTCGTCGTCACGCGTCGGCCTCCGTCACCGGCAGGTCGCGAACCTTCCAGCCGCTGTGGTTGCGGACACCGTCCGGCCCCGCCGGGCCCTCGAACCCCTCGAGCACGTTGTACGACGGCGCGATGCCCGCGCTCGTGGCCAGCCGCGCGGCGCCGATCGACCGCTGGCCGGACCGGCAGAGGAACACGACCGGGCCGCCGGCCGCGCCGACGCCGGTCTTCAGCTCTTCCAGGAACGCCGGATTGGGGCGGCCGTCGGCGTGCACCCACTGCGCGAACACGACCCGCTTGTCGAGCGAGCTGACGTCGGGCACGCCGATCGTGCGCCACTCGCCCTCGGTGCGGACGTCCACCAGCGTCGCGTCCGGGTCGTCGCCCAGGAGATCCCACGCCTCCTGCGGGGTGATGTCGCCGGCGTAGCCCGCGGCGGGGCGCGCGGCCGGCCGCCGGCCGAGGCTCGCGGGGGTGTCGGATTCGGGGTTGCTCATGGCACTCCTCCCATCGGCCGTGGCGTTAGCACCCTGGCCCGGGAGCGCCGCACGTGCGCGCGGGTCCCAGCGGGTTGCTGCGGGGTCGACGTGCCACGTCACTCGCCCGCTCGGGATGGTCGACGCGATCGTACGTCACCAGGATGAGCCGATCACACAGTGAGACCAGAATGTGGACGCTCTTTGACGCCCCCGTCCGGGGATCGCAGGATGACGCCAGGTCATGAGCGCCAGCGACAAGCCCCGGCTTGCTGGCCGGCAACCCTCCTCTCGCGGTGGGGTGCCCCGGGTGACGACCTGGCCGCGTTCGAGACCGCTCGTGGCAAGCGCGGGGACCACTCCCCCAGGACTCGCTGGAGGGCGCCATGACGGCAGCCACCGACACCACGACCACCCCTGGCACGGTCGGCCGGACCGCGCCGCTCCTGCCGGTCGTGGGACACGACACGCTCGTCCCGCTCGTCGACGGGCGACGGGTCACGTACTCCAACCTCGACGTCGCGGCCTCCGCGCCCGCCCTCGAGTCGGTCGCGGAGCGCGTGGCCGAGACCCTGCCGCTGTACGCCAGCGTGCACCGGGGCGCGGGCTACCTGTCCCAGGTCTCCACCGCCCTGTACGAGGCGTCCCGCCGCGCGATCGGCGCGTTCGTCGGTGCCCGCGAGGACGACCTCACCCTCGTCACGCGGAACACCACCGACTCCCTCAACCTGCTCGCCGGATGCGTCCCCGCCGACCCGGTCACGGGCGCGCCGGGCCGGGTCCTCGTGCTCGACGTCGAGCACCACGCCAACCTCCTGCCGTGGCAGCGGCTCACCGACGCCACCGTCCTCACCGGAGGGGCGACCGTGGCCGACACCCTCGCGCAGGTACGCGGCGAGCTGGCCGACGGCGCGTCCGCCGGCAGGCCCTACGTTCTGCTGGCCGTCACCGGCGCGTCCAACGTGACCGGCGAGTCGCTCACGATCGCCGACCTGGTCGAGGCCTCCCACGAGCACGGTGCGCGCATCGTGCTCGACGGCGCCCAGCTCGTCCCCCACCGCCGGTTCTCCCTCGCGGACAGCGGCGTCGACTACCTCGCCTTCTCCGGCCACAAGACCTACGCGCCCTACGGCTCCGGGGCCCTGGTCGGCCGCCGTGACTGGCTCGACGCCGGCACGCCCTACCTGGCCGGCGGCGGCGCCGTCCGGCGCGTGCGGACCGGGGGCACCGACTGGCACGACGGGCCCGCCCGGCACGAGGCCGGCTCCCCGAACGTGATCGGCGCCGTCGCGCTCGCCGCCGCGTGCGAGGCGCTCGCCGCGCTCGACCCGGCGGAGGTCCGCGAGCACGAGGGCGAGCTGCGCCGCCGTCTGGTGGGCGGCCTGGAGGCGATCGACCGGGTGTCCGTGGTGCGCGTCTGGGACGACGCCGTCGACCCCGTGGGTGTGGTGACGTTCACCGTCGCGGGGTACGACCCGGGGCTCGTCGCCGCGTACCTGTCCGCCGAGCACGGCATCGGCGTGCGCGACGGGCGGTTCTGCGCGCACCCGCTCCTCGGGCGCCTGGGGTTCGACGCCGGTGCCGTGCGCGCCTCGGTCGGTGTCGGGACGGCCGGCGAGGAGGTGGAGCGGCTCATCGCCGCGGTTCGCGCGCTGGTCACCGACGGTCCGCAGGCACAGTACGACGTCGTGGACGGGCTGTGGGTGGTGGTCGACGACCCGCGGCCGGTGCCGGAAGGGTCCGGGCTGGCCGGGCTCCTGGCCACGGCCGCCGCCGGTTACCTCGCGGATGTCGCCGCCTGCCTGCCCGACGAGGTGTGACCCCGCGGCTCCGGGCGACATATCACTATTGATTTCCCTTCACCACATTTCTTGAACGCGCGCAATATCCCCCACAGGGATACCTTCGTGACGTGCCGGAAGTGTCCCGAGGTGACATACCTCGGCACGGCGAGAATCATCTCGAAGGGGGAAGGGAAAACATCACCATGGACTGGATGTCAGGCCTCACGCATGCCTGGAGCTCGATCGCAAGCTTCGTCCCGAAGCTTCTCGTGTTCCTTGTCATTCTCTTCATCGGCTGGATCATCGCGAAGGCGATCGCACGGTTCGTCGGCATGATCCTGAACCGGGTCGGCTTCACGAAGCTGCTCGACAGGGCCGGGGCCGGGCGGATGCTCGCCGGGTCCGGCGTCGAGCCGATCTCGCTGCTGACAAAGATCATCTACTACTTCATCCTGCTCATCGTCCTGCAGCTCGCGCTCAGCGCGTTCGGGCCCACCAACCCGGTGAGCGAGATCGTCAACGACATCGTCGGCTGGCTGCCGCAACTCGTCGTCGCGATCGTCATCGTCGTGATCGCAGGCGCGATCGCGAATGCCGTCAAGGACCTGCTCACCTCGACGATGGGGGGCGTCTCGTACGGCGAACTGGTGGCGAAGATCGCGCAGGTCGCGATCCTCTTCCTGGGTGTCGTCGCCGCTCTGAACCAGATCGGTATCGCGGTGTCGGTCACGACGTCGGTGCTGACCGCGGTCCTGGCGACGATCGCCGGGATCCTGATCGTCGGCGTCGGAGGCGGCCTCATCGGCCCGATGCGGACGAAGTGGGAGGGCTGGCTCGCCGGAATCGGCGGGCCTCTCGGCCAGGACGGCACCGCACGGGCGGGCGGGGCGCAGCAGCCTCCGGCGGGTGGCACGTACGCCCCGCCGAGCAACGGCTGACCCGCGACGTCGGCCCCGGCGCACGGTGGGGCCCCGCACTCCGAGGGTGGAGTGCGGGGCTCTCTCCGTACCCGCGCCCCGGCCGACACTCAGGCGGATGCGGCTCGCAATGACGCGAAACCTCGTGGCGGTAACCCGCCATGGCGTATCCTCGCCGCATCCTCGGTGCATCGATTACTGCTGGAGGGTTGAGAATGTTCGGCAACGTGCTCGGCCTGTCTCAGGCGCAGGCGCTCGCCTACCGTGAGCTGGTCCGCTCGCCCTCGCTCGACGCGAGCGAGCTGGCCCGGCGGATGGGCGTCGACCCCGGGGAGGCCTACGCGGTCCTGCAGATCCTCGAGGAGCACGGACTCGCGGCCCGGCAGGGGACCGACGATTCACGGTTCCAGGCGGCGCCGCCCGAGATCGCGCTGGGCGCGATCCTCTCGCGCCGCACCGAGGAACTGCGGTCGGCGCAGCTCGAGATGCTCGATCTCGAGGAGGAGTACCGCCGTGCCGCGGACCTGCGGCCGGCGAGCGACATCGTCGACCTGGTGCGCGGCTCCGACGCGGTGCTGCAGCGCATCCTGCAGCTCCAGGCAGGCGCGCACGAGACCGTCGAGACCTTCCTCCGCCCTCCCGTCCTGGTGATGGGCACCGAGGAGAACACGGCCGAGGACGACGCGGTCGAGCGTGGCGTGCGCTACCGGGCGGTGATGGACCGCTCGATGCTCGACGAAGGCCTCGTGACGGTCGAGGCCGCGGTCGAGGCCGTGCGCGCGGGTGAGGAGGTCCGCATCGCCGACGACGTCCCGATCAAGGCGTTCGTCATCGACCGGCGCCTCGCCATCGTCCCGGTGCAGAGCCAGCTGCGGCCCGACGCCGAGGTGGACACCGTCTCCGCGCTGATCATCCACGAGAGCGGGCTGCTCGACGGGATCATCGCGCTCTTCGAGGCGTTCTGGCGGGACGCGGTGCCGCTGCGGGTGCAGTCCGAGGGCGTCCACGGCGAACTCGACGACCTGGACCTGAAGATCCTCGGGTTGATGCTCTCCGGCCTGACCGACCAGGCCGTGGCCAAGCACCTGGAGCTGGGACTGCGAACCGTCCAGCGCCGGGTCAAGTCGATGATGGACACGGCGGGCGTCGCGACGCGCATCCAGCTCGGGTGGCACGCGGCCCGCAAGGGGTGGCTCTGACCGTCGGAGCCGCCCCGCGCGGGCCGCGCCGGGGTCAGGACCTCGCGTCGGCCTTGCGGAGGGACTTCTCCGACGCCGGTGCCTCTCCGCGCGCCGCCAGGTCGCGGTAGTACCGCCTCGCCTCGTCCTGGCGGGCGCGTTCCGAACCATCGGCGATCGGCGCGCGGAGATGCCGCTGCCCGTAGCCGAACGCGTCGACGAGGTCGACGGCGTGCGGGCGGATCCTCTTCAGCAGGTCGTGGATCGTCGTCGTGACGGCCTTCGCGCGCGACGCCGACAGCCGCCCGTTGGCGAGATACCAGTCGAGGTTGCGCTCGATCACGGTGAGGCCGTAGATGTCCCGGACGGTCGTCATGATCTCGCGTGTGTCCGGGTCCTTGATCGCGCCGAGCGCCGTGGTGAAGGCGTCCCAGCGGAACAGCTCGGCCCACGCCGTCGCCGACGTGATCAGCTCCACCTGGTTGTCGTCGAAGACCTCCTGCGCCCTGGCCAGGTCCTTCATGCCCACCGCGGGACGCATGCCCATCGCCACGGAGTTCACGAGGCCGTCCACGCGGCCCTGCAGCAGCGCCCGCTGGGTAGCGCCGTCGAGCAGGTTGCTCGCGGCCCGGGCGCCTCCCGCGTCGGCCACGTTCTGCCCGAGCTTCCGCAGCGACGTCTTGTGCAGCAGCGCGTCCTTCACCTGGCCGGCCACGATGCCCGCCATGCCCGCGGGGGACCTGGCCGCCCGGGCCAGCCTCTTGCCGTGGTCGCCTACGAGCCGCTTCGCGGCGAGCTGCAGGAGGATGTGGTTGTCACCCTCGAATGTGGTGTAGACGTCGAGGTCGGACCGCATCGACGTGAAGCGGTTCGCCGACAGGAACCCGGCGCCGCCGCACGCCTGGCGGCACGTCTGCAACGTGTCCATGGCGAACCAGGTGGACGTCGCCTTGAGTGCCGCCGCCGTCGTCTCCAGGTCCTCGCGGTTCTGCGGGGTGTCCTTCGCACCGGAGAACACGCCGTGGAAGAGCTCGAGGAGTTCCTCGTGCGCGAACGAGATCGCGTAGGTCTCCGCGATGCGCGGGAGGAGACGCTTGCGGTGCATCGCGTAGTCGAGGAGGGTGATCTCCTCCTGCCCCTCACCGGGAGAGAACTGCCGGCGCTCGTCGGCGTACTTCGTGGCGATCGCCAGGCCGACCTTCGCCGCCACCGAGGCCGACCCGTCCAGGGTCACGCGCCCCTGCACCAGCGCGCCGAGCATCGTGAAGAACCGGCGTCCCGGGCTGTCGATCGACGACGTGTAGGTGCCGTCCGCGGCGACCTGGCCGTAGCGGGCCAGCAGGTCCTGGCGCGGGATCCGCACGTCCGTGAAGTGCAGCTTGCCGTTGTCGATGCCGTTGAGACCGCCCTTGTGGCCGTCGTCCTCCCCGCCCACGCCGGGCAGGAAGTCGAGCGTCCGCGGATCCCGGATCGGCACGTAGAAGCAGTGCACGCCGTGGTTCACGCCGTTCGTGATCAGCTGGGCGAACACGGTCGCGGCCACGCCGTGCCGCGCCGCGTTGCCGAGGTACTGCTTCCAGGCCCCCCGGAACGGGGTGTTGATGACGAACTCCTCCGTCTCCGGGTCGTACGTCGCCGTCGTGCCGACGGAGGCGACGTCCGAGCCGTGGCCGGTCTCCGTCATCGCGAAGGCGCCCGGGACCGACAGGTCCATCGCGCCCGGCAGCAGGCGGTCCTGCTGCTCCTCGGTACCGAGATGCAGGATCGCGGCCGCGAACAGGCCCCACTGCACGCCGGACTTGATCTGCAGCGAGGGATCGGCGGCGAAGAGCTCCTCGCAGCCCACCAGGTTGCCGCCGGCGTCGTCGTTGCCGCCGAGGCGTTCGGGGAAGGCCCGCCACACCTGGCCCTGCTCGTCGCGCGCCATCATCTGCATGATGCCGATGGTGCGTTCGCGGTGCTCCTGCATCGACATCCCGTCGATCTTCCAGATCTCCTCGTGCTCGGCGACCAGGCGGCGGGCGTGGGAGCGCACGTCCTTCCAGCGGCCGAGCAGGAGGTGATCGAGCTCGGCGACGTCCAGGTGCAGGCCGTTCGCGCCCGACGCCGGCCCGCGGGGTGCGGATTGCGCGGACGCGACGGGTGCCGTCGCGGGCGACGCGGCGGCTGCGGCCGACGTCGTCACGGGAGGTTCGGAGGTGGTCGTCATCGGTTCTCCTCGGGGGTCGGCGGCTGGTAGCCGCGAGGTTGAGGCACGTGCGGGGGAGATCAGGCGGGGGTCGCCGCGGTGGGCTCCGGGGAGTGCAGGACGCCGACGGGACCGTTCCAGAGCCACAGGCTCACGCGTTCGGTGAGTTCCTCGCGGGTGACGGACTGCCCGGCGACGCGGTGGCCGAGCCACCATTCGCCGGAGCCGCGCACGAAGCCCACGGCGCCGGCCGCCCAGGCGGCGGCATCCTCCGGCGTGACGTCGGCCGCCTGTGCGAACGGCTCCGCGACGAGCTCGATCACGGAGTCCAGGTAGGCGCCCAGCGGCGCGTCGGACGAGCCGACGAGCGAGCCCGCGGCCTGGGCGTCCCGCCCGCTCGGAGGTTCGGCGGGGGAGATCGGGTCGTTGCCGCCGATCGACGTCCTGGTCACGAACCAGTACACGTTCGGCGAGTGCTCGATCATCTCCAGGTAGACCCGGACCATGGCGCGCAGCGCCCCCTCGGGGGTGGCGGCCCCGTGTGCGGCCTCCTGGAGGGTGTCGTGCATCTGGGCGACCACGGCCTCGGCCACGGCGAGCCGCAGCCCCGCCTTGTCGTCGAAGTATCGGTACACGATCGACTTCGACGTCCCTGCCTCTGCGGCGATCTCGTCCATGGATACCGTAGGACCAAGGCGGTGCACGGCCTTCCGGGCCGCGCGCACGAGCTCTGCCCGGCGCGCGGTGCGGTGGTCCGCCCAGCGAGTCGATCGTCCGTCCACGCCGACGCTCATCGATTTTCTCCTTCACGGGCCGTCGCTCTTGTGCTCCGCCTCACGAGACTGACAGTATCAGGTACTGTGAGTCTCGGACACCGTCCGAGTCCACATCCGCCCAAGAACTTCCCAAACGACGTGAAGGATCTGACGACATGGCCTCTTCCATCCCCGCCACTCGAGAGGCCGTCATCATCGGCGGCAACCGCATCCCGTTCTCCCGAGCCGGCAAGAAGTACGTCCGGACCAGCAACCAGGACATGTTCACCGCCGCCCTGGAGGGCCTCGTGGCCCGCTTCGGGCTGCAGGGAGAACTCCTCGGCGAGGTGGTGGGCGGTGCCGTGCTGAAGAACAGCCGCGACTTCAACCTGATCCGCGAGAGCGTGCTCGGCTCGTCCCTCGCGCCGGCGACGCCCGCGTACGACCTGCAGCAGGCCTGCGGCACCGGCCTGGAGGCCGCGATCGCGGTCACCAACAAGATCAAGCTGGGCCAGATCGAGTCCGCCGTCGCCGGCGGCACCGACACGATCTCCGACGCGCCGATCGCCGTCGGCGACAAGCTGCGCCGCGCCCTGCTGCAGGCCAGTCACGCCCGCAGCACGGGGGACCGCATCAAGGCACTGCTCCCCGTCCTCGGCCACCCGAAGTGGCTCGCGCCCGAGACACCCGACACGGGCGAGCCGCGCACCGGTCTCTCGATGGGCGAGCACCAGGCCATCACCACCGCGAAGTGGGGCATCACCCGCGAGGCACAGGACGAGATCGCGCTGAGGTCGCACCAGAACCTGTACCGCGCCTGGGAGGACGGCTTCTTCGACGACCTCGTCACGCCGTTCCGCGGCCTGTCCCGGGACGACAACGTGCGCGGCGACACCTCGGCCGAGAAGCTCGCGAAGCTCAAGCCGGTCTTCGGCCGCGAGTTCGTCGGCGAGGACGGCTCGCCGGCAACGGCCACCATGACCGCCGGCAACTCCACCCCGCTGACCGACGGCGCGTCCGCGGTGCTGTTCGGCTCGCGCGACTGGGCCGAGGAGCGGGACCTGCCCGTCCTCGCGAAGTTCGTCGATGCCGAGACCGCCGGCGTGGACTTCGTGCACGGCCACGACGGGCTGCTCATGGCCCCGGCCGCCGCCGTGCCCCGCCTGCTGGCCCGCAACGGCCTCACCCTCGAGGACATCGACTTCTTCGAGATCCACGAGGCGTTCGCCGCGACCGTCCTCACCACGCTCGCCGCCTGGGAGGACGAGGCCTACTGCCGCGACGAGCTGGGCCTGCCCGGCGCCCTCGGCAAGGTCGACCGCAGCAGGCTGAACGTGAACGGCTCCTCGCTCGCCGCCGGCCACCCGTTCGCCGCGACCGGCGGCCGCATCGTCGCCACGGCGGCGAAGCTCGTGCACGCCAGGGCGGCCGAGACGGGCACCCCGGCCCGCGCGCTGATCTCGGTCTGCGCGGCGGGCGGCCTGGGCGTCACGGCACTCGTCGAGTCCGCCTGACCAGATCCACCCCTTCGCGCTCCCGACAGCTTCCTCCCGTACGTCTCGACCACCACGATCCAAGAGGGCACCGTGACCGACAGCTACACCCGTTTCGCCAACGGCGGCTTCAAGCCGCTCGTCAAGAAGCTCGGGCTGCCCCAGCCCGCGATCCTGCGCCGGTACAAGGCCGGCAGCCCGCTCACCGTCGGCCCGGTGCTCGTGGTGTCCGACGACGCCTCCGCGCCCGACGCCGACGCCGTCGCCAAGGTCCTCACCGGCTGGGACGTCGACGTGCGCCGCACGGCGGACCTGGCCGAGGGGGAGAAGCTCGGCGCCGTCCTCCTCGTGCTCTCCGGCGCGGGACACCCCGAGGACGTCTCCGGGGCGGTCCTCACCGTCGCCGGGACCCTGCGCAGGCTCGCCGGCAACGGCCGCGTCGTCACCGTCTCCCGGGCCCCCGAGCCCGGGGACGACCCGGCGCTCGCCGCGGCCCGCGCGGGCGTGGAGGGATTCGTGCGCTCGCTCGGCAAGGAACTCCGCGGAGGATCCACCGCGAACGGCATCCAGCTGACCGGCGGCGCCGCCGTCGACTCCGTCTCCGCCGTCGCGAGCCTGCGCTTCTTCCTCTCGGCGAAGTCGGCGTACGTCGACGGGCAGATCCTTCCGGTCGGCCCGTCGGGTGCCGCCGGCGACATCGACTGGGACCGGCCGCTGGCCGACAAGGTTGCGGTCGTGACCGGGGCCGCGCGCGGGATCGGCGCCGCCATCGCGAGGACGATGGCCCGCGACGGCGCGAAGGTCGTCGTGGTCGACGTGCCGCCGGCGGGCGAGGCGCTGTCCGCCGTCGCCAACTCCGTGAGCGGCGTCGCCCTCCAGCTCGACGTCACCGCCGCCGACGCCGCCGACAAGATCCTGGCCGCCGCGAAGCCGCTCGGCGGGCTGGACATCCTGGTCCACAACGCCGGCATCACCCGCGACAAGCTGCTCGCCAACATGAAGGCCGACCGCTGGGACTCCGTCATTGCCGTCAACCTCGCCTCGCAGCTGCGCATCAACGCGCGGCTCCTGGAGGCGGGCGTGCAGGGCCTGCGGATCGTCTCCCTGGCGTCGACCTCCGGCATCGCCGGCAACAAGGGCCAGACCAACTACGGCTACTCGAAGGCCGGTGTCATCGGCCACACGGCGGCCACGGCACCGCTCGTCGCCACCATGGGCGGCACAGCGAACGCCGTCGCGCCGGGCTTCATCGAGACGGAGATGACCGCGCGGATCCCGTTCGCCACCCGCTCGGTGGCGCGGATGCTGCCCTCCCTGGCGCAGGGTGGCGAGCCGGTGGACATCGCGGAGGCGATCTGCTTCCTCGCGTCCGATCCGGCGGCGGGCGTCAACGGCCAGACGCTGCGCGTGTGCGGCCAGCACCTGGTGGGCAAGTGACCGTGATGACCACCGAGACGAGGTCCGCACCAGAGGCCGGGGTTCCGTCGTCCTACAGCGTCTCCGAGCTCGCCGAGGTGCCGTCGCTGGGCGGGCTGTATGCGAAGGGCGCCGCGGGCTCGGTGGCGAAGCGTCCCCGGGCCGGCGTCGTGCTCCCGCGGGTCGCGTACCGCGTGGCGGACGTCGGTACCGCGGGCGCCGCCGCCCGTCTGGCCGCGTACCAGGACGTGGTGGGGGAGCCGGCGTCGGACGTGCTACCGGCGGGATTCCTGCACGTCCTCGCGTTCCCGCTGGCGACGGAGGTCATGGTGCGTCCGGACTTCCCGCTGGGGCTGCTCGGCATGGTGCACCTGAGCAACACGGTCCGCGTGTCGCGACCGGTGCGGCTGGGTGACCGGCTGGAGATCCGGGCATGGGCGGAGAACGCCCGCGCCCATCGCCGTGGCGCCCGGGTGGACCTCGTCGCGGAGATCCTCGTGGGCGGCGCGCTCGCATACCGCGGGGTCTCGACGTACCTCGCGAAGGGGTTCGGCGTGCCCGGCGACGCGGATGCGGCACCGGACCGGGAGGCCCCGGGCGTGGACGCGGCGGGAGAGCGGACGCCCGACGCCGGCCGCGCTCCCTGGGCGCCGCCGCTGCCGACGGCGCGGTGGCGCCTCGGGAAGAGCATCGGCCCGGAGTACGGGGCCGTCTCGGGCGACCGGAACCCGATCCACCTGTCCGCGCTCGGGGCGAAGGCGTTCGGGTTCCCGCGCGCGATCGCCCACGGGATGTACACGGCGGCGCGCGCCCTGGCCGAGGTGGGCCCGGCCCGGCGTGGCGAGGCGTACGAGTGGACCGCCGAGTTCTTCAAGCCCGTGCTGCTGCCGGGTTCCGTCGATCTGGCGATCCGCTACGCGTCCGACATCGACATCGACGCCGACGCCGACGCCGGCACCGCGCCGGGCCCGGCCGGGGGCTTTGTCTACGACGGGTGGCGCACCGGCCGGACGACACGCCATCTCCGGGGCACGGTCACGCCACTCTGAACCCGGGGTCCCGGCGTCGACCAGCCGTTCCCGCGTCGGACCGCTACGGAGCGCCGCGGAGCGCCGCATGCCGACCACCGCTCGCGGTCCGGCGGCGGGACGGAGGGGGAGACCGCCGGCGGACGTCAGGCCGCGCTCGGGATCGTCCGGTCCCGATCGAGGGGCAGAAGTGCCGGTGCGGGTGCCGAGATCGTCTCGGGGTTCTCGTCGGACGCCGGTGCGGCGACGAGTTCGTCGTCGGACTCGTCGTCGAGCTCGATCGTCGGGCGGACGACGGGACCGCTGAGGGTGACGGGGGCGATGGCGGGCGTGGGTTCGGGCGCGATGAGAGCGACGACGGCCGCTCCCCCGACGCCGAGGATCAGTGCGCCGATGGCGAGCATCCACTGGCCGTAGGCGAGCGTGAGACCGAGCAGCGCGCCGCAGCCGATGGCGACGATTGTTCCCAGGGCGAGTACACGAGTCATGGGGGAGCCTCCCTGCCGAGGTTCTGCCGTGCCGGTGTTGGTGACCCCTGCACGGGGCTCCCACGTGGTCTGGGGACGCGGGGGGTAGTGCTTGCCGCGACCCGGGGGCCGCGCAAGGATCAGCTGGGGGTTGCTGATGACGTCCTGTCGATGCCGCGACGCCCCTTGCCGACGCCCGCACCACTTTCAGGAAACCTGATGACGGCTCGGCTCGCACGCCGAATCGAGGCGTGCTACGTCACGATCCCATTACGGCCGCGTGTCGCCTTGTGAGGGTCGTTCGGAATCGGGCATCTCTCCGTCCCGGTCAGGACTCCGTCGGGTTGCAGCGCGCCGCGATCGTTCCGAACATCCCGACGTCGGGGCGCCACGGCTCCAGGTTCCAGGACGCCTTGTCGGGCGCGCCCAAGTGGTGACAGGCGAGCTGGTCACGCATCGTGTCGCTGTCGGCCTCCGGTTCCGCGGCGGCGAGCTGCGCGGTGAGCAGGTCGAGTGCCGCCTGGCCGCCGCTCCGCACCCAGGCCTCGGGAACGACCGCCAGCGACAGGCCGCCCTCGCCCTCCCGCTGGGCCCAGGTCGCCGAGCCGAGCGCATCGGCGCCGAGGACGAGGGCCGTGCCGCGCGACGGCGAGGCGTTCGCCCCCGCCGGCCCTCCGCCCGCCTCGGGGGTGAGGGCGGCGACGACGGCGCCGTCCCGGAGCACGGTGACGCTCTCGTCGGCGTGCTCGACGACCTCCGCCCCGGACGTCCCGGTCCCGTACGAGGGCGCCCCCGACGTCGTGACGCGCCGAGTCCCGTCCTGGCGGGCCTCGCCGATCGTGACCTCGGCGGCCGTGATCTCCACCTCGACACCCGCGACGGTGACGGTCCGGTGCTCCAGGGGCGGGGGGTCCGGCGTCCGAGCAGGGCTCGGGCCGTCCCGGGGCGGCGACGCCGGAACCTCGTTCGGCGAGGTGGCGGGTGCCGTGGGACCGGTGGCGTCGCCGCCGGGTTCCGCGCGCGACGCGACGAGTGCGGCCAGGAGGAGGGCCGCGGCCGCGACGGTGATGACGTGTGAGGCTCGCACGGCGCCATTCTCCCGGAGCGTCGCGGTGGCGGCGCCCGCAGGTCGGCGCTACTGTTAGAACACACGTTCGAAAATGCGGTCCGGGAGGGTGAACCATGGGCGGTAGCACTACCACCAGCAGGTCGGTCGTCGTGACGAGGGGAGCGGTCACGGTGGAGCCGGAGCAGGACGGGTTCCGGTCGCTCGCGGAGGCGATCGATGCGGTGGCGGCGGTGGACGCCCTGCTCGCGTCACTCGCCGCGTCGCGCGCGGTTCTGATGAGCGAGCTCGGCGCGTGGGCGGGCGCGCACGTCGAGGAGATCCTGCCCGCGTCGGCCGACGCCGGCGGGGTGGGGGCCGAGGAGGTCGAGGACGTCGCCGCCGGCATCGTCGCGGACCGGCTCGCGGATGTCCTGCGTCTGTCGCCGGACGCGGCGGCGGGACTCGTCGAGGAGTCGCGTGCCCTGGTGCACCAGCACCCCCGGACGCTCGCGGCGCTGCGGGGCGGCAAGATCTCCTACGGGCACGCCCAGACCATCCTGGGATACACCTGCGGGCTGCATCGCGGCGGGCGTGCCGCGCTGGAAACGCGGTTGCTGCGGCATGCCCGGACGGTCACCGTGGCCGAGCTGAGCCAGATCGCCCGGGTCGAGCGGGAGCGCCGGCTGCGGGCGCCGAGGCGGCGCCGTGCCGAGGCGGGTTCCGCGCGTCAGCGGCGCCAGATGTCTTCCCAGGCCGGGGGCTCGCCCGCCTGCACGTAGGGCCGGGGGTCCTCGCGCGGCGCCGGGGCGGCTGCCGCCATGTGCTGCCCGGTCATGGGCGGAGCGTCGTAGGTGCTCTGCGGGGCGTAGTGCGGGAAGGTCCCCGTGTCGGGCACCTGGTGGTGAGCGCCGGTCTCGGCCGGGACGGGGTGGCCGTACGGTCCGGTGATCGCGAACGATCCCGTCGGCGGGTGCGGTTCGGCGTAGGCCGGGTGTGCCGTGTCGACGCGTACCGGCGGCGCCTCGACGACCCAGTGCGCGGCCGACGGCGCCTGGGGCTGCGCGGCGGAGTGCACGGGCTCCTGGCGGAGCTGCTCGTGCATCGTCCCGGCCCAGTTGAGCGCGAGGCTGAAGCGCATCGTCGTGAGGTGGTCGGCGGTCATCTCGCCGCCGAGCGCGGGATGAGGGTTGAACGTGAAGACGTCCTTGCGGCCCAGCCGCAGGCCCCGCCGCTCGGCGTCCCGGACGATGTCGTCCATGAGGTAGGTCGCGCGGCCCTCGGACGCCTCGAGCTCGGCGTACATGTCGACGGCCGTGGTCCAGCGGAACTCGAGCGTCCCCTCCATCGTGTCCAGGAACCACCAGCCTTCGAGGGACTCGAGGAAGACGTCGCCGAAGCAGGTGGTGAAGCGAGGGGTCTTGCCGTTGATGCCCAGCCATCGCCAGGAGGCCAGCCCGAAACGGAAGGCATCCTTGGCAAAAGTGCGAAGCATCTGCATGTGCGCATCAAACCACTTCATGGTAAGGGTGCGAAACCCCCTGGCCAGGATGGGTTTTCTGTGGCTTCGGCAAGGTTCGCAAATGACGCATATCCGATTTGCCGGGCACGCTGAAGCTCGGTGTGGTGCGCGCGACAGCGTGACCTTGGTCGATGAGCTGCCTCACATTTCGTGCCGACGACGCCGCCGACGATGCGGATGCGCCGCGGCACCCTCCACCCTGTCGCCTCTGACCTGCGGTGTCGCGTCTCACCGGCCTGATCGGAGCACTCCCGCCGCACGGCGGATAGACTGTGCGCGCGCCTTCCGCGCAACGTTCCCGCGCAGCCGTTGCTCTGCGCTTCCCCCACTGCACGCGAGGGATACATGACCGCGCCCGCGTCCCAGGCCGCACGTCCCGTCCTCGACACGGTCGAGAACGCGAAGGCCACGCCCGACGAGGTCCAGCCGTTCGGCGAGCTGGGTCTGAAGCAGGACGAGTACCAGCGCATCCGCGACATCCTCGGCCGCCGGCCCACGGCCGCCGAGCTCGCGATGTACTCGGTGATGTGGAGCGAGCACTGCTCCTACAAGTCGTCGAAGGTGCACCTGCGCAAGTTCGGCGATCGCGTCACCGAGGAGATGAAGCGGAACCTCCTCGTCGGCATCGGCGAGAACGCCGGTGTCGTCGGCATCGGCGACGGCTGGGCCGTCACTTTCAAGGTCGAGTCTCACAACCACCCGTCGTTCGTCGAGCCGTACCAGGGTGCCGCCACCGGCGTCGGCGGCATCGTGCGCGACATCATCTCGATGGGCGCCCGGCCCGCCGCCGTCATGGACCAGCTCCGGTTCGGCGACGTCAACCACCCCGACACCGCGCGGGTGGTGCACGGCGTGGTCAGCGGCGTCGGCGGCTACGGCAACTCGCTCGGCCTGCCCAACGTCGGCGGCGAGCTCGTCTTCGACAGCTCCTACCAGGGCAATCCGCTCGTCAACGCGCTCTGCCTCGGCGTGCTGCGGCACGAGGACATCCACCTCGCCAGCGCGTCCGGCCAGGGCAACAAGGTGGTCCTCTTCGGCGCCCGCACCGGCGGCGACGGCATCGGCGGCGCCTCGATCCTCGCGAGCGAGACGTTCGAGGACGGCGTCCCCGCGAAGCGGCCGTCCGTGCAGGTGGGCGACCCCTTCATGGAGAAGGTGCTCATCGAGTGCTGCCTCGAGCTGTATGGCGCGAAGGTCGTCGAAGGGATCCAGGACCTCGGCGCCGCCGGCATCTCCTGCGCCACCAGCGAGCTCGCCTCGAACGGCGACGGCGGCATGCACGTCGACCTCGACGACGTTCTCCTGCGCGACCCCACGCTGAACGCCGGCGAGATCCTCATGTCGGAGTCGCAGGAGCGCATGATGGCCGTCGTCCGGCCCGAGAAGCTCGACGAGTTCCTCGCGATCACGAGCCGGTGGGACGTCGAGACCGCCGTTATCGGCGAGGTCAACGACAGCGGCCGGCTCACCATCGACCACCACGGCCAGCGGATCGTCGACGTCGACCCCAAGACCGTGGCCCACGAGGGACCCGTCTACGACCGGCCGTACACCCGCCCGGAGTGGCAGGACGGCCTCAACGCGAACGGGAACATCGCGGCCGGCCTCGCCCGCCCGGCGTCCGGCGAGGACCTGCGCGAGACCGCGCTGCGCCTGCTCAGCTCCCCCAACCTCGCCTCCAAGGCCTGGGTGACCGACCAGTACGACCGGTTCGTCCAGGGCAACACGGCCCTGGCCCAGCCCGACGACGGAGGCGTGGTCCGCGTCGACGAGTCCACCGGCCTCGGCATCGCGCTCGCCACCGACGCGAACGGCCGCTACGGCAAGCTCGACCCGCGCACGGGCGCGGCGCTGGCCCTCGCGGAGGCGTACCGCAACGTCGCCACCGTCGGCGCCGAGCCGCTCGCGGTCACCGACTGCCTGAACTTCGGATCGCCCGAGCACCCCGACTCGATGTGGCAGCTCGTGGAGGCGATCGAGGGCCTCGCGGACGCCTGCCAGACCCTCGGCGTGCCGGTCACCGGCGGCAACGTCTCGCTGTACAACGGCACGGGGGAGCCCGGGCAGATCGACTCGGCGATCCATCCCACCCCGGTGGTGGGCGTGCTCGGCGTGCTCGACGACGTCCGGACCGCGCTGCCCTCGGGCTGGCGCACCCAAGGGCTCTCGGTGATGCTGCTCGGCACCACGCGGGACGAGCTGGACGGCTCCGCGTGGGCCGACGTCGTGCACGGGCACCTCGGTGGCCTCCCGCCGCAGGTGGACCTCGAGGCCGAGCGGGCGCTCGCGGCGCTGCTCGTCGCGGCGCGCAAGGACGAACTCGAGGTCGCCGCCCACGACCTGTCGGAGGGCGGGCTGGCGCAGGCGGTGCTCGAGGCGTCCCTGCGCTTCGGCGTCGGCGCCAGGATCGCGCTCGAGGGCGTGACCGGACGTGACAAGGTCGACCCGTTCGTCGCGCTGTTCAGCGAGTCGACCGCGCGTGTGCTGGTCGCCGTGACGCAGGATCACGAGGTCGATCTCATCCACCTCGCCGACGAGTACGGCGTGCCGGCGCTGCGGCTGGGCGTCACGGGCGGCGACTCGGTGGAGGTCGAGGGCCACTTCGAGATCCCGCTGGACGAGGCGCGCGAGCTGCACGAGGGTACGCTTCCGGCGATCTTCGGCTGACCTGACCCCGGCTGTTCCGCCACCGGGCCGGGGGCGACTCCGGCCCGGCGGGGCCGCCGTCGCGCCCGTTCCGGGCCGTGCCCGACCGGCGTCTCGCTCCGGCGCCCGCCGATAAGTCGCGAGTTTCGCCACACGCTGTAGTTTCGGCAGCATGCCGAACCGTCAGATGCGCCTCGCGCCTGCCACGCCGGACCACGTCGTCGGCGCCCTCGCCGCGCTGCGTGCCGAGATCGGGCTTCCGCCGATGTTCCCCGCCGACGTCCTCGAGGAGTCGCGTTCCGTCGCGGAGCGTGACGTCGCGCCGGATCCGGACGGCAGCCGTACCGGCGTCGCGCGCCAGGACCGCCGCGACATCGAGTTGGTCACCATCGATCCGCCCGGCTCGCTCGACCTCGACCAAGCGGTGCACGTGACGCAGTCGGGCGACGGCTACATCGTCCGGTACGCCATCGCCGACCTCGGCTTCGCCGTGGAGCCGGACGGGGCGCTCGACGCCGAGGTGCATCGTCGTGGACTGACGGTCTACGGACCGGACACGAACAC
The DNA here is from genome assembly GCF_054782975.1 of Myceligenerans halotolerans. Lineage (NCBI taxonomy): Bacteria > Bacillati > Actinomycetota > Actinomycetes > Micrococcales > Promicromonosporaceae > Myceligenerans > Myceligenerans halotolerans. The sequence goes on from NZ_BAAGRL010000004.1 coordinate 306,970, forward strand.
GCCCCTGCACCCGAAGCTGCTTTCCGAGGGTGCCGTCAGTCTGCTGCCGGACGAGGACCGGCCCGCCGCCCTGTGGACGATCGGCCTGGACTCGCGCGGCGAGATCACGTCGGCGACGGTCGTCCGCGCGGTGGTCCGCAACCGTGAGCGGCTCACCTATGCGGAGGTGCAGGCCGCCCTGGACGACGGCACGGCGAGCGAGTCGCTCCAGCTCCTGGCCGACGTCGGGCGCCTGCGTCAGGACCTCGAGCGCGAACGCGGCGGCGTCTCGCTCGACGTGCCCGAGCAGGAGGTGGAGCGTGTCGAGGACGGTTCGTTCTCCCTCGAGTTCCGTCGCAACCTGCCCGTCGAGGGCTGGAACGCGCAGATCTCGCTGCTCACCGGAATGGCCGCGGCGACGATGATGCGTGAGGCGGGCGTGGGCGTGCTGCGTACCCTGCCCGAGGCCGACGAGCGGGACATCGCGCGGCTGCGCCGAACGGCGCGGGCTCTCGAGATCGACTGGCCCGGCGACATGCCGTACGCGGACCTGATCCCGGCGCTCGAGTCGCGGGTGCCGCAGCACGCGGCGTTCCTCAACGAGGCGACGACGCTGTTCCGCGGCGCCGGCTACGTGGCGTTCGGTCATCTGCAGGAGGACGGCTCGGGCACCGTTCCCGTCCCCGCCGACACCCGACACCATGCGCTCGCCGCCGACTACGCGCATGTCACCGCGCCGCTGCGACGGCTCGTGGACCGCTACACCACCGAGATCTGCCTCGCCCTCGCCGCGGACGAACCGGTGCCCGACTGGGTGCTCTCGGCGCTCGGGGCGCTCCCCGGAGAGATGGCCGCCGCAGGCCACCGCGCGGCGCAGTTCGAGCGCGCCGTGGTGGAGATCCTCGAGGCGACCCTCCTGGAGGGCCGGGTCGGCGAGGAGTTCGACGGCGTGGTCGTGGACATCGACGACGACGGCGAGCGAGGCACGATCGTGCTCGCCGAACCGGCGGTCCGTGCCATGGTCAGCGGCCCGGACCTGCCGCTCGGGGAACGGGTCCGGGTGCGGCTCGCCCTGGCCGACATCGACGCGCACGAGGTCGAGTTCGTCCTCGTGGTCCACGGTGTCGAGGGCGGTGCCGGGCCTGAGGACGCGGGTGAGGTTCCGCCGGCGCAGGCCGAGCCCGTCCGGCCCGCGGCGTGGGCCGCGCCGGACGAGCCGGCCGCGCCGGGCGAGCAGGCCATGCCGGGCGAGGCTCCGCCGTCGGACCCCGCGGACGGAAGCACCGCGGCGTCCGACAGCGGTCAGGTGTCCCTGCCCCAGGAGTGGACACGGGTCCGATGAGCGGACGCGGCGGTCGACGGACCACCGGCCACGGCGGTCAGCGCACCACGATCGTCGACAGCACCGCGCGGTGATCGGCGCCCGGAACGATCCGGGAGCGGACGTCGGCCACCCGCATCGAGCTGTCCACGACCACGTGGTCCACGGCGATCAGTGCCGGGATCTGCCGGTCCAGCAGGGGGAAGGTCTTCCCCTCGGGCCAGGTGCGCTCGAGCCCGGCGCCCTTCTCCCGCCAGGCGTCGTGGAAACGGCTGCCGAGGATGTCGCGGAAGGATGCGTGGTCGTAGGTCGCGTTGAAGTCCCCGAGCAGGATCTGGGCCGTCGTGTCCGCGCGCGTCACCTGGCGGAGCTCGCGCAGTTCCCGCTTCCAGGTGGCCGTGCCGCCCGGCATCGGCGGCACCGGATGGACGGTGCGGATCCGCACGTCCAGCCCGCCCGCGTCCACCACGGCGGACGGCATCGCGAAGGTCGAGGACTCGCCCGCCTGCTGCTCCGTGAGTTCCAGTGCCGAGTAGAGACCGCTGCCCGCCGCGCTACCGCTCTCGACCTTTCCCGTGACCTGGTGGGGCAGCAGCTCGTCGATCCCGGCGTCGGCCATCGCCTCCTCGAACTCCGGCGTGAGCTCCTGGACCGCCAGGACCTCGACACCTTCGGCCCGCACGGTCTCGACGACCCACCCGGCGTCCGCGGCGCCGTACAGCACGTTGACCGTCATCACCCGGAGCGTCCCCGCGTCGGCGGGGTTCGCGCCGGTCGCCTGCTGTTCGCCCGGAATGAACGCCGACGCCACGACGTAGCCGCCCACGGTGACGCACGCCGCCAGGATCAGCGACAGCACGTACCGACGGCCCATGACGGCGAGCACCACGAGCGGAACGGCCGCGAGGACGGCGTACGGGAAGAACGGGACCAGCTGCGCGACGGGCGTGATGCCGTCGTCGGGCAACGCGCGCGAGCCGAGGACCGCGAGCACGGGCGCCGAGCAGATCCACAGGAACCAGGTGACGGCCCGCTGCGGGCCGGTCGGGCCACGCCGCTCGTCGTCGTGGTACCCGCCGCCGGAGTGGTCGCCCTCGTGAGGGGCTTCGTCGCCGTACCGGATCGGCTCCGGGAAGGCCCTCGGCGGCGCGTATCCGTCGCTGTGGTGGGTCATTCGCGAAGGGTGCCACAAGTTTCCCTATGCTGGTCGCATGCCGTCCCGCCGTCGTACCGACCCTGCGACCGGGCGTGCCGCGCTCGTGGCATGGTCCGAGGGATCCACCGAGCGTCGTGACGTCACGACGGCGGTGCGGTTCACCCTCGAGGAGCTGGCCGACATCGCCCCCGGTAACGCCGTCGAGGTGCGCGTCCCGCCGGCAGGGGCGGTTCAGGCGGTGGCGGGTCCCCGCCACACGCGGGGTACGCCACCCAACGTCGTCGAGACCGATCCCGAGACCTGGCTCGGACTCGTGACAGGGCGTGTGGCCTGGGGCGATGCCGTTGCCGACGGGCGGGTCGCCGCATCCGGAGAGCGCTCGGACCTCTCGGAACTCGTGCCGCTGCGCCTCCGGGTGAGCTGACGCGAACCCGCCTCTCGCGTGTGGATGTCGGTGTCCCCCACTACTCTCACGGGTGCGTGATCGAGGCGGTGTTCGTGCGGTGGGCGAGGCGCTTTTTTCCCCGTCGTAACCGGTGGTTCACGGTGTGATGGTTGGTTTGGACCCGTGTCCGTGACCAGCAGTGTGTACGCCTGCGGCGTAGCGGACCATGGCGACCCCGATCGACGTCGCGCACCACTAGGCAGAGCTGTTCCCCGGGCCGCGTAGCGGCCCGCTATTGCAGAAGGAGTCAGCGTGAGACCCAGCACGCCCCGGCCCATAGGGCCGCAATCCCGTAATCGAGGCCGGGCTGTGATGGCCGCCGGCATCGCGGCATCCATCGCGCTGCCTGTCGGCGCCATGTCGGCCGTCCCCGCCGTCGCCGCCGCCGGCGGGCCGGACAGCGGCCACGTCGTGATCAGCGAGGCCTACCTGGTGGGCGGTAGCGCCGGGCAGGCGTACTCCCACAAGTTCGTCGAGCTGCACAACCCGACGAGCGAGGCGGTCAGCCTCGACGGCTGGTCCGTGCAGTACAAGTCGTCCGGTGGGTCGTCGGTCAGCGGGATCACCGCGCTGAGCGGCACGATCGAGGCCGGCGGGTACTTCCTGGTACAGGGCGGGGCGAACGGGTCCAACGGCGATCCGCTGCCCACCCCGGACGTCACGGGGAGCCTCAACACGAGCGGCACCTCGGGCGTCATCGCGCTCGCATCCCAGGCCACCGCCGTCGAACCGCCGAAGGGTGCGGTCTCAGACGTCGCAGGCCTCGTGGACCTGCTCGGCTACGGCTCCGCGGACACCTTCGAGGTCGCCGCTGCTCCTGCCGGCCAGGGCACCGGCACCGTCGGATCGCTGGACCGCACGAACGACACCGACGACAATTCCGCCGACTTCGAGTTCACCGCCGAGGTCACCCCGACGAACTCCGGTGGGACGAGCCCGGAGCCGTCCCCGACTCCGGAGCCGAGCCCTTCGGCGAGCGGGCCGGCCGAGGCTGTCTCGATCGCGGAGATCCAGGGCACCGGTACCGACTCGCCGCTCGCCGGTGAGACCGTCACGACGCAGGGTGTCGTCACGGCCGCCTACCCCACCGGCGGCTTCGACGGTCTGTACATCCAGACCGCCGGAACCGGCGGCGACCCGGCGGCCGACGCGACGCCCGGCGCCTCCGACGCGGTCTTCGTGTACTCCTCCGCAGCCGCGTCGGAGCTGTCCGTCGGCGACTCCGTCGAGGTCACCGGCGAGGTCACCGAGTACTACGGGCTCACCGAGATCTCGGCCGACTCCTGGACCGTGCTCGACGACGGTGCCGCTGTCGAGCCGCTGCTGACCACATGGCCCGGCGACGACGCCGGGCGCGAGGCCATCGAGGGCATGCTGCTCGCGCCGCAGGGCGACTTCACGATCACGGACAACTACCAGACCAACTACTACGGCTCGATCGGCCTGGCCGCCGGGGACTCGCCACTGGTGCAGCCCACCACGGCAGGCCGCCCGCTCTCGGCCGAGTACGAGGCGCAGATCGCCGACAACGAGGCCCGCGCGGTCCTGCTCGACGACGGGTCCTCGTGGAACTACAACTCGTCGTCGAACAAGTCGAAGCCGCTCCCGTGGCTGACCGGCGGCGACCCGGTGCGTGTCGGCGCGGCGGTGACCTTCACGCGTCCTGTCGTGCTCGACTACCGCTACAGCGCCTGGGGCCTTCAGCCGCAGGGACAGCTCACGCCGGACACGGCGGACGCCGTCCAGCCGGCAGAGTTCGAGGACACCCGCGAGGCGGCGCCCGCCGAGGTGGGCGGCTCTCTGAAGGTCGCCACCTTCAACGTGCTGAACTACTTCACGACCACGGGTGACGAGCTCGACGGATGCGAGTACTACACGGACCGCGACGGGAACCCGATCTCGGTGCGGACCGGCTGTCTCGCGCGCGGCGCGGCGAACGACGAGAACCTCGCGCGCCAGCAGGTCAAGATCGTCGGCGCGATCTCCGCGCTCGGCGCCGACGTCGTCTCCCTCGAGGAGATCGAGAACTCCCGGCACTTCCTCGGCAAGGACCGCGACCAGGCCCTGAGCGACCTGGTGGACGCGCTCAACGCCGTCGAGGGCGCGGGTACCTGGGCGTACACCGAATCGCCGGCCGAGGTTCCGGCCGAGGACGCCGACGACGTGATCCGCAACGCGTTCATCTACCGGACCGCCTCGGCGGAGCCCGTGGGTGAGTCGTCCATGCTGATCGGCGACGAGGCGTTCGGCAACGCCCGGCAGCCCCTGGCCCAGGTGTTCCAGCCTGCCGGTGGTGCCGAGGACACGAGCGACGACGTCCTCGTGATCTCCAACCACTTCAAGTCCAAGGGTTCGGTCGGGCCGTGGCCGGGCGACGAGGACCAGGGCGACGGCCAGGCCAACTCGAACGAGTCCCGCGTGCGCCAGGCGACGGCACTCGTGGCGTTCGCGGAGGAGCAGGCCGCGGCGGCCGACACGGACAAGGTGCTGCTCGTGGGCGACTTCAACGCCTACGAGCAGGAGGACCCGATCCAGGTCATGGCCGACGCCGGCTACATCAACCTCGGCGCCGCCACGGGCAAGTACTCCTACAACTACGGCGGCCAGGTCGGCTCGCTCGACCACGTGCTCGCCTCGCCGGGCGCGGCCGAGGCCGTGACCGGTACCGACATCTGGAACATCAACTCGTACGAGCCCGTCGCGAACGAGTACAGCCGGTACAACTACAACGCGACGATCCTCTACGACGAGTCGCCGTTCCGGTCCTCCGACCACGACCCGCTCCTGGTCGGACTCGACCTCGGCGAGGGCACGACGGACCCGGGCACGGCGACGATCGACCTGGTGGACATCAACGACTTCCACGGCCGGATCGACGGCAACACCGTCGCGTTCGCCGGGACGGTCGAGCAGATCCGCGCGGAGAACCCGGACGCCACGGCTTTCGTCTCGGCCGGCGACAACATCGGCGCCTCGCTGTTCGCCTCGGCGCTGCAGCAGGACCAGCCGACGATCGACGTGCTGAACGCGCTCGGGCTGACCGCGTCGGCGGTGGGCAACCACGAGTTCGACCAGGGGATGGATGACCTGACCGGCCGCGTCACCGACGCGGCGGACTGGGACCACCTGGGTGCCAACGTCTACGACGAGGCCACGGGTGAGCCGGCGCTGCCGGAGTACGCGGTGCGGGAGATCGGCGGGATCGACGTCGGATTCGTCGGCGTCGTGACCGAGGAGACGCCCACGCTCGTCACTCCGGCCGGGATCGAGGGGCTCGAGTTCGGCAGCCCCACCGAGGCGATCAACCGCGTGACGGACGAGCTGCTCGACGGCGACGTCGAGAACGGTGAGGCCGATCTCGTGGTGGCGCTGGCCCACGACGGCGCGAGCATGGGTACGCCGGAAGGCGCCACGCTCGAGGACGAGGTCGCCGTCGGCGGCCCGTTCGCGGAGCTCGTGGAGGACACGGACCCGCGCGTCGCCGCCATCTTCACCGGCCACACGCACAAGGAGTACGCGTGGGACGCCCCGGTCCCCGGTTCCGACGGTGCCACCCGGCCGATCATCCAGACCGGTGACTACGGCTCCAACCTGGGCCACGTGACCCTCACGGTCGACACCGAGACCTTCGAGGTCACGGACTACACCGCGGAGAACGTCGCCCGCACGGAGACGCCGGACGACGAACTGATCGAGACCTACCCGCGCGTCGCGGAGGTGAACGCGATCGTCCAGGCCGCGCTCGACGAGGCCGAGGAGATCGGTGCCGCGCCGGTCGGCGAGATCACCGGGGACATCACCACGGCGTTCGCCGGCGGGGAGTACACGGACGGCGTGTGGACCGGTGGCGACCGCGACGACAGGGCGTCGGAGTCGGCGCTCGGCAACCTCGTGGCGAACGCGATGCGCGACTCGCTCGCGAGCGAGGAGCGCGGCGGCGCCGACCTCGGGGTCGCCAACCCCGGCGGGCTGCGCAACGACCTGTACTACGCCGCCTCGGGGGCGGAGGGCGACGGCGTGGTCACGTATGCCGAGGCCAACGCCGTGCTGCCGTTCGTCAACAACCTGCTCACGGTCACGCTGACCGGTGCGCAGCTCGAGACGCTGCTGGAGCAGCAGTGGCAGACGGACGAGGACGGCAACCGCCCGTCGCGCCCCTACCTGGCGCTCGGGCTCTCGGACAACGTCTCCTACACCGCGTCCACCGACGACCCGAACGCCACCCCGGGCGACAACATCTCGTCGATCACCATCGACGGCGTGCCGGTCGATCCGGCGGCGGAGTACCGCGTCGCCACGTTCTCGTTCCTGATGTCCGGCGGCGACAACTTCCGGGTGTTCACGGAGGGGAGCGACGTGCGCGACTCGGGTCTGGTGGACCGGGAGGCGTGGATCGAGTACCTCGAGACGAACTCGCCGCTGTCGCCGTCGTTCGCGCGGACGCACGCCGTCGTCGACGCCCTTCCGGGCACGGTCACGGCGGGCGACGACGTGAGCGTGGAGCTCTCGGAACTCGACCTGACCTCACTCGGCGCCCCGCAGAACACGGAGGCCGAGGCAGTCCTCGCCGCCGTCGGCGAGGACGTCTCCGAGGGCGCGCCGCTCGGGACCTTCCCGGTGTCCGACGGCGGGACGTCGGTCACGGCGACCGTCCCGGCGGACACCGCGGCGGGGGAGTACGTGCTGTACGTCGCCGCCGAGCCGTCCGGCACGAGCATCGCGATGCCCGTCACGGTCGAGGACGCCGCGCCGTCCGCCCCCGAGTGGCAGCCGTGGAAGCTCTACTGGTGGGGTGACCAGGTGATGTACCGCGGTCAGCTCTACGAGGCCAAGCGCCCGAACATCCACTGGGCCCCGGGCTTCTTCTGGTGGTGGGGCAGCCCCTGGGCACTCGTCTCCGAGTGACCTGAGCGCCGAACGGTCGGCCGGTCGTGCATCGCACGGCCGGCCGGCCGCTTTGCCGCCACCGATCGTTCCCGCGACCTCGTAGGCTGGGACCGTGAGCGACACCCCCTCGACCGCCCCGCGGACCGGCCCGGAGCCAGACGACCAGGCCGGTAAACCCCAGCACGCCGAGGTGCCCCTGCAGGACGTGGTCGACCCGGGGGACGTGCGCCGCGCGCCGCGCTACGGCCGGTTCCTGATGGCCGGGGCGATCCTCGGAATCGCGATCGGCCTGGGGCTCGGCTACTACGTCATCGGCACCCCCGAGGCGCAAGGGATGCTGAAGCCCGGTGTCTACGTCGCGGTGACCGTCGCCTTCACCGCCACCTTCACGACGCTCGTGGCCGGCCTGCTGGCGGTCCTGGCGGACCGCCGAAGCGTCCGCAGGTACGAGCGCTCCCGCCGTCGCCGCTGAGCGGGACCCGGCGCCGGACGGCCGCCGGAAGGGTCACGCACGTCACATCTGCGCGCGGGAGCGGGCGACCGCGGCGGATCCCCGTCGTGGGATACTCGTGTCATGCCTCTGCGCCCGGACGGCCGCCTGAACCACGATCTGATGCCCGGGGAGAAGGGTCCCCAGGACGCCTGTGGCGTCTTCGGAGTATGGGCCCCCGGCGAGGAAGTCGCCAAGCTCACGTACTTCGGCCTGTACGCGCTCCAGCACCGCGGCCAGGAGTCCGCCGGCATCGCGACCAGCAACGGTGACCAGATCCTCGTCTACAAGGACATGGGTCTCGTGTCCCAGGTATTCGACGAGACCGCGCTCAACGCGCTGACCGGTCACATCGCTCTCGGCCACTGCCGCTACTCCACGACGGGCGGCGTGACGTGGGAGAACGCGCAGCCCACTCTCGGCCCGACGGCCTCCGGCACGGTCGCCCTCGGCCACAACGGCAACCTGATCAACTCCGCCGAGCTCGTCGACCTGGTCGCCGAGCGGTACGGCGCCCAGCGCCGCGGTGAGCTCGCCCGCGGGAACACCACCGACACCGCGCTCATCACCGCCCTGCTCGCGGGCGATGCCGACCACACGCTGGAGACGACGGCGCTCGAGGTGCTCCCCCGGCTGCGTGGCGCGTTCTCGCTGGTGTTCATGGACGAGACGACGCTCTACGCGGCCCGTGACCCGCAAGGGGTGCGCCCGCTGGTGCTGGGCCGCCTGGAGCGAGGCTGGGTGGTGGCCTCCGAGACGCCCGCGCTGGACATCGTCGGGGCCTCCTACGTGCGCGACGTGGAGCCGGGTGAGCTGATCTGCATCGACGCCGACGGGCTCCGCTCGACCCGGTTCGCGTCGGCCGAGCGGGCGAGCTGCGTCTTCGAGTACGTCTACCTGGCCCGGCCGGACCACATGCTGAACGGGCGGTCCGTGCACGCGGCACGCGTCGAGATGGGACGGATTCTCGCCCGCGAACACCCGGTCGACGCGGACCTCGTCATCGCGACGCCGGAATCGGGGACGCCCGCCGCCATCGGCTACGCGACCGAGTCCGGTATCCCGTTCGGGCAGGGACTCACGAAGAACGCGTACGTCGGGCGGACGTTCATCCAGCCGTCGGACACCCTGCGGCAGCTCGGCATCCGGCTGAAGCTCAATCCGCTGCGCGAGAACGTGCGCGGCAAGCGCCTCGTGGTGGTCGACGACTCGATCGTGCGCGGCAACACGCAGCGTGCGCTGATCCGCATGCTGCGCGAGGCCGGCGCCGCCGAGGTGCACGTGCGCATCTCGTCGCCACCGGTGAAGTGGCCGTGCTTCTACGGCATCGACTTCGCGTCACGCGCCGAGCTGATCGCCAACGGGCTCGGCGTGGAGGAGATCGGGCAGTCGCTCGGGGCCGACAGCCTCGGCTACATCTCGACCGAGGGCATGATCGCCGCGACCGAGCAGCCCGCCTCTCAGCTGTGCGCGGCGTGCTTCACCGGTAAGTATCCGATCGAGCTGCCGCCGGACGACCGGCTCGGCAAGCACCTGCTCGAACAAGCCGAGCTTCCCCTGGGAGCCCCCGAGGACGGGCTGTCGACCCTCGCGGTCTCCGCCGGCGGAGCCGGCGCGCTCGACCACCCCTGACACCGACCGGTGGTGACGCGAGACCGCGCCACCACCGCCGTCGTCCCCGGACCACCGACCTGACCAGTGATGGAGTACCAGTGACATCCGAAGGGCTCACCTACGCGGCCGCAGGGGTCGACACGGAAGCCGGCGACAAGGCCGTCGAGCTGATGAAGGACGCCGTGCGGCGCACGCAGGGGCCGGAAGTCCTCGGTGGCGTGGGCGGGTTCGCCGGGCTGTACGACATGTCGGCGTTCCGGGACTACCGCAAGCCCCTGCTCGCCACGTCCACGGACGGCGTCGGCACGAAGGTGGCGATCGCGCAGGCGCTCGACACGCACGACACGATCGGGTTCGACCTCGTAGGAATGGTCGTGGACGACATCGTCGTCGTGGGTGCGAAGCCCCTGTTCATGACGGACTACATCGCCACCGGAAAGGTGGTCCCGGAGCGCGTCGCGGACATCGTGCGCGGGATCGCCCAGGCATGCGAGGTGGCCGGTACCGCCCTCGTGGGCGGGGAGACCGCCGAGCACCCAGGCCTGCTCGCGCCCGACGAGTACGACGTCGCGGGTGCCGCCACGGGGATCGTCGAGGCCGACGCCGTCCTGGGGCCCGACCGCGTGCGCGAGGGTGACGTCCTGATCGCCATGGGGTCCTCCGGGCTCCATTCGAACGGGTACTCGCTGGTACGCGCCGTGGTGAAGCACGCCGGCTGGGAGCTGGACCGCCACGTCGAGGAGTTCGGACGCACGCTCGGCGAGGAGCTGCTGGAGCCGACGCGCGTGTACGCGAGCGACGTCCTGGCCCTCGCGGCCGACGACGGGGCGCGCGTGCACGCGTTCACGCACGTGACCGGCGGAGGGCTCGCCGCGAACCTGGCGCGTGTCCTGCCCGCCGGCACCGTGGCGACCGTGGACCGGGCCTCGTGGGAGGTGCCGCCGGTCTTCCGGATGGTGCGGGAGCTTGGCGCCGTGCCGCGCGGCGACCTCGAGAACACCCTCAACCTGGGCGTCGGGATGGTCGCGGTGGTCGACGCGGAGGGGGCCGACGCCGCCCTGCGCCGCCTGGAGACGCTCGGCGTTCCGGCGTGGGAACTCGGGCGGATCGAAGCCCTCGATGCCGTGGCGGGTACGTCCGAGGGGCTGGTGGGCGGCACCAAGGGGGTACAGGGGGGCGCGGTGCGCCTGGTGAACGACTACCGCTGACGACGCCGCGGCGGGCGCGACCCCTATGAGGGGGCCGGCCCTGCAGGACGTGACAAGGTGAAGTGGTCCGCGAGGACACACTTCACCTACGGTCGAGCGCCCTCGAGTCCCGGGAGGGCGGCATCTGTGCACAGCGGCCCTCGCCGACGCCGTCGCACGCCTCGGTGGGCGCGCCGACTACGGGCGAGGCTGCTGTGGGTGGACTGACGACTACTGAGGTGGTCGACGATCGGAGGCGGAGAACTCTGTGTCAGTGATCTCGGCGCTCGTTCGAATCGTCAAAGTCAGCCCAGTCGGCATAGCGGTTGTCATCGTCCTCGCCCTCGGAGGCGTTCCAGCGGGAATCGTCCGTCGCCACATCCGTGTGGGACTTCCCGCCTCGGAGCTCCTGCTCGAGGGCGTGGTAGTTGGTCTCAGGGCTGTAGTACTTCAGCGCTCGAGCAACCTTGGTCTGCTTTGCCTTCTGACGGCCGCGGCCCATGGCTCCGACCCCCTCAACGTAGGAGCGGGGCGGCGACGTGCAACAGACGCGCGGCCCCGGAGTGTGCTTGATCTGTCCAGGCTCTAACGGTACATGGTTGTACGCGGTTTCCTCCAGTCTGCACGTGTGATTCGTCCGATGCGCCGGTGATCTTCGGCACCATTCGCATCGGGACGCGCCTGAAGGCGCTGGACGTGATGACGTGACGGAGTGTCGTCGTGTGTCGTGACCGACATGACGCGACGGTGTTCGCGCGTCGCGAACTGCCCTCGACGAGGAGTTCGTAGCCAGGTGATGCGAGATGATGGTAGAAGATGGCGACAAATGGGGACGAATCGCTTACTGGCCGGGGGTTCGCGCTATGGTTGCGTCGTTGGGCGCTCCGTTGCGGAGAGACGCGTCGGAGAATGTGAGCGAAATGAGTCCGCTCTCAAGTCGCCTAAATCCTGTTTGCTGCTAACAATGGTGAGAGAGCGGGAGCCGTCAAGAACCTGGTGCCGCCAGGGCCGGCGCCGTTCCGGAGGAGGTGCAGGGATGTCCATCCACGGAGAATCCGAGGTCCTGCTCACGCCTGCCGAGGTAGCGAGCTTGTTCCGTGTAGACCCCAAGACGGTTACGCGTTGGGCAAAGGCGGGAAAGCTTTCTTCGATCCGCACGCTCGGTGGACACCGCCGGTACAAGGAGTCCGAGGTTCGGGCGCTGCTGGGTGCAGCGGCCGAGAGTCCCGACGACTCCGACGCGTAGCCGACGAGGTCGGCAGGCAGTGGTGATGGCGCGCCGGGTGCTGCCCCAGCTCAGCCCCGCGCGCGCCGCAGGACCACCACAGTGATCGTGACCGCGCCCAGGGCCGCGAGGCCCAGTGCGGTACCCACGAGAAGCTTGGTGTTTCGAGCCCGGTGTCCCTCAGGCACCGGGCTCTTCTTTTCCCGCTGGAACGCTCCAGCCGCCCGGTGGCCGGCGCCGGTGGCCGCCTGCCTGGCGCTCCGCGCGAACCGCTGAGCCTGGTGCGCGGGGTTGATCTTGAGCGTCAGCTCGTCGATCGTCGCGGCGAGCTCGGCGCGGGTGCGCAGCACCTCTGCCTCGAGCTCCTCCTTGGAGGGCGCCCGCCGTACCTTGTCCTCGGTGCTCATCGATGCAGCCCTTCCTGGATGCCCGTGCGGATGGTCGTGACGTCGTCCTTGATGCGCTGCACGCTCTCCGGCTTGCGCGTGCCCTTCTTGAGCAGCACCTGGCCGACCAGGGCCAGGATCAGCGTCACGAGCACCAGGAAACCGCCCACGGCCAGCGCGGCGAGCCACAGGGGCCATACCGTGCCCAGGCCGTACACCGCCGCAAGGAGTAGTACGCCGATGGCGTAGAGCAGCACCACCAGGGCCCCGATGAACAGCCCGATCCCGATCCCCGACTTCATCGCCTTGTCGGTGAGCTCCGCCTTGGCGAGCGCGATCTCCGCCCGTACGAGGCGCGACGCCTGCTCGCTGATGTGCTCGACGAGCCCGCCGAGCGATGTCGGACGGTCCTGCGTCGGCGTACCGTCCATCGTGTCCTGGCTCATGTGCCCCTCCCCGTGCACGGCGCTTGCCGCGGGCCGTGCGGCCCCCGCCATGCATCTGCTGAGGTCAACTCAACCGGTAGGGAAGGCGGAGGGCAATTCCAAGGGGCGGCGCGGCGCGGATTCCGTCTACACCGCCCCTGTGACATGCGCAATGTGGAGGCAATGTGGCGGTATGGTCGTGAAGTTGTTGGACGACCGACCAACTGTTGAGCCTCTGCGAGCGAGCGGCGCGTGGTCCACATGCGCTTGTGCTGACGACTCCAGGTAGTTTCGTCTGCATCGACAAGATTGCGCGCGTGAGTGACAACAGAAGCGCCACCGGAGCCGTTGTCGGGCGCCCGCTCGTGGCGGCCTGGGTTCATGAGGTAACGCTCTGCCGGGCGATGTGCGTGCTCCCGCGCGGGTGTCGGCGAGCGAACTGCCGGTCGCTCGGGCCGGCGTCGCACCCCGGTGAGAACCCCAGAGACGCGAATCGAGTGGCAGAACGCCGACAGGCCAGAGCCTTAGAGGCTCTGGCCTGCGGTTTCGTTGTGGCTCCGACCGGCGTCGATCCGGTGACCTTTCGATTTTCAGTCGAACGCTCTACCAACTGAGCTACAGAGCCGTGGCGCTGGCGCCGTGAGCGAAAGCCCGGCGCGTCGAGACCGACGATACCGGGCGATCGAGCGCGACCCTGACGGGACTTGAACCCGCGACCTCCGCCGTGACAGGGCGGCGCGCTAACCAACTGCGCTACAGGGCCATGGCCGCAAACTGCGACCGAGGTGGTCCGCCGTGCGAACCGAGAGAAGCCTAACCCACCCGGCGTCCGAACCGGAAATTGAATCCCGGCCCTGCGACGATGGCGTGGCTCACACCGGGTGAAACCCGCTCTGAGCAGGGGCGTTGGCGCCTCTTCGTACCCCCAACGGGATTCGAACCCGTGCTACCGCCGTGAAAGGGCGGGGTCCTAGGCCGCTAGACGATGGGGGCTGGACGCGGAAAGTCTACAGGCGCGGCGGCGTGCGTCCATGTCGTATCCGTCACGGCGGGTGCGCACCACACCGGCGGGCCGTCGCCCGCGCCCGGCTCGACCGCCTGGCTCGCCCGCGCCCGGCTCGACCTCGACAACACGCGCGGTGCCCGCGTCGGTCATGATGGGCCCGTGGTGGAGATGACACGTGGTGAGTTCGAGGAAGCGGTCAGCGAGGGCCTCGATCTGGTTCCGCAGGACCTCGCGGCCGAGATGGACAACGTCGTCGTGCTGGTCGAGGACGACGCACCCCCCGAGGATCCCGGACTGCTCGGGCTCTACGAGGGCGTGCCACTCACCGAACGGGACCACCACTGGGCGGCGGGATCCCTGCCGGATCGGATCACGATCTTCCGGAATCCCACGCTGGCGATCTGCGCGACCCGGGAGGAGGTCGCGGAGGAGGTGGCGGTCACCGTGGTGCACGAGATCGCGCATCACTTCGGGATCGACGACGCACGCCTCCACGAGCTCGGCTGGGCGTGAGGCCGTCCTCGCCGGAGCGCCACCCGCGAGAGTGCCCCCGCGAGAGCGATCCCCTGAGAGGGCGATCTCCCGAGAGGTCGCGCGGCGCCCCCGTCCGGATCGGAGCGCCGCGCGTCTCACCGGACCGTGGTCAGGCCCCGGTGCCGTACTCCCAGTGCCACGCCTCGGGCTTCGAGCCGCCGGGCTCCGCCCAGGCGGGGTGGATCCAGCCGAACTTCCCCGCGTTCGCGGACATCCACCGGTACTCGGCCGAGCCGAACGTCGAGATCCCGCCGCCCAGGTCGATCGCCTGCCCCAGTCCGTGGTTCGACGTCCCCGGAGGGGCCGCCAGGGCGCCCATGGTCGCCGCGACCGTGACCTGGTCCGCGTACGACCGGTAGGAGTCGTTCACCGTCAGGTTCCGCCCGAACGCCGCCTTGAAAGCGCCGTTCAGGTCCTCGATCGCCACTGCCGCGTCGCATCGCAGCTCGTGGCCGCGCGCGAACGACAGGTCGCACAGCAGCTTCGACGGGATCTTGCCGTTCGCGTACTTCTTGGCCTCGGCCGCGAGGTTCGCGGCCCTCTTCCGCTCGGCCTTGGCCTCCGCCTTGGCCTTCGCGGCCGCCTTCGCCTCGGCCTTCGCGCGTGCCTTCGCCTTCTGGGCGGCGATCTCCTCCTTGCTCGGGCCCGGGACGACCTGGGAGACCGCGTCGCCGGCCGGCGTCTCGAGCAGTTCCGAGAGGGCATCGGTCGCCTCGGTCAGCTCTGCCGCCGACACCTCCGCGCCCGACGTCGACCCGGTGTCCCCGGCCTCCTCGCCGCCGGCCTCGGTGGGCAGGGACGAGCGCTCGTCGGAACGCGAGGCGCGCTCGGTGCGGTCCGCGAAGGCCGCCACCGCCGAGGAGGCGCCGGCGTCGTCGGACGACACGGCGGTGGTGGCGACGACGAGCTCGCGAACCTGTGCGGCGGCCTCCTCGATACGCGCGGCCCGCTTGGCCTTCAGGTCGGTCGAGTCCGTGAGGTGCTGGGCCTGGACCAGGGCGCTGGTGGCGTCGGCGAGGGCCTTCTGGGTCCTGGCGTCGAGCGCCGTGGGGCCGTCGGCGAGCACCGCCGACAGCAGGTCGGTGGCCTCGGTCTCGGTCGTCGTGGTCGGGGCGGCGATACCGTGCGTCGTCGTGCTCACGGGAGACGCGGCGGCGGGAGCGCTCATGCTCAGCGCTCCGATCGCCACGACCGCGGCGAACGCGGTACAGCGGGCGACGGGGTGCGCAACAGGGTGTGCGGTAGCAGAGTGGGGGTGCTTCACGCGGCATTCCGTTCATGCAACGGCGCGGTTGCTGGGGGGCTCGCGGGTTCGTGAGGGGAGGTCCCCTCCAGGGGCGGACCCGCGCGCGCCGATGCTCTTGTCTCGGTGCCATGGCGTGCGCTCGTCAGTGGGACGAGGACCACGGCACGTCGCCTGGTGGACTCACGCGACCGCTCAGGGGTCGAGCGGAGTCTCGTACCGCACCGGGTCCTCACGCGGCCCGGGTGGCTCGCACGGCGGGCCTCGGGGCCCGCGCCGGCGTCGGCGACTCATCCATGGTCGGGGACGATCACGGCCTGATAACGCCGTTTCGGCGCGACCTTGGTCACAACCGCAGTAGGCATTCCGTGAAACCGGCGTGAAGTTCAGGACAGAGGTGACGCCTCGACCGGCCGGATGTGGCATCGCTCCCATGGGCGCGGACCACGGATTCAGCCCGGGAGGGCGCCGTGACCCCGGCCACAGGCGTCCGTATCGCGAGACAGGGTTTCCCGGTGGCGGGTTTCGCCGGGCCGGGTACTCTTCCGCCGTCGTTCACTGCGGACATGGACCATGCCCCGACCGTCCCGGTGACCGTCTCGATCCACCGCGTCGTGAGCCCCGAGAACGTGCCGGAGGTGACGCGCTGGGTGCAGGAAGGCGTCAACCTCGCCAACCGCTGGGACGGCTTCCTCGGCTCCGGATGGGTGCGGGCCGCCGAGGGGTCGAGCGACTGGTTCATGCTCTACCGGTTCGCCGACGAGGCGCGCCTCGACGCCTGGGAACGGTCCGAGGAGCGCGGCACGTGGCTGGCACGCGGCGCCGGGCTCGTGGAGGAGCGCCGGATCGAACGCAGGACCGGTATCGAAGGCTGGTTCGACGACCCGGTCCGGGCCGACGACGCCGTCCCCGCGCCGCCGCGCTGGAAGCAGGCCACGAGCATCTGGCTCGGGTTCTTCCCGGTGAATCTGCTCTTCACTTGGCTGTCCACGGAGTTCGTCCCCGGCTGGGCCGGCATACCGCTCGCGCTCAAGGTGCTGATCACCACCCTGGTCCTGACGCCGGTCATGGCCTACTGGGTGCTCCCGTGGGTGACGCGGCGCCTGCAGGGGTGGCTGCACAGTCGATAAGTCTCCCTCTGGAACTTTGCGCGATATGTGCCCGACGCGCCACAGTAGGTGCATGCCAGCCGAAGACGCCGTACCCGGCACGTCCGGACTGCTCGAGACCGTCGCGTGGATGGCGGGCGCCGTCGTCGCCGCCTACCTGCTGACGGCGATCCTCGCCTGGCTGGTGCGTCGCATCGGCCGGCGGAGCGAGATCGCGCGCGAGGTCGCGCAGCGCCTCCGCAACCCCGTACGGGCCACCTTCCTCGTCGTGGCCGCGTGGATCGCGCTGAACATGTCGGGGCACGCCGGCGCGGACTGGTTCCCCGTCGCGCAGAACCTCGTGGTGCCGGCCGTCATCGTCACCGGTGCGTGGCTCGTCGGGAACCTCGCCTTCGTCGCCGAGGAGCGGGCATACGCGCGCATCCGGGTCGAGGTCCAGGACTGGCGTCAGGAGCGCAAGCTCCGCACCCAGGTCATGATGCTGAGGCGGATCGTGGTCGGCGTCCTCGGCGTTCTCGCCCTCGGCGGGATCATGATGACCTTCGAGGGCGCCCGGACCGTGGGCACGAGCCTGCTGGCGTCCGCCGGGCTGGTGTCGATCGTTGCGGCACTCGCCGCCCAGAGCTCGCTCGGGAACGTGTTCGCGGGGATCCAGGTCGCGTTCACCAATCGGATCCACGTCGGGGACGTCGTGGTGGTCGAGGGGGAATGGGGCAGGATCGAGGACATCACCCTCGCCTACGTGGTGGTGAACATCTGGGACGACCGCCGCCTGATTCTGCCGTGCACCTACTTCACGCAGCAGCCGTACGAGAACTGGACGCGGACGTCGGCGGAACTGCTCGGGACGGTCGAGTTCGACCTCGACTTCCGCACGCCGCTCGAACCCCTGCGCGCGGAGCTGGGCCGGATCGTCTCGGGGACGACACTCTGGGACGGCCGGGTGCAGAGCCTGCAGGTCACGGATGCGACCGGCGGCACCATCCGCGTCCGGGCCTGCGTCAGCGCGCGCGACGGGGACGACCTGTGGAACCTCCGGTGTCTCGTGCGTGAGGAGATCGTCCTCTGGGTGCAGCGGGAGGCAGCCGGCTCTCTCCCCCGCACCCGTTTCGAGGCCGACGCGCCGGCGGGGACTCCCGCGCAGGTAGCGATGGGTCTTCCCTCTGGCGCGGCGGAACGCAGCATGGTTGATTGAGACTTATGAGTCGTTCCGGATTTGTCCCGCCCTACCTCCTTCAGCAGGTGGCCGAGGCCGCCTCGTCCGGGCTGCTGCCCGAATCCGGGCTCCGTGACACGTGCCGCCACACGCTCGACCTGGACGCGGGATTCCGCGACGGCCGTACGGCGCACCGGATCCGGGCACAGGCGGCCGCGCCGGAGTCGGCCGAGCCCCCGGGGCCCGCCGGGCTCGCGTGGACCATCCACACCGCCGGCAACACCCAGGCCCTTCCCGGCGAGCCCGTCCGGGACGAGACGGACGCGTCGTCGTCGGGCGACCTCGCCGTCGACGAGGCATGGGACGGCATCCAGGCCACGCTCGACATGTTCTGGCAGGGCTTCGAGCGCACGTCGTACGACGACGCCGGCGCCCGCGTCAGCGCCACCGTGCACTACGGGCAGAACTACCAGAACGCGTTCTGGGACGGCACCCAGCTCGTGTTCGGCGACGGCGACGGGCGGATCTTCAACCGCTTCACGATCGCCGTCGACATCCTCGCCCACGAACTGGGGCACGCCGTCACCGAGTACACCGCGGGCCTCGTCTACCGGGACCAGCCGGGTGCGCTGAACGAGTCCGTGTCGGACGTGTTCGGTTCCTGCCTCAAGCAGCGTGTGCTCGGCCAGGACGCGCACGAGGCGGACTGGCTGATCGGTGAGGGACTCTTCACCGACAACGTGCGGGGCGACGCGTTGCGGTCGATGTCCCGGCCCGGAACCGCCTACGACGACGTGGTGCTGGGCAAGGACCCGCAGCCCGGTCACATGGACGACTTCGTCGACACGCGGGCCGACAACGGCGGCGTGCACATCAACTCCGGCATTCCGAACCGGGCGTTCTACCTCGCCGCGACGGCCATCGGCGGCTCGTCCACCGAGGGCGCCGGGAAGATCTGGTACGACGCGCTGCTCACGGTGGGTCCGACCACCGACTTCGCCGGGTTCGCCGCCGCGACGGTGGCCGTCGCCGGTGAGCACGCGGACGTCGTCCGCGAGGCCTGGGCCGGCGTCGGCGTCCTGACCGCCGACGCCGGCGCGGGCGCGCCGGAGGACGGCAACGCGCAGGAGACCTCGCCACGCGGCCCCGAGGGCCAGGGGGAACCGGAGCCCCCGTCGGACGGCGGGACCGGCGACCGCGGAGAGCCGGACACGCAGGGGACCCCGGCGCCGCCGTCGGACACCGGTGAACCGACAGGGGTCGTCGAGGTCCGCAGGATCGGGGGCTTCGCCGGGATCACCATGACCAGCACACTGGACCTGGACGGTGACGACCCCCGGGTCGGCGAGGCCCGGACGCTGGTGCACCACATCGACATCTCCGTGCTCGAACGCGAGGCGGCGGCCTGGTCGGAGCAGCCGGGCAGGCCGGACAGGTTCACCTACGTGATCGTCTGCGGCGGCCACGTGGTGGAGGTCCCGGAGGACCACGCCACCCCGGACCTCCTCCGCCTGGCGGAGCTGGTCCTCTCGCCACGGGACCGGTAGGCACGGGAGCCGGGCGCGGCACCGGTAGCACGGCGTGCGCGGGCCCGCCCGGGTCCGCGCACGCCGTGCTACCAGGTCAGCGGGAGAACCAGCCCAGGAGGCGGTCCGGGCGGTCCGTGATGATCGCGTCCACGCCGACGCCGTCGTCGACCTCGCACAGGTGCGACCAGCCCGACGGGTCGTTCTCCGTCCAGACCATGACCCGCAGCCCCGCGCGGTGCAGCCGCGTGACGACACCGGGGTCGCGTCGCACCATCTCGGCGGACGGGTTGCACGCGACCACCTCGAGGCTCGCGCACACGTCGAGCACGTCCGGCGGCTCGTACGCCAGCAGGAGCCCGCGCTCCAGGTGCGGGGCGACGTCCCGCGCGGCGGCAACCGTGTCGGGCCAGAAGGACTGGACCAGCACGCGCTCGTCCACGCCCGCCTCCCGGATCGCCTCGGCCACGCTCCGGACCTCGGCCGGGCCCCAGACGTCCTTGAGCTCGAGCAGCAGATGCGTGCTCGGGTAGCGCCCGAGGATCTCGAGCACCTCGGTGAACAACGGCACCCGCTGCCCCGCCCAGGCCGGGCCGAACCAGCGGCCCGCGTCAAGGGCGCGGAGCTCGTCGAGGCGAAGATCGGCGACGGCCCCGTGACCGTCCGTGGTCTCGTCCACGACGTCGTCGTGGATGACGACAGGGGTGCCGTCCGCGGTGCGTTGCAGATCGATCTCGACGGCGTCGGCGCCGGCTCGGCATGCCGCCTCGATGGCGGCCAGCGTGTTCTGCGGCGCGACGGACGAGTTTCCTCGGTGCGCGACGACGGCGGGGCGGGTCACCCGGCCGAGCGTACCGGGCCGCACTGCGGGATCCGCGGCGGGGCCGGTCGTGACGGGGACGACGGCGGTCGCCGAGCCGGCGTGCGACGCGGGCAGGGTGGCCGGACCCGGGGCGATCTCCGACCGGGCCGCGAGCCGGGCGTGTCGGCGATGATCGGCCAGCAGCGCGAGCCAGACCAGCGGCGTCCAGCGCGGCACGCGCTTCCGCACCCGGGGACGGCGTGCCGGGACACGACCGGCTGCGCCCCGCCCGGACGTGCGCCGTGCGGTCGTGGGGCGTGACGTCGTGCTGTGCGACACGGAGGTGTTGCCGACGGCGAAGGGTCGCACCGGGGTGGCCGGGCGCTCCAGGAGGGCCATGTCGTGCTCCGATCTGCGGACTCCCTCTCACGATAGGTCTGCGCGAGCCCGGACCGCACGATCGGCCGTGGAGTTCCGGGAAACTTCCGCGGGCGTTCAACTGCTCCGGCGCATCGTTCTCCGGCGGGCTACGCGACGGTCACCGGAGCAGCGTCCGGCGGTCGTCGCGGCACCCTGGTGTCGCGCCCTCGGGTGATCAGGCCGCGCAGCGCCCGGACGAGACCGGGGAGTCCAGTTCGGTGGCCTGGGCCGCTACCGGGAGCAGCTCGGCGCTCGTCATGGCGTAGCCGATGTCGGACGCCGAGTCGGCCCGGGCGAAGACGACGCCGGCCACCTGGCCGTCGGTCGTCAGGAGAGGCCCTCCCGAGTTGCCGGGGCGCACCGCGGCGGCCAGGGAGTAGACCTCCCGCCCGGCCGCGGACGCGCCGTAGACGTCGGGCACGCGGGCCGTGTCCACACCGAGCACGCCGGCGCCCGTGGAGGTGAACGGGCCGCCGAAGGGGTAACCCTGGACGACGGCTCGGTCGCCGACGGACAGGGTCGGCGCGATGTCGAGGGCGTCGGCGTCCAGGGCGTCGACGGCGATGACCGCGAGGTCGTCGACCGGGTCGAAGTACACCACGCGCCCCTCGCGGGCCGGGCTCTCGGGAAGTTCGACGACGGGCCGGTCCACGCCCGCCACGACGTGCGCGTTGGTCACCACCCGGTCGGGTGCGACGACGAACCCCGACCCGGTCGAGCTCGTCCCGCACGCGTAGGCGATGCCCGAGATCCGGGCCACCGACCGTGCGGACGCCTCCAGCTCGGGGTCGTCCAGGTCGACGGCGGGCACGACCGGGGCCTCCCGCGGGACGATCAGGAGGTTCAGGCGCGGCAGTCCGTCGTCCAGCACCATGGCCCGCATCTCGGCGAGAGGGCGGCCGACCGACGGCGGCGTCAGGTCCTCGATCGTGCGCAGCACCGACGACGACGAGAGCGCCGAGGCGACGACAGGCGTGCCGGTAGCGGTGATCGCGTTGCCGACGAACGAGAGCGCGAGGGCGGCGACCACCAGGTTCGCCGCGCCACCGAGGAGGCGTTCGAGGGGACGCAGTGCCGTGCGATCTACCTCCCGTCGAAGGTTGTGGCCCAGTCCCGAGCCGAGGGAAGCGCCGAGCACGGGCAGCAGCACGGCCACCGCGACGGACACCGGACCGCGCCACTGGCTGGTGGGCAGCAGGTCGTTGACGGCGGGGACGGCCCAGAAGGCCGCGAGGCCGCCGACGATCAGGCCGACGAGGCCGCCCAGCGTCGCCAGCAGGCCCCGGCTCAGCCCCGCGCTGAGCGCGAGGAGCAGGATCAGCAGGAGCACGAGGTCGACAGGCGTCACGGGGGCTCCTCCGGGATAGCGGGCGCGAGGCGGTGGACCGGCGACGGGCGCCGGGTCCATGGCGCCGTCCGGTGCAACCTATCGACTGCGGGCCCCGCGTCGGGGCCTCGCCATCCGATGCCCACAGCGACCCCCGCGTTCTGTGCCACTCCGTCACCCGATCCGCAGATCCACCACCGAAGGTTCACGGCGCGCTCGGGCCACTGCCTGCTTCCGGTAGTGCCGTCGACGGGCCGGTCGGTGCCGCTCGCGGCGGGCTGAACTGTGGTGGGCCGCCTGGGACTCGAACCCAGAACCTGCGGATTAAAAGTCCGTAGCTCTGCCAATTGAGCTAGCGGCCCGTGTGCCGGCCAGGCCGCCACACCGCATGCCGACCGGCACGCGCCGGCCTAGCCTACCCAGGTCGGCGAGACCAGCCACACAATTCACCCTACGCGGCGCGGCGGCACGCGCCGGAGGGTCACGCGGGCGAGCGGTCGCCGCGAGCGGCCCAGGTCTGCCGGAGATGTCACGCTGCGGGCGTTTCACGCTTGCGGTGTGGAGCAGACCTTGATTCGGTGGAACGCGTCACGAGAACCGACGAGAGGAGCTCTCCGTGCTCACCGTGACCGACAACGCCCGCACTGCGGTCGAGGGCCTCGTTCAGGAGAACCAGGTTCCGGCCGAGGGCGGCCTCCGCATCGCGGAGGCAGCGGGCCAGCCGGGCAACTTCGAGCTCGCGCTCGTCCAGGCTCCTGAAGCCGAGGATCAGGTGGTTGCCCAGTCCGACACCACGCATGTCTTCGTCGACCAGGCGGCTTCGGTCGCCCT
Source organism: Myceligenerans halotolerans (assembly GCF_054782975.1). Lineage (NCBI taxonomy): Bacteria > Bacillati > Actinomycetota > Actinomycetes > Micrococcales > Promicromonosporaceae > Myceligenerans > Myceligenerans halotolerans. Next base: position 330,039 of record NZ_BAAGRL010000004.1, read on the forward strand.
TGACGAACTCACGCTGGATATCCAGCCCGACGCCGAAGGCCCGGGCTTTGTGCTTGTCCAGGCGTAGGACCCCGGGGTCCGTGCGGTGAGATCTGTCACCTGACGCACGGCCTCCGGCCTGGAGGGAACCGGACCGCGATCTCACCTCGGGTGGGGTCGCGGTCCGGCGTCCGCACCGGCTACGCCGCCGCGGCGAGGATCCAGCCGCCGCCCAGCACCACCGAGCCACCGGTCACCAGGAGGAAGACCCCCACCCACAGCAGGCCCGGTACGCCGGTGAGCCCGGCGAGCTGGTCGGCGTCCGACGACGGCGCACGCCCCCGGGCGCGCTGCACCTGCAGCTCCAGCACCGGCCGCACCGCGCCGAACAGCAGGAACCAGGTCACCGCGTAGGCGGTGCCCATCTGGGCGTCCGGCGGCAGCCACCACGAGACGAAGACGAGCAGGGCGCCGCTGACGAGGACCGACCACAGCCCGAACAGGTTCCTGATCTGCACCAGGAGCAGCGCCAGCAGCAGGACGATCAGCCAGAGCAGTCCGACGGCGTAGCCCTCCCGCAGCAGCCAGGCCGCGCCGAGCCCGATCACCCCCGGGCCCACGTAGCCGGCGAACGCGGTGACGACCATGCCGAACCCGCGGGCCCTGCCGCGGGACACCGTCACGCCGGATGTGTCCGAGTGCAGCCGGATGCCCTCCAGCTTCCGCCCGGTCAGGAGCGCGGCGAGTCCGTGCGCGGCCTCGTGCGCGATCGTGATGACATGGCGGGTCAGGCGCCACGTCGGCCGGAACAGCACGACGGCCAGCGCGAGGCCGCACATGGTCAGGACCAGGAGGGGCTGCGGCGCGTCCACCGGCGTGATCGCGGCGGTCCAGATGGTGCCGAGCACGTCGCCCACCTGGGCGAGAAAGTCGGTCATGCGGGCCATAGAACCACAAGAACGTGAGACACTTTCTCATCGAGGGCGGCGCGAACCCGCGAGCCCGGCGTCGTGACGTTCCCTCCGGGGTTGCTGCGCGGCGGAAGCCCAGCAACGAGCCTTGAGAGGCCACGCCCCCAGTGACTACCTTCGCCGACTTCGGCCTGCCCGATCCCGTGGTGCGCTCGCTCACCGCCCAGAGCATCACCGAACCGTTCCCCATCCAGGCCGCCTCGCTGCCGGACTCCCTCGCCGGACGTGACGTCCTCGGCCGAGGTCGTACCGGTTCCGGCAAGACGCTCGCGTTCGCGCTGCCCGTCGTGACGCGGCTGGCCGCCCGGCGTGACAGCGCCGCCGCCACGCGGGGCCGCCCGCGGCCGCGCGGGCTGATCCTCTGCCCGACCCGCGAGCTCGCCAACCAGATCGACGCGACCCTCGCGCCCGTGGCGCGGGCCATGGGGCTGCGGACGACGACGATCTTCGGTGGCGTCTCGCAGAACAGGCAGGTCCAGGCACTGGCCGCCGGGGTCGACGTCGTCGTCGCGTGTCCCGGGCGTCTCGAGGACCTGCTGGGGCAGGGCGTGCTGTCGCTCGACGCCGTCGAGGTCACCGTGCTGGACGAGGCCGACCACATGGCCGACCTCGGGTTCCTGCCCGGCGTGAAGCGCATCCTCGATCGCACGCCGCAGGGTGGCCAGCGGCTCCTGTTCTCGGCGACGCTGGACAACGGCGTCGACGTCCTGGTCAAGCGGTACCTGAAGCAGCCGGTGACGCATTCGGTCGACGACGCGGCCGCGCCGCCGCCGCAGATGACCCACCACATCCTCGCCGTCGCGGACAAGGACGCGAAGAAGGACGTGGTGCACCAGCTCGCGCGCGGTACCGGCCGCCGGGTCCTGTTCACCCGGACCAAGCACCAGGCGAAGAAGCTCGCGCGACAGCTCACGACGTCGGGCGTGCCGGCCGTGGACCTGCACGGGAACCTCGGGCAGGGGGCGCGCGAGCGAAATCTGGCGGCGTTCTCGTCGGGCGACGTGAAGGTGCTGGTCGCGACGGACATCGCGGCCCGCGGCATCCACGTGGACGATGTCGAGCTCGTGGTGCACGTCGATCCGCCCGCCGAGCACAAGGCGTACCTGCACCGCTCGGGCCGCACGGCGCGCGCGGGATCCGGCGGGGACGTCGTGACGGTGATGCTGCCGGAGCAGCGCGGCGACATGCGCCTGCTCACGCGGAAGGCGAAGATCACGGCGCAGCCGCGCGACGTGGCTCCCGGCGACGCGACCGTGACGGCGCTGGTCGGCGAGATGGCGCCGCTCGTGGAGTATCCGACGTCGGGCGGCCCGGGTTCGGGCACGACGGCGGCACCGCGGTCGGGCGGGAACGGCGGGGCCCAGGGTGGCGGGCGCCGGCGCTCTCGTGGAGGCAGCGGGGGCGGCCGGCCCGCGAACGGGCGGCAGGCCCACGGCACGTCGGTGGACGGCGGGAACGGCCGTCCGGGTCATGCCGGATCGGCGAACGGCACACGGTCGGACAACGGCCCGCGCGGCCAGGGCTCGGAGGGGGCGCCCGGTAGCGGCCGGAGCCGTCGGCGGCGGGGAGGCCGCGGCGGTCGGGGCCGGAACACGCACGCCGCGGATTAGGTTGGCGTAAGGGGTCGGACGAGCGACCCCGCGTGAACTGAGCGGAGACGAGCGATGACGTACGAGGTGTCGAAGTCCGAGGACCAGTGGCGCGACGAACTGTCGCCCGAGGAGTACACGGTTCTCCGGCGCGCCGGGACCGAGCGGGCGTGGACCGGTGAGCTGCTCGACGAGAAGCGCGTGGGCGTGTACAGGTGCCGGGCGTGCGGGAACGAGCTGTTCCGGTCCGAGACGAAGTTCGACTCGCACTGCGGATGGCCGTCGTTCTACAGCCCGCTCGCCGGGGACCGGGTCGAGCTGCTGGAGGACCGGTCACTCGGCATGGTCCGTACCGAGGTGCGGTGCGCGCGCTGCGGCTCGCACCTGGGCCACGTGTTCGACGACGCGCCGCAGACCCCGACGGGCGACCGCTTCTGTATGAACTCGGTCAGCCTGGCCTTCGAGGAGGGCGAGGGCGACTGACGTCGCGCCCGCGGCCGGCGGGTAGTGCCGCCTCGCGTCGGGCCACGGCTCAGCGGTGCTGTGCCTGCCAGGCGACCAGGTCCTCCGAGTAGCGGTGGAGGAGGTCCGCCAGGAGCTGGACGTCCTCGCGGTCCCAGTGCGCCAGCGCGCCGGCGAACATCTCGATCCGGTTGGCGCGCGCGCTCTCGAACCGGGCGGCGCCGTCGGCGGTGAGGGTGATCCGCTGACCGCGGCTGTCGTCCGGGTCGGTGTCGCGCTCCACGAGGCCGAGGTCGGCGAGGCGGCTGAGCTGGCGCGAGACCGTCGCTCGTCCGACGCCGAAGTGTGCGGCCAGATCCGAGCCGCGCGTTCCCGGGTGCTGCGCGATGTGCGCGAGCAGCGGGTAGGCGCTGGCCTCCAGCTCCGGATGGACTCGCCGGGCGATCCTCGCGCCGGCCGACTGCGCGCGGCGGATGATCAGCCGGAGTTCGTGCTCCAGCGCGTGGAACGGAGCACGGTCGTCCGGTGCGGCGCCGTCGCCGGAGGGGGTCGATGTCTCGGACATGCGCCCATCATTCCGCCTCCGGCCCTGGGGGCACAGTGGCGGCCGGATATCGGCACGAAAGCGTCATCCGATTGCGCCTCCCGGCGCCGAGGGGCCGTGTGACGTCCTCCGGTTGCGCTCCACGCGAACGCCCGGGGTCTCGCCGTCGGGCCGGTCAAAAGAGACACTTGACGGCATGGACGACCATCGTGTTCCGCGCCGCCCCGCCATGCTCGACCCGCGTGATGCCGAGGCACTCACGGGCGAGCTGGATCCCGCGATGCGCGACGAGGTCGCCCACGTCACCGCGCGCATCCTCGTCGATCGCGCGCGCACCACCGAGGACCCGGAGGTGGTGGACCGTCTGGTGCGGCTGGTGGAGCACGAAGGCCTGGACACGGTCGCGGAGCTCTGGGCCGACGCCGCCCCCTCGTCACTGCCGGGCGCTCTCTGGCGGATCTACGTGCTGCGCGAGTGGGTGCGCCGGGACCTGCAGACGATCATGCTGCGCTACCGGCTCGGTGTCGCCGCCGCCCCGGTGAGCGAGGCCGTGGCCGGGGTTCCGAGCCCGCCCGAACCGGGCGACCTGCGGCAGCTGGCCGACGCCGTGCTGTCCGGCGTCTTCACCGGCGACCTCGCCGTCGCCCTGGAGCGGGCGGGAGCCTTCTGTCGCATCCTGTCCACCGGAGCGGCGTTCGACGCCGACGCCCGTGAGCATGCCGACCCCCGGGCGGCGTCGCACATGACGCACGGTGCCAGCTCCCTGCTGCGGACCGCCGAGGAACTCGAGCACGCCGGCGACCTCTGGCGCCAGGGGTTGCTCGAGTAGCTGGCCCCGGGTGGGCACCGATGGGGCGAGATTCGTCACGTTCCAGGCCCTTGGAATTCGGCGCCAGGCCGCTAGGATGGGCTGCGGCGACGCCGGACTGCGGTAGCCCCGGGCTCCATCTTCAGCCGCTACGAGCGGCCACGCGCCGAGAGGCGCTCCCGGTCCGGTGTCGCCGATCTCCTCTCCCCACATCCTTCCTGTTCGCGTGCTGCCGTCCGTCTCGCGCCGTGTGTCACGAAGGCGTCAAGAAGTGCTATCTGGTTGGCGATTGTCGTCCATGCCGCTCTACGCTGATCCAGTTCGACTCAACTCTTGTCGGGAGCCACCTGTGCGTCTGCGCCTCACTCCGCGGGACACCACGTTCTTCGATCTGCTGGGTACGTTGGCACAGCACCTCGTGACCGGAGCATCGCTCCTGGCGGAACTGCTCGGGGCGGACGCGGACGGGCGCGAGAAGCTGGCGGGCAGGCTGCGCGACGAGGAGCACCTCGCCGACGAGATCGCGCACAAGATCATGCGCCGCCTCAACCAGACGTTCGTCACCCCCTTCGACCGGGACGACATCTACGCCCTGACCTCGGCGCTCGACGACTGCATGGACTCCATGGAGGAGGCCGCCGACCTCATCGTCCTCTACAAGGTGGACGAGCTCCCGCGCCGCGTCTCCGACCAGGTCCAGGTGCTGCACCGGTGTGCCGAGCTGACGGCCGACGCGATGCCGCGGCTGCGCACCATGGGCAAGCTCGTCGACTACTGGGTCGACGTGAACCGCCTGGAGAACGAGGCGGACAAGCTGCACCGCACGCTCATCGCCCACCTGTTCGACGACATCACCGACCCGATCCTGCTCATGAAGCTCAAGGAGATCGTGGACGTCCTCGAGGACGCCGCCGACCACTTCGAGAAGGTCGCGAACATGGTCGAGACGATCGCGCTCAAGGAATCCTGAGTGGAAGCCGCCCTCGTCGTCGTGGTGATGGCGCTCGCCCTCACGTTCGCCTACACCAACGGCTTCCACGACGCCGCCAACGCGATCGCGACGTCCGTCTCGACCCGCGCGCTGACGCCGGGCGTCGCCGTGTTCCTGGCAGCCGGCATGAACTTCGCGGGGGCGCTGCTTGGTACGGAGGTCGCCGAGACCATCGCGACGTCGATAGTGAACCTGGAGGGCGCCACCACGGATTCGGCGCTCGTCGTGGTGCTGGCCGCCCTCGTGGGGGCCATCGCGTGGAACGTGATCACGTGGTGGTTCGGGCTGCCGTCGTCGTCCACGCACGCCCTCATCGGCGGGCTCGTGGGTGCCGGCATCGCCGGCGGCATGGCGGTGCACTGGTCCGAGATCCTGGACAAGGTGGTGCTGCCCATGGTGGTGTCGCCCCTGGTGGGCTTCGGGGCCGCGTTCGCCGTGATGATCGGCGTGCTGTGGGCCTTCCGGAACGCCTCGCCCGCACGGACGGCGCGCAGGTTCCGGCTCGCGCAGACGACGTCGGCCGCCGCGATGGCGCTGGGGCACGGCCTGCAGGACGCGCAGAAGACGATGGGCGTGATCTTCCTGGCCCTGCTCACGGCCGGCTGGGCCGGCCCGGACGCCGGGATCCCCCTCTGGGTGAAGCTGTCGGCCGCGGCGGCGATCTCCGCCGGGACGTACGCGGGAGGCTGGCGCATCATGCGCACGCTCGGCCGCAGGATCATCGAGCTCGATCCGGCCCGCGGCTTCGTCGCCGAGTCGGTCTCGGCCGTGGTCCTGTACGTGAACGCGTTCATCCTGCACGCCCCCGTGTCCACGACACACACCATCACCAGCGCGATCATGGGCGTCGGAGCGACCCGCCGGCTGTCCGCGGTGCGCTGGGGCGTGGCGGGGAACATCGCGACCGCGTGGGTCCTGACGATCCCGGCCGCGGCGCTGATCGCGGCCCTCATCACGGGGATTCTCCGGCTGGCGGTCGGCTGACGCCTCGTCCCGCGCCCCGCGACCCGCCGGCCCGCGACCCGCCGCCCCGCGCCCCGCCGGCCCGCGGCCCGGTGGTCGGCAGGCCGCCGGAGGGCGCGCGTCCTCAGTGCAGGGGCGGGGTGACGTGCTCCACCGCGACCACCCGGGGCTCTCCGCCGGCCGCGCCGCCGGTCGAGGCGACGTGCGCGACCAGGAGCTCGCCCGGGTCGAGGAACGGGTCGCGGGTGGGGAGCACGTCCGCGACCTCCCGCGGCGCGCGCTGCGCCAGCGCGTCCAGGACGGTGGGCATGACCGGGCGGTGCGTGCACAGCACTGCCGACTCGCTCGTCTCCCCGAGCAGGTCGTGCATCGTGGCGGCGACCCGCGAGGGTGACCGCTCGTGCTGCGCCTCGGTGAGGTACTCGCTGAAGGAGGGGCGCAGGCCCGCTGCGCGCACGTACGGGTCGATCGTCGTCGCGCACCGTTCCCAGCGGGAGCTGACCACCTGCTCGACGCCGTAGGCGGCGAGCACCGGCACGAGCGCCGCGGCATGCGCGTGCCCGACGGGCGTCAGCGGCCGGTCCCGCTCGGACCCGTGCCACGCCGAGCGCGCGTAGGCCAGCCCGTGCCGGGCGATGACCACGGTGCGGGTGTCGAGCAGCCCTTCCTCGTACGCCGCGACCAGCGCCTCCAGGGGACCCCGGTCGGTGCTCCGGGTCAGCCGGTCGGCGGCGTCGTCGGGCGTGAGCCACTCGGTCCGGTCGATCTCGCGGCGGTTGACCGGCGCCACCGGTGCCCGCGCGGCCAGGGCGTACGAGTCGGGCCCCTTGCGAGCCCGGCGCGCCGCCCAGTAGCGCACGCGCTTCACCCGGCCCTCCGGCGTGAGGTACTGCAGTCCCGGCAGCGGGCGGCCGAGCACGATCGGCTTGCCGGTCTCCTCGGCCACCTCGCGGATCGCCGCGGCCTGGGAGGCCTCGCCGTCGTCCAGCCTGCCCTTGGGCCAGGACCAGTCGTCGTACTTGGGCCGGTGCACGAGCTGCACCTGGAGCGCGCCGCCACGCTTGCGCCACACCAGTCCGCCCGCGGAGTCGATCACGGGAGCGTGCGAGTCGCCCGGCCGGAGTGCATCTGTCACCGGACCGGCTCGAGGCGGCGTCGCTGGCGCTGGATCAGTACCGCCTGCATGTCGCGCAGCGGCTGGCCGTCCGGCCCCGTCGACTGACGTTCCCACGTGGCGTCGGGATGCAGGTGCCAGGACGACGTCGAGTCCGACATCGACGTGTCCAGCAGCTCCGTGAGTTCGATGATGTGCAGCGGGTCCGTGACCCGGATCATCGTCTCCACACGCCTGTCCAGGTTGCGGTGCATGAGATCGGCGGACCCGATGAACACCTCGGCGCCGGCATCCGGCCCCTCCCCGATCGCAGGCCCGGCGGAGTTCGCGAACGCGAAGATGCGCGAGTGCTCCAGGAACCGGCCCAGGATCGAGCGCACCCGGATGTTCTCGCTCAGCCCGGGGACGCCGGGCCGCAGCGCGCAGATGCCGCGCACCAGCAGGTCCACCTTCACCCCGGCCTGCGAGGCGCGGTACAGGGCGTCGATGACGGTCTCGTCCACGCACGAGTTGACCTTGATCTTCACCCACGCCTCGTGCCCGGCGCGGGCCGCGGCGGTCTCCCGCTCGATCCGCTCCACGAGACCGGCGCGCACCGCGCGCGGGGCGACCAGCAACCGGTGGAACTTCGACAGCGGGGCGTACCCGGAGAGCTGGTTGAACAGCCGCGACAGGTCCTGCGCGACGTCCTGGGCGCACGTGAGCAGCCCGTGGTCCGTGTAGAGGCGAGCGGTCTTCGGGTGGTAGTTCCCCGTGCCGACGTGGCAGTAGCGCAGCAACGAGCCGTCCGGCTCCTGGCGCACCACGAGCGACAGCTTGCAGTGCGTCTTGAGGCCCACGATCCCGTACACCACGTGCACGCCCGACTCCTCGAGCTTGCGGGCCCAGGAGATGTTCGCCTCCTCGTCGAACCGCGCCTTGATCTCCACGAGCGCGAGCACCTGCTTGCCGGCCTCCGCCGCGTCGATCAGGGCGTCGACGATCGGCGAGTCGCCGGACGTGCGGTACAGCGTCTGCTTGATCGCCAGCACGTGCGGATCGGCCGCGGCCTGCGCCAGGAAGGTCTGGACCGACGTGGAGAAGGAGTCGTACGGGTGGTGCAGCAGGATGTCGCGCCGCCGGATCGCTGCGAAGGCGTCCGTGGGCTTGGCGCTCTCCACCTCGGCCAGATGCCGGTGGGTGCCGCCGACGAACGGCGGGTAGTGCAGCGCCGGCAGGTCGAGGTCCGCGAGCAGGTTGAGGCCGGTCAGGTCGAGCGGCGCCGGGAGCTCGTAGACCTCGGACTCCCGCACGCCGAGCTCGCGCACGATGAGGTCGCGGATCCGGGGGCTGATGCCCTCGGCGATCTCGAGGCGCACCGGTGGGCCGAACCGGCGGCGGAGCAGCTCCTTCTCCATCGCCTGCAGGAGGTTCTCGGCGTCGTCCTCCTCGACGTCGACGTCCTCGTTGCGGGTGACGCGGAACGTGTGGCTCTCACGGACCTCCATGCCCGGGAAGAGCTGGTCGAGGTGGTGGGCGATGATCTCCTCGAGCGGGACGAAGGAGATCGGGCCGCGGTGCGGGTCGGCCTTCTTCGTGCCGGGCCGGCGCGGCTTGCCCTGCTTGTCGACGGTGATGAACCGCGGCAGCAGCGGCGGCACCTTGACCCGGGCGAAGTGCTCCTTGGCCGTGGCGGGATTGGTGACCACGACCGCCAGGTTCAGCGACAGGCCGCTGATGTACGGGAAAGGGTGTGCCGGGTCGACCGCGAGCGGCGTCAGGACCGGGAAGATCTGCTTGCGGAAGAACTTGTGCAGCCGCTCCTGCTCCTTCTCGTCCAGGTCCTCCCAGTGCGACAGCGTGATCCCCTCGGCCGCGAGAGCGGGCTGGACCTTCTCGGAGAACACACGGGCATGCCGCGTGGTCAGTTCGTGCGCGCGCTCCGAGATCGCGGTGAGCACCTCGCGGGGGCTGAGGCCGGACGCGCTCGTCACGGCGAGGCCGGCGGCGATGCGGCGCTTCAGGCCGGCCACCCGGACCATGAAGAACTCGTCGAGGTTGGACGCGAAGATCGCCAGGAAGCGGGCGCGCTCCAGCAGGGGGAGCCGCGTGTCCTCGGCGAGTTCCAGCACCCGTTCGTTGAAGGCGAGCCACGACGTCTCGCGCTCCAGGAAACGGTCGTCCGGGAGCGCGGCGACGTCGTTGGCCGCCGTGGCCAGGGCGACGGCGGCCTCCTCGTCAGGCTCCTCGGCGATGTGCTCGGCGATGTGGGCAGCAAGCTCGGGCGTGAGCGGCCGTGAGGAGGTGGAAGCGGGCGTGGCCTCGCTCGGAGCCTCCGAGGCCAGGGCGGGATCGTGGTGGACGACGTCGTTCGGGCGTGCGGCGTGTGCCGTCACCACCGACGGTGCCGTCACGGCCGGGACGGAGGGTGTCCCAGGCTGTCTGACGAACCGGCCCCGTTCGTCGCGGGAACGCGTGGAACTCATGACGACATGGTGTCACGCCCGGAAGTACTGAACATGAAGTGCGTCTTGCCGGAACCCTGCACGTTTGTAGGTGGCCAGTGCCGGAGCGTTGTCACCCTCGACGTACAGGACGGCCCGGTCGACGCCCGCGCGGGCCAGGTGCGCCAGGCCGATGTCGGTCATCAGTCTGCCCAGGCCCTCTCCCTGCGCCTCGGGCGCGACGCCGATGGCGTAGATCTCGCCGTCGCGCGACCCCGGCCGGCCGGCCTCGATCTTGGTCCAGATGAAGGCGACCGGGGCGACGCCGGGACCGGGCTCCGGCGAGGACCCGGCCCGTGGCGCCTCACCGCCGTCGTCGGAGGCGGGGAACAGCAGGAAGAACCCCTTCGGGTCGAACCAGGGCTTCTCCTGGCGGGCGCTCAGATCCTCGGACGTGAGGCGGCCCTGCTCGGGGTGCGAGGCGAAGGCGCGGGCGTTGAGGCGGAGCCAGGCGTCGTCGTCGGCTCCGGGACGGAACGTGCGAAGCACGTAGCCGTCGGGAACGACCACGTCCTCCGGGCCGGGTACGGGCGGGTCCTGGTCGAGCGGGCGGGCGAGGAACCGCAGCTCGCGCACGGGGCCGTAGCCGAGGGCGGCCGCGAGTTCCTTGGCGGGCGGCAGGTCGCCGTGTGCCCAGACGCGGAGCTGCTGGCCCCCGGGCTCGCCGGACCGCAGGGGGAACGTGACGTCCAGCTCCGCCGCGTGCAGCAGGCGCCGCGCGACTCCCTGGCGGCGATGCCGGGGATGGACGACGACCTCGGCCGAAGCGACCGCGCCGGAGCGGTCAACCTGCAGGTAGCCCGCCACCTGGCCGCCATCCGGCCCCGGGGTGCCGCCGTCGTCCTCGCGGGCGACGACATGCGTGAGCCACGCCTCGTCCCGCGAGAGATTCAGCAACGGCTGCTCGGAGAGGGGCACGACGCCGTCCGCTCCGGCCGCCGCCGCCGCGATGTTCCGCACGTCATGCCGCGTCTCGGAACTGAGCGGTCCGATCTCGATAGTGAGAGACACGCTCCCATCATCCCTGATGCCCACCGACAAATCCGCCGAGGTGGTCACTCCGCAGCGCGGAGCGACCACCTCGGCGGGTCGTCGCAGCTCTTCCGGGAGGAGGGAGTGCTATCGGTCTACTGGCGCGTCCAGAGCTGGTTCGCCGCGCCCGTGCACGTCCAGAGCAGGACCGCGGTGTTGTTGGCGGTGACGTTCCCCTCGACGTCCAGGCACAGCCCGGACCGCACGCCGCGGATCGTGCCGTCGCCCTGGAACGTCCACTGCTGGTTGTCGCCGCCGTGGCAGTCCCAGAGCTGTACCAGGGTGCCCGCAGTGGCGTCCGGCGGGGCGTCGAGGCACTTGCCCAGCGAGCGCAGCGTGCCGTCCGTCGCCGCGGTCCACGTCTGGTTCGGCGCCGAGTGGCAGTCCCAGATCACCAGGCCGGTGCCGTTCGCCGTGGCGCTCTCGGGCACGTCGAGGCAGCGGCCCGACGAGGAGCTGACCAGCGTCGAGTCGGTCGGCGGCTCCGAGGTGTCGCCGGGGGTCACCTTGTACAGCGCGACGCCGTGCGCGGGGACCTGTGCGGCGAGCTGCCCGGTGGTCGTGCCCGTGGCGCCCGTCCACAGCTCGCGGTACGAGTGTGTGCCGGAGCCGAGCCCGACCTCGCCGAGCGTGGTCGAGATCTGCCGGCTGCCGGAGCCGCGGTTGAGCAGGGCGACGGCCACCGAGCCGTCCGCGAGCGGCTTGGCCCAGACCTCGGCGTCACCGTCGTCACGCACCCGGTCCGCCTGACGCACCAGCGGATCCTGGTCGATCGCGAGGACGTCGCGGTTGGTGAGGACCGCCCGCACGTCGGCGCTCATGTTCCGCAGGTCGTTGCCGGCGATGAGCGGAGCGCTGAGCATCGCCCACATGCTCTGGTGCGCGCGGTTCTCCGTGGGCGACAGCGAGTTCCGCACGCCGACCATGAGCATGTCGGGGTCGTTGTACCGCCCGGGCTGGGTCCACTCGCGCATCGGCTCGATGATGTCGAGGGCCTCCGTGATCCCGACGAAGCAGTCGGACGACGGCGAGCAGCCCGTCGACCAGGCGTCGTCCAGGTCCTCGGAGGTGCGCCACATGTCCGCGAACTCACCCCAGCCGGGGTAGGTCGGGGCGGAGTTCCAGTGGGCGCTGTTCGGGTTGATCGAGTAGACGATGGGGCGGCCGGTGGCCTTGAGTGCGTCGCCGAACTTCTTGAACAGCGCGGCCTGCTCCTCCGCGGTGCCGCGCGGGTCGCACCAGTCGTGCTTGACGTAGTCGACCCCCCACGAGGCGAACAGGTTCGCGTCCTGGGTCTCGTACCCGTACGACGACGTCCCCGGGAGGTTCGCGAAGTACTGGTTGCAGGTCTTCTCCCGCGGCGCGTGGTAGATCCCGAACTTCAGGCCCCTGTCGTGAATGTAGTCGCCCAGCGCCTTCATCCCCGACGGGAACCGGTCCGTCCTGGCGCGCAGGTTCCCGTTCGCGTCCCGGGTGTTCTCCATCCAGCAGTCGTCGACGACGACGTACTCGTACCCGGCGTCGGCCATGCCCGAGCTCACCATGGCGTCCGCGGTCTCCCGCACCATCTGTTCGTTGATGTTGCAGTAGAACGTGTTCCAGCTGTTCCAGCCGAGAGGCGGCAGCGGTGCCGGCTCCTCGACGGTGGGCTCGGCCGCGGCCGCAACGGAGGCCGCGGGCAGGACGTCGGTCGGGACGGCACCAGCGGCCGGTCCGACGGCGAGAGCAGATGTGGTCAGTACGGTCGCAGCCAGCAGCGAAAGCTGACGGCGACCTTGCAGGTTTTTCATGAGCACTCCTGGTGTCGATGCCTGAGGTGGGATTGCGCGCGGCCGGCGGGCCCGGCTGTGCCGGGCCCGCCGGCCGTGGCCCGCCGTGCGTCAGTTCTGCAGGGTGAGCAGGCCCGGGCGGTACGGGAGGGAGTTGTAGTCGCCGCCGGAGTTCGGGTCACGGCCCTGGTACAGCAACTGCAGGTTGCATGCGTCGACCGTCATCGTCTGGTCGGCGCTCGTACGCAGCAGTTCACCGTGGGAGATGTCGTTCGTCCAGGTTGCGCCGCTGTTCGCCCGGCCCGCGAACGGGTTGGACTCGGAGGCAGCCTGCGGGGTCCACTGCCCGTCCAGTCGGTCAGCCGTGAAGGACCGGAAAAACCGGCCGTTCGCGCCCATCGCCTCGACGATCATCAGGTACTTCTGCCGGCCCTCGAGCTTGTACACCTGGACGGCCTCGAACAGGTTGGCCTGGGTGTCCTGCATGATGATCTCGTACTGCGTGCCGAAGCTGCTCGGGAAGTTCCCGATCGGCATGCTGGACCGGTAGATCCGACCGTTGTCCCCGGCGAAGAACAAGTACATGTTCTGGTCGTCACCGATGACGGCCTGGTCGATCGGGCCGGTGCCCGAATCGGAGATGCTGCCCTCGAACAGCGGCTGCGGGCTCGACCAGCCGTTCGGGTTGGCCGGGTCGTTCGACGTACGGTAGAGGAACGGCCACTGTCCCCACTGGTACGCCAGCACCCACGTGTTGCGCGGCGCGAAGTAGAACAGCGACGGCGCCACCGTTCCGGAGTTCATCCGGTTCTGCGACACCGAGCCCATCTGCGACCAGTCCGAGAACAGGCCGAAGTTCATCGAACCGTAGTTCTGCCCGTCGAAGATCGTCGCGTACACGAGGTGTTGCCCGTTGTACGGCGCCGTCGTGAAGTCCTTGAGGTTGCGCCAGCCGTTGGCCGGCTGTGCGAGCGGCCCGGTCGAGCTCCACCGGTACGACGACGGCAGGTCGCACGTCCCGCCCGGCGGGTCCGTGGGCGTCCCACCGTCGACCTTGATGAGCTGCCACTGCTGGTTGGAGCCGTTCCAGTCGGAGTACTGGACGACGTTGGCGCCGTCGGCGCCTGAGGCGCCCTGGACCTCGACGGCCTTGCCGCTGTGGCGGGCGATGAGCTGGATGTAGCCGTCGATGTCCTGGATGCTGAACTGCTGGTTGGCGGAGTTGTTGTCGGTCCACTGGATGGCGTCGGCGCCGTCGGTGGTGGAACGTCCTTCGATGTCCAGAACCTTGCCGGACAGGCGGGACTTGAGGCGGTAGTAGCCGTCGCCGGAGTCGACGAACTGCCACTGCTGCTGGTCGCCGTTGTTGCGCGACCACTGGACGATCGTGGCGCCGTTGCTGGTGTCGAGGTTGTACACGTCCAGCGCCTTGCCGCTGTTGCGGTTGACCAGCACGTACCACGCCGTCGTATCGATGGTTGCCGCGGCCGCCCGCGGTGCTGTCGCCACGACTCCTGCGACGGCTACCAAGCAGGTCACCAATGTGGCCACCAGAGTGGCCATCAGTCCCGGTCGCAGCCGGGTGGCTGGTGTCGAGTTCACTTTTCGTTCCTTTCGAGGGTCATGGGTGAGTGGCCGGAGGCCCGGCCGTGATTCGCCGTGTCCGGACGCTTCGGTGCGAACGGAGCCGGCCGGTGCCGGTGGTGTTCCAGTTGCCGTCCATCGTCAGGCCGTTGGTCATCGAGACCCTGGTGACGCCGTTGTCGCGCCTGACGCCGATCCACGCCGAGGAGTCCCGCAGCATCGCCGGCCCCGCCCGGTCGCCGTCGCGCATCGTGCTGTAGTCGAGCTCGATCGTCGCGGTGGACGACGGGCCCTGGATGCGGTGGGTGAGCGTGCGGAGACGTCCAGGACCTTGCCGGACAGGCGTGACTTGAGCCGGTAATAGCCGTCGCCGGAGTCGACGAACTGCCGCTGCTGGTTGTCGCCGTCGTGGCGGGACCACTGGGTGATGCGTGCACCGTCGTGGGTGGCGAGGTCGTACACGTCCAGGGCCTTGCCGCTGTTGCGGTTGACCAGCACGTACCGGGCCGTCGGATCCGCGGCCGAAGCCGAAGCCGAGGCCGAGGCCGCGGGCGCAGTCGCCGGCGACAGGGCCACGCCGACGAGCGCGACGGCGGCAGACGCGACGGCGCGACGGCGGATCCGAACTGCACTTCGGGAAGGCATCGTTGACTCCCTCTCATCGATGGACGGGCGCTTGCGCAGGGCGCCAGACACGAGATCCGGGGAGTCGGTCCGGGCGCGAAGCCGCGTCAGGCCCGATCCGGGAGACCGTGTGAGCGCTAACATCGATGACGATGCTGGCAGGCGCCTTCCCTGAGTGCAACGGTCCGACCAGGAGTTTAACGATTAACTTCCTGGCGCTCCGGGCAGGCCGGCGCTCGGACGGCAAGAGGCGGGCGGGACACCCGGCCCCAGCCGGACGTCCCGCCCTCCCGCTCGACGAACGACACCTACAGTCAGTCCTCCTGGGCGGCCGGGGCCTTCAGGCCGGCCGCGATCTTGTCCATGACCGACGAGTCGGCCAGCGTCGTCGCGTCGCCGACGGCGCGGTCCTCCGCGATGTCGCGGAGCAGGCGGCGCATGATCTTGCCCGAGCGGGTCTTGGGGAGCTCCGGGACCACGAGGATGCGCTTCGGCTTCGCGATCGGGCCGATCTCCTTCGCCACGTGGTTGCGCAGTTCGGTCTGCACCCCGGCGGCGCCGTCGTCCGTCGCCGCCCGGTCGGCGTACTCGCCGCGCAGGATGACGAACGCGACGACGGCCTGACCCGTGGTCTCGTCCGCGGCGCCGACGACCGCGGCCTCCGCCACGATGTCGTTCGACACCAGGGCGGACTCGATCTCCGTCGTCGACAGGCGGTGGCCGGACACGTTCATGACGTCGTCCACGCGGCCGAGCAGCCAGATGTCGCCGTCGTCGTCCTTCTTCGCGCCGTCGCCCGCGAAGTAGAGGCCCTCGTAGCGGGACCAGTAGGTCTCCTTGTACCGCTCGAGGTCGCCCCAGATGCCGCGGAGCATCGACGGCCACGGCTCGGACAACACGAGGTAGCCGCCGGCGCCGTCGGGCACCGTGTTGGCCTCGTCGTCGACGACGTCCGCCGCGATGCCGGGCAGCGGCACCTGCGCCGAGCCGGGCTTGGTCGCGGTGACACCAGGCAGCGGGCTGATCATGATGGCGCCCGTCTCGGTCTGCCACCAGGTGTCGACGATCGGGGTCGAGCCGCCGCCGATGTGCTCGCGGTACCACATCCACGCCTCGGGGTTGATGGGCTCGCCCACCGAACCGAGCAGGCGCAGCGAGGACAGGTCGAACCCCGCGGGGATGTCGTCGCCCCACTTCATGCAGGCACGGATCGCCGTCGGCGCCGTGTAGAAGATCGACACCTGGTGCTTCTGGACGATCTCCCACCAGCGCCCGCGGTGCGGGGTGTCCGGCGTGCCCTCGTACAGGACCTGGGTGGCGCCGTTGGTGAGCGGGCCGTAGACGATGTAGGAGTGGCCCGTGACCCAGCCGATGTCGGCCGTGCACCAGAACACGTCGGTCTCGGGCTTGAGGTCGAAGACGTTCTTGTGGGTGTAGGCGGTCTGCGTGAGGTAGCCGCCCGTGGTGTGCAGGATGCCCTTCGGCTTCCCCGTCGTGCCGGACGTGTACAGGATGAACAGCGGGTGCTCCGCCTCGACCCACACGGGCTCGTGCTGGTCGGAGGCGCTCTCGACGACGTCGTGCCACCAGGCGTCCCGGCCCTCGGTCCAGTCGACGTCCTGCTCGGTGCGCCGGACGACGAGCACCTTCTCGACGGTGGTCGCCGGCTCGCCGTCCTTCGGGGACAAGGCCGCGTCGACCGCGGGCTTGAGCGCGGACGGGGCGCCCTTGCGGTAGCCGCCGTCGGCGGTGATGACGAGCTTGGCCTCGGCATCGGCGATGCGGCTGCGCAGGGCGTCGGCGGAGAAGCCGCCGAACACGACGGAGTGCGGCGCACCGATGCGCGCGCACGCCAGCATCGCGACGACCGACTCGATGAGCATCGGCATGTAGACGACGACGCGATCGCCCGTCCGCACGCCCAGCTCCGTGAGAGCGTTGGCGGCCTTGCTGACCTCGCGTTGCAGGTCGGCGTAGGTGATGGTGCGCGTGTCGCCCGGTTCGCCCTCGAAGTGGAAGGCGACGCGGTCCCCGTGGCCGGCCTCGACGTGCCGGTCGACGGCGTTGTAGGCGGCGTTCAGGGTGCCGTCCGCGAACCACCGGGCGACGGGGGCGCCGGACCAGTCCAGGGTCTCCGTGAACGGGGTCTTCCACGTGAGCAGGGTGTTCGCCTGCTCGGCCCAGAAAGCCAGGCGATCGGCCCGCGCCGCTTCGTGGAGATCGGCCGTGGCGTTCGCCTGCGCCGCGAACTCCTCGCTCGGCGGGAAGGCACGGGTCTCGTGCAGCAGGTTCTCGAGGCTCGGGCTGGGGCCGCCTCCCGACTGGGGCGTTGGGCTTGCGGGCTGGATGTCTGTCACGGTCGGGACCTCCGGTGCGCGTCGTTGCGGGCGTACTCGAGTCGTGAGGGGCTCAAGAGGTCGCGCGACCTCCTATTTGTTCAGACTCCTGACAGGAGTCTAGTCCCACAGGGTGATAGGTATCACGTACCGGGCGCCTCGTGTGAGGCGTGCTTCGCATTCGGGAGCCGGGAGGCCGCGAGCGGTCAGAATCGGGGGCCGAACGGTGGGCTGGGTGTGTGGTGCGCTTGATGCGCGAGGCGTCCGGCCGTATCGATTCGGCCGGATGGTCGGGCGCGTCGCGAGCGGTTCGCGATCCCGGCCCTGCGACGGGCCCGACCAGCACGGTGGCGAGTTCTCGTCCCCCACGAGCACGACATCTGGGAGGTTCCTCAGGCCGGATGTCGCTCTCGCCACGGGGACGGGGGGTGATCAAGCGCCTCGTGCTCCGCCGAACCGTTGGCACGGCCGGCGTGTCCTGGATGCGGACTTCCGACGCGTGGGTTCCCACCGCCCCCTGTGGTGGTGCTGTGTGGTCTATGACACACCGTTAGGGGAGTGTGCGCAAGCGGGACTCGCAATCTTCATCATTGAATTTTCTCGCCAACCGGCAGTAACAGCTGAAAATGCTTTGCCGTCGGGTGGAGTGTCAGACAGCACTCGTACTCTCACCCCATGCCCCGCACGCATCGGCTCTCCGTCACCCAGGCACGGCGTATCGCGCTCCGCGCCCAGCTGCTCGACGCCCGGCGGCCGGTCGATCTGGTGCACACGGTCGAGGATCTGACGTTCCTGGCGGTGGACCCGACGCCGGCGATCGCGCCGGCGACCGACCTGATCGCGTGGTCGCGGCTCGGGAGCAGCTACTGGCCGGGCGCCGTCGACGACGCCATCGCGGACGGCATGCTCTTCCAGCTGCGCGGCACCGTGCGCTCGATGGGGGACCTGCCGCTCTACCTGGAGCAGATGAAGCGGTGGCCGCAGCACGACGGCCTGCGCGGCTGGCTGGCGGAGAACGCGACCTTCGAGCGGGACATCCTGCGCCTCCTGGAGGCCGAGGGGCCGATGCTCGCCAAGGACATCCCGGACACCGCGGTGACGCCGTACCGCTGGGGCGCCGAGGGCTGGAGCAGTCGCCGCAGCGTGGCCGAGATGCTGGAGGCGCTGAACATGCAGGGCAAGCTGGCCATGGTCGGGCGCAAGGGCCGTCAGCGGCTCTGGGACCTGGCCGAACGCGCATACCCCCGGGTCGATCCCGTGCCGTTGGACGACGCCCGGCGGGAACGGATCGGCCGGCGGCTCGCCGCCGAGGGCATCGCGCGGCCACGGGTGCAGAGCAGATCGGGCGACGGCGGCGGCTGGTGGACGGACCTGCCGGGCGAGCCCGTCGAGGTCGAGGGGGTCGACGGCGAGTGGCGGGTGGACCCGGAGCTCCTGGAGCGCGCCGACGACGACTTCGAGCCCCGCACAGCCCTGCTCTCCCCGTTCGACGCGCTCATCGCCGACCGCAAACGCCTGCTCGACCTCTTCGACTACGAGTACGTCCTGGAGATGTACAAGCCGAAGGCGCAGCGGCGCTGGGGCTACTTCGCCCTGCCGATCCTGCACGGTGACCGGTTCGTCGGGAAGCTCGACGCCAAGGCGGACCGCAAGGCCGGCGTGCTGAACGTGTTCGAGGTGCACGAGGACCTGCCGTTCGACGGCCACCTCATGGACGCCGTGCACGCCGAGGTGGAGCGCCTCGCCTCGTGGCTGAGCCTCGGCGAGGTGCGCTACGCCCGGGGCGACGAGTAGAGCGGGGCGCCGCTCAGCGCTTCGCCTGCTCCGCCATCTCGTGCATGTACGGCGCCACCACCTCCGGCGACACCTTCGCGTCGACGACGAGCGTCCCGCGCGCGCCGTGGCGGATCCACTGCACCACCCAGTCCAGGTCGGCAGGCCGTGTCACGGTCACGGCCTGCGCGCCGAACCCGCGGGCGATCGCGGCGAAGTCCATCTCGCCCACGCGCATCACGTCCTGGTCCAGGCCCTGTGCTCCGTACTGGTGCACCTCCGCGCCGTAGACGGCGTCGTTCACGACGATCACGAGGGTCGACCTCCTGAGCCGCACCACCGTCTCCAGGTCGGCGATACCCATGACGCCGCCGCCGTCGCCCGTGATGATGACGGTCAGCGCGTCGGGCCGCGCCACGAGCGCCCCCGGCGCCGACGGGAAGCCGAGCCCGATCGACTGGAAGGCGGTCCCGACCAGCACCGTCGCGTCGGGCCGGGGGACCGACAGGTAGCTGGGCGCCCAGCCGATGAAGTGACCCCCGTCGGACACGAGCTGCCGGTTCTTCGGCAGCATCCGCTCCAGGTAGGTGAACAGGGAACGCGGATCCATGCGACCGTCCCGCGCGACACCCTCGCCGGTGTCGCGGACGGTGTGCAGGTCGCGTTCGCCGGCCTCGTGGGCGACTCCGCACCACGGCTCGGGCGGCGTCTCACCGGCCTCGAGCGCGCCCAGCAGCGCGATGACCGTCCGGCCGACGTCGGCCCGCAGGTGCAGGCCGACGCTCGCGTGCGTCGGCCGGGCGGCGACGTCGACCTGCACCACCTTCGCCCCGGGAGCGAAGGCGGTCCCGAACGCCGTCTGGAAGTTGTTGAGGCCGGCGCCGAGCACGAGCACGACGTCGGCCTGCCGGATCAGATCGGCGGCAGGCGGGGAGGCGAAGCCCCCGCACACGCCGATGTCGTACCGGCGTCCGGCGAACAGGCCACGCGCGGGGGCGGACGTCGCCGTGATCGCCCCGATCCGGTCGGCCAGCAGCCGCACCTCGGCCGCCGCGCCCACCGCGCCGCGCCCGGCGAGGACCAGGGGACGCTTGGCGTCCCCGACCAGCGCGGCGACGGCCTCGATCTGTTCCTCGCGTGGTTCCGGGAGTTCGGGCTGCGGTTCCAGCCGCGGAACGACGTCGTCCCGCGCCTCGGCGTTGGCCTGGTCGTAGGGGATGCCGAGCACGACGGGCCGACGGCGGACGAGGGACTCCTGGATGGCCGCGACGGTCTGCTTCCCGGGTGCGGCGGGGTTCACGTGCCGCACCAGGGCACCGGTCGCCCGCGCGATCGAGGCCTGGTCGACGTCGATGTCGCGCGGCCCGCCCGCGGGGGCGTCACCGGTCACCAGGAGCATCGGGGTCCGGGCGAGTGCGGCCTCGGCGAGCGGGGTCACCGCGTTGGTGAAGCCGGGCCCGTAGGTGGTGGTCGCGACTGCGAGACGGCCGGTGATCCGGTGGTAGGCGTCCGCGGACGCGACGGTGGCCGCCTCGTGGCGCACCGGGGTGACGCACGCATCGGTGCGGCTCAGGGCATCCAGGAGATGGGCGTTCCCGTTGCCCATCAGGGCGAAGACGTCGTCGGCGCAGGCCGCGACAGCGTGGGCGACAGCTTCGGAGACTGTGGTCATGAACGTCGTCGTTCCTCTCGCTCCGTGGGCCGGACGGGGTCGCCGCCGGCACCGGGACATGACTTGCACTGCTCACGCCCGGGGGGTTCGCCCCCGGGCCGCGAGGTACTCGTTCATCGTGCGCAACTTGTGGTCCCGGACCGCCCGCTCGACGTCGTCCAGCGGGGCGCCCGAGGTGACGAGTGCAAGGATCCGGTCGTGCTCCTGGACGGAGACCGCGGGCCTGCCGGGCATGGCCGCGAAGCTGGAGCGTCGCACCAGCGACATGTGCAGCCACTCGCGCCGCAGCAGTCCGAGCAGGTGCTCGTTGGGGCAGGCCCCGCAGAGCACCCGGTGGAACTGTTCGTTCAGCGCCGTGAAGCGCACCGGGTCGAAGCCGTTGCCCAGCAGGTCCCGCATGTCCTCGTTGAGCGACCGGGCACGCTCCAGCCGTTCGCCGTCCAGATGGGGTGCGGCCAGTCCGGTGGCGGCACCTTCGAGCCACGCCAGGGTCTGCATGGCGTCCGCGTACTGCCCGACGTCGACCCCGCGCACCTCCGCACCCACGTTCCGGGTGAACGTGACGAGGCCCTCCGCCTCCAGGCGGCGCACCGCCTCGCGCACCGGCACAGGGCTGACGTCGAGCTCGCGCGCTATCTGGTCCAGTACCAGCCGGTAGCCGCTGGTGTACTGGCCCTCCAGGATGCGCTCGCGCAGCGTGCGGTAGACGCGCTCGGACTTGGAGACGCTCGGGGCCTCGGTCACGACCGGTTCCTCCTTCGCAACCATCGTGTTTGATCTCATATATGATCCCACGCCGAGGATCGCGCCACGACAGCCGGGCTGTCAAGAGGCGTGTTGGGAGAGACGGTTCACCCGGCGGGCTTCGTCCACTCGAGGGTGTAGCGGAAGAAGAGCCGCTGCCGGAACCGCGCTCCCGGAAGTATCCCCGCGGCGGTGGCTGCGACTGGAGCGCTTCCGCGACCGCGTCGATGCCTCCGCCGAAGGTTCTCATCGTCGGCGTCGTGTGGCAGGATGAGTTCCTGAACGATCGGTCACTAATTCCCGGTCGGAGACCTGGACGACGTCGTCGGGGGGTGCACATGGCCCAGAGGGCTCGCGAGCAGATCGGCCCGCTCCGTGTCGAGCGTGCGGCCGATCGCGTCGTCGCCACGCTGGACCGGCCGGGCGCCCGGAACGCCGTCGACCTCGCGACGATCGAGGCGCTGCACGCGCTGTGCGCCGAACTCGAGGTCGAGCCGCGGACGCTGATCCTCACCGGCGCGAACGCCGACTTCGCCGCCGGTGCCGACGTCGGCGAACTCCTCGATCGCGACGCCGACGATGCCCGCGCGGGGATCAACACCCACGCCTTCGACCGGATCGCGGCGCTCCCCATGCCCGTGATCGCCGCGATCGACGGCTACGCCCTCGGCGGTGGTGCCGAGCTGGCCTACGCGGCCGATCTCCGCATCGGCACGCCCCGGATGCGGATCGGCAGCCTCGAACCGACCCTCGGCATCATGCCCGCCGCGGGAGCCACCTGGCGGCTGCCGGCCATGATCGGCACCACACGCGCGCACGAGATGCTGCTCACCGCACGCGTGCTGACCGGCGGCGAGGCCCTGGCCTGGGGTGTCGTCACCGCGCTGCACGATCCCGACGACCTGCTCCCGGCGGCCCACGATCTCGCCGACAGGATCGCCCGGCTGGCCCCCGAGGCCGTCCGGCACACCAAAACCGCTCTGCGGGCCCGCCCCGACCAGCACCCCCGGCTGGAGCTGGACCTTCAGGCAGAGCTGTTCGAGAGCGACCAGAAGCGCCGGCGCATGTCGGCGTTCCTGGACCGGAAGCGCCGCGACCCGGCGCCGACGACGGGTGAGGCGCGGAGCGGGGGCCGGGAAACCCGGCCCACGCCCGACGCGGTACCCGAGCAAGCGGCGACACCCCTGCCCGCAGTGACGAAGGAGAAGTGATGACGAACCCCGTGCCCGTGCTGCCGTCGTACGTCCGGGACGGCTGGTGGACCCCGGCCGGCGCGAGCGCGCCCGGCGGCACCGCCACGGACGCTCCCGACCCCACCCGGGCCGTCGTCGTCCACGATGCCTCGACCGGCGAGCCCGTCACCCGCGTCTCCGCGGACGGTCTCGACCTCGCGGCCGTGCTGGACCACGCGCGCGACGTCGGGCAGAAGGCGCTCGGCGACCTCACGATCCACGAACGCGCCGTCCTGCTCAAGCGGATGGCGCTCGAGCTCACCGCGCACAAGGACGCGCTCTACGAGGTCTCCGCGCGCACGGGCGCGACCGCGCGGGACTCGGCGTTCGACATCGACGGCGGCATCGGCGTGCTCTTCACCTACTCGTCCAAGGGGCGCCGCGAGCTGCCCAACGCCAACCTGATCCTGGACGGCCCGCCTGAGCTCCTCTCGAAGGACGGCTCGTTCCTCGGGCGTCACGTGTACACACGGCTGTCGGGCGTGGCGGTGCAGGTCAACGCATTCAACTTCCCCGTGTGGGGGCCACTGGAGAAGTTCGCGCCCGCGTTCCTGGCCGGCGTGCCCACGGTGATCAAGCCCGCGACGCCCACCGCCTACCTCACCGAGGCGTGGGTGCGCGTCCTGGTCGACGCCGGCCTGCTGCCCGACGGCTCGCTGCAGCTCGTCTCGGGCAGCGCGCGGGACCTGCTGGGACACCTGAGGCTCGGCGACTCCGTCGCCTTCACCGGCAGCGCCGACACCGCGCGCCGCCTGCGCGGCTCGATCGCCGAGGGGGTGCGGTTCAACGCGGAGGCGGACTCCATCAACGCGAGCGTGCTCGGGCCCGACGGTGTTGCGGGGTCCGCCGAGTTCGACGCGTTCGTGCGGCAGCTCGTCACCGAGATGACGGTGAAGGCCGGGCAGAAGTGCACGGCGATCCGCCGCGCGATCGTGCCGGAGTCGCTCGTGGACGACGTCGTGGCGGCGGTGGGCGCACGGCTCGAGCAGAAGGTCGTCATCGGCGACCCGCGCGCCGCGGGCGTCACCATGGGCCCGCTCGCGTCGCTGGGAC
This sequence comes from Myceligenerans halotolerans, assembly GCF_054782975.1. Lineage (NCBI taxonomy): Bacteria > Bacillati > Actinomycetota > Actinomycetes > Micrococcales > Promicromonosporaceae > Myceligenerans > Myceligenerans halotolerans. The sequence continues at coordinate 353,762 of NZ_BAAGRL010000004.1, forward strand.
AACGGGAGGAACTGCACCGGCAGGTGGAGAAGCTGATCGGGGCGGGCGGCCGGGTCGCCGTCGGGCCCGCGGACTTCACGGCGCCGCCCGAGGTGGTGCGGGCCGACGGGACCGTGGGGGAGGCGCCGGACGGCGCGTTCGTCGCGCCGCTCCTGCTGCGTTTCGAGGACGCCGAGGCGGCCGCGCTGCACGACGTCGAGGCGTTCGGCCCGGTCGCCAGCGTGGTGGGCTACCGGGACGTCGATCACGCCGCGGAACTCGTCGTGCGGGGCGGGGGCTCGCTGGTGACGTCGGTGGCGACGAGTGACCCGGCCGCGGCCGCCACGCTGTTCGGGCGCCTCTGCGCGGCCAACGGCCGCGTGCTGTTCCTCGACCGGGACGACGCGCGGACCTCGACCGGGCACGGCTCGCCCGTGCCGCACCTGGTCCACGGGGGTCCGGGGCGTGCGGGCGGCGGCGAGGAGCTCGGCGGGGTGCGCGCGGTGCACCACTACATGCAGCGCACCGCGATCCAGGGGTCGCCGCGGATGCTCACCGAGCTCACCGGGGTGTGGCACACGGGGGCGCCGGCGCGGAGTGCGGGCGTGTCCGGGACGGGCGCGGGCGCGGATGAGGCCCGTGGCGGCGAGCGCGTGTCCGAGACCGGCCCGGCCACGCCCGCCGCCCCACCCCACGATGTCCTTGCTTCGCGGCGGAACATCGCGGGGGCCCCGGGGCTCGTGCACCCCTTCCGGAAGTCCCTCGCGGAGCTGCGGATCGGCGATCAGGTGGTCGCAGGACCGCGCGAGGTGACGCTGGCGGACATCGAGCACTTCGCGGAGTTCACGGGCGACACGTTCTACGCGCACATGGACGAGGCCGCCGCCGCGGCCAACCCGTTCTTCCCGGGACGGGTGGCGCACGGGTACCTGCTGGTGTCGTTCGCGGCGGGGCTGTTCGTCGATCCCGACCCCGGACCGGTGCTGGCGAACTACGGGCTCGAGCACCTGCGGTTCCTCACGCCGGTGTCGCCGGGGGACGCGGTCACCGTCACGCTGACGGCCAAGCAGATCATCCCGCGCGAGACGGACGACTACGGCGAGGTCCACTGGGACGCCGTGCTGCGCAACCAGGACGACGAGACCGTGGCGACCTACGACGTGCTGACGCTGGTCGCGAAGGAGTGGCCGCGGGCGTAGCCGTCGGGCCTCGGGGGCGCTCGGGGGTCAGGGGGCCCGGAGTCCGGTCAGGGCCAGGGCGACGACGTCGTCGGCCAGGCTGTCCGCCGACTCGCGGCCACCGGGCCGGTACCACTCGACGATCGAGTTGATCATGCCGAAGATCAGGCGTTCCGCGACGCGCGGGTCGAGGTCGGTGCGCAGGTCGCCCGACTGCTGCGCGGCCTCGATCAGGGTCGTGACCTGCTTGTCGAAGGCGCGGCGGCGAGCCAGCGCGGCGCGCTCCGTGTGGGTGTTGCCGCGGACGCGCAGCAGGAGAGTGACGTACGGGAGACGGTCCACGAGGACGTGGACGGCCTCGCGAAGCACGAGTTCGAGCTGACGGATCTCCCCGCCGGAGGGCGCGGCGGCCGGGAGGGCCGCCTCCAGCGCATCCAGGGCCTCGTCAAGGGCGGCGGCGAGAATCTGTTCCTTGGAGGAGAAGTGGTGGTAGATCGCCGACTTGGACAGGCCCAGCCGGTCGGCGAGCGTCGCGATGGACGTGGCGTCGTAGCCGCGTTCGATGAAGGTCTCGACGGCGACGTCGAGCAGTCCTTGCCGGTCGTAGCCAGGACGGCCCCGGCGGGGAGGTGCGGCCGGGACGGTCTGTTCGGTCATACCGGCCACTATATTGACCGAACGATCGGTTGGTAATGTTGCCGACGCAGGTCCGCCCCGGCGAGGAGGTCGATGATGATCCGAATGTCCCTGGACGACGGCGTCGCGGAGGTGGCGCTCGACGCCCCCGGCCGGCTCAACGCCCTCGACGAGTCCGGACTCGACGAGCTCGCCGACGCGCTCGCCCGTGCCGAGGCCGAAGGCGCGCGGGCGCTGCTGCTCCGTGGTGAGGGCAAGGCGTTCTGCGCGGGCCGGGACATCGCGGACATGGACCCCGCAACCGACGACGTGCTCGGTTTCCTCGCGGGGCGGGTGGAGCCCGTGCTGCGCCGGCTCGCGCGCTTCCCGGCGCCGACGTTCGCCGTCGGGCACGGTGCCTGCCTGGGTGTGGGGCTCGGTCTGCTCATCGCGGCCGACGTCGTCTACCTGGCCGACGACGCGAAGGTGGGCTCGCCGTTCGGCCGGCTCGGCGCGGTGCTGGACTCGGGCGGCCACGCCCTCTTCGTGGAGCGGCTGGGCGCGCATCGTGCCCTGGACCTGATCTACACGGGCGACCTGCTCAGCGGCGCGGAGGCCGTGCGGGCAGGGCTGTTCTCGCGGAGCTTCCCCGCCGACGAGGTGCTGAGCGCGACGCGTGCGGCCGCGCGGCGGGCGGCGTCGGGTCCGACACGGGCGTTCACCGTGAGCAAGGAGATCGTCGCGGAGATCCGGGACGCGCGGCTCGGGCTGTGGTCGGCGATGGACCGCGAGAACCAAGGCCAGGCGGCGCTGCGGGACACCGCCGACTACGTCGAGGGGTTCGCGGCGTTCCGGGAGAAGCGGAAGCCGGAGTTCCGCGGGGAGTAGGGGTAGATCGTCGTGGTGCGGGTGCGGGTGCGGGTGCGGGTGCGGTCGGTCGGATGTCGGGTGGTCGGCTGGATGTCAGATGATCGGTCGCCCGGGCAGCCGATCATCCGACATCCAGCCGACCACGTCGACCACGTCGGCGGCGCCGGAGGTGGCGGACGACGAAGAACGCCGCCACGGCGATCGCGATCCCTCCGACGACGGCCGCGACCGGGACCGGCTCGACCCGCGGCTTGAGCGCGATCGGCTTGGTGAAGTGCAGGTTCCCCCAGCCGGACTCGGCGGCGAGGCGGCGCAGGGTGCGGTCCGGGTTCACGACGAATGAGTGCCCCACGGCGCCGAGCATCGGGGCGTCCGTGATCGAGTCGGAGTAGGCGAAGCTCCCGGCCAGGTCGTAGCCCTCCCGGGCCGCGAGGCCGCGGATGCCGGCGGCCTTGTTCTCGCCGTAGTTGTAGAAGTCGATCTCGCCGGTGTAGTGGTCGTCGACCACCTCCATGCGGGTGGCGAGGACGCGATCGGCGCCGAGGACGGCCGCGATCGGCTCGACCAGCTCGGCGCCCGAGGCGGAGACGATGACGACGTCCTGCCCCAGGGCGTGGTGGTCCTCGATGAGTTCCACCGCTTCCGCGTAGACGTACGGGTCGATGTGCTCGTGGACGGTCTCGGCGACGATCTCGCGCACCTTGCGCACGTCCCAGCCCTTCACGAGCGAGCTGAGGTGGGCACGCATCCGCTCGGTCTGGTCCTCGTCCGCGTTCCCGACGAGGAACAGGAAGTGCGCGTACGCGCTGCGCAGCACGTCGGCACGGCTGATGAGTCCGCCGGCGATGAACGGCTTCGAGAACGCCTGGGACGAACTCGTCGCGATGATCGTCTTGTCCAGGTCGAAGAAGGCCGCGGTGCGGCCTGTCGCGGCGGTGCGGCCCGGCCGGGCGGGGAGGGGTACCTCGTCGGTCACCTTTCGAGCCTAGCGGGCCTGTCCGATCTGACCGATGTCCCGAGGCGGGTGGCGTGCAGATTTCACCCGGCCGCAACGGTTCGTGGCAGGGGTCGGCGGCACGCGGAAGTCCCGTCGCTCCGGCGTCGCAGGTGTCCGACAAGGACCACGAGGGTGTGGATCGGCGACTTGTCGACAGGCCGCCCCGGCAAGGCGCCCGACGACGTTCGTGGCGGTGAAGGCTGGTGGTCAGGCGCTGGACGACGGCGACGGGACGACGGCCGGGGGCGCCCGGCGGACAGGGGGACCGACCATGGGGCGGAACGGGCGTGTGATCGCCGTGACCGGCGCGAGCGGAGGGGTCGGGGCCACCGTGGTCTGCGCGGCGGCCGCGCTCGGCATGACCGGGCGCGGGGAGCCGGCGGTGCTCGTCGACCTCGACGCCGGCGCGCCCGGCGTCGAGATCCTGCTGGGCATCGAGGAGGTCCGGGGCGTGCGCTGGCCGGAGCTGTCTGCCGCCCGGGGAGAGGTCGACGGCGACACCCTCGTGGCCGCCCTGCCGCACTGGCGTGGCGTGCCGGTGGTGAGCGGGAGACGGCGGACGGAACCGCCGTCGGACGACATCGTGCTCGACGTGTGCGCCGGCGTCGTGCGGTCCGGACGCACCGTGGTGCTCGACCTGCCGCGACCGAGCTCCTGGACGGGGGCGGTGCGCGCGCTGCTTCACGGGTGCGACACGGCGGTGCTCGTGACGCCGCTGACCTTCCCTGGTGCCGCCGGCGCCGAACTGGTGCGTGACCAGCTCGTCGCGGCCGGTGTCCGTGACGTCCGCGTCGTGGTGCGCGGTCCCGCACCGGGACAGGTCGATCCGGACGCGCTCGGTGCCGCGCTCGGGCTGCCCGTCGACGGCGTCCTGGAACGTGACCGCTCGCTGCCCGGAGCGATCGAGCGCGGTGACGGACTGCCGGCCGGCCGCCGGAACGCCGTGGCGCGGCTCGCCGAGAACCTGGGAGCGGCGCTGTGACCGCCCGGGCGCTCGACCCGGCACTGCTGGACGACGTACGGACGCGGATAGCACGCGGCGGCATGGGCCCGTCCGACGCGGTCCGGGAGGCAGTGCGGGACAGCGGCCGGGTGCTGGGCTCCACGGCACTCGAGGTGCTGGACCGGGCGGCGCGGGCGGAACTGCTGGGCGCCGGCCCGCTGCAGGATCTGCTCGAGGAGCCGGACGTCACCGACGTCCTCGTCAACGGGCCCGACGAGGTCTGGGTGGACCGCGGGCGAGGTCTCGAACGTGTCGACGCGACCCTGGGGACGACGACGGAGGTGCGGGCACTCGCCGTCCGGCTGGCGGCGATCGGCGGGCAGCGCCTGGACGACGCCCAGCCCAGCGTCGACGCGCGGCTGCCGGACGGGACCCGGCTGCATGCCCTCCTCGCGCCCCTCGCCCCGGCGGGGGCCGCGATCTCACTCCGGGTGCTGCGCACGCGGGCGTACTCGCTGGACGAGCTCATGGCGGTCGGGACCCTGCCGTCCGGCTGGGCCGGACTGCTCCGGGCACTCGTGGAGAGGCGGGCGAACATCCTGGTCAGCGGGGGTACGGGAAGCGGGAAGACGACGCTGCTCGCGGCTCTGCTCTCCCTGGTCGGGGCCGGGGAGCGGATCGTGACCGTGGAAGAGGCGCGTGAACTCGTGCCCGACCACCCGCACGTGGTGTCCCTGGCCACGAGGCGCGCCAACGTCGAGGGCGCCGGCGGCGTGGACCTCGCCGACCTGGTCCGGGACGCCCTGCGCATGCGACCCGACCGGATCGTGCTGGGCGAGTGCCGCGGGGCCGAGGTCCGTGAGGTGCTCATGGCCATGAACACCGGTCACGACGGTGGCCTCGCGACACTGCATGCCAACGCCGTCGCGATGGTCCCGGCACGGCTGGAGGCGCTCGCGGCACTGGCGGCGATGCCGCGTGAGGCGGTGGCGGCGCAGGCTGCCGGGGCGCTCGACGTCGTGCTGCACCTGCGGCGCGAACGTGGCGTGAGGTTCCTCGCGGAGATCGGCGTCGTGGGCCGCGACGGAAGTGGCGAGCTCGTGGTGCAGCCTGCGGCGTGGTGGGACGGATACGGGTCCTCCTTCGAGAACGATCCGCCCGTGTGGCGGGAACTGACCGGGCGGTTCGGGCCGTGGTGAGCGTCGTGCCCGGCGTGGACGGGGGTGTTCCGGTCGTCGTGGTCGGGGTCCTGGTCGCAGCGGCGGTGCGCCTCGGGTTCGCGCCGGCGGGGCGACATGTGCGCGAACTCGGGATCCGCGCCCGTCCGGGCGGATCCGGGGCGGCCGATGGCGCCAGGCCTGGTGCACGGCACGTGCGACGGCCCGGAGGAGAGACCGACGGGTCGGGCGGGACGGGTCCGGTGCGCGTGACCGTGTTGCAGGTGGTCGCGCTGCTGCGGGCGGGCGTTGCCCCCGGCACGGCGTGGTCGCGGGCCGCCGGCGTCCCGGTGGACCTCGCCGGAGTGCCCGACGGGGATGCTCTGGGACGTCTGCTCGGGCCGGGAGACGCACGGGCGGTCGTGGCGGCCACCAGGCTCGCGCTCGACGTCGGCGCCCCGCTGGGCCAGGTGCTGGAGTCCGTGGCGGACTCGCTCGTGCGGGACGCGGAGGCTCGGGCCGAACGAGAGGCTGCGCTCGCCGGGCCACGAACGACCGCGCGCGTCATCCTCTGGCTGCCCGTGGCCGGAGCGGGGCTCGGGTGGCTGCTCGGCGCCGACACGCTCGGCGTGGTGACCGACGGCGGCCTCGGTACTGCCGCGGCGGTTCTGGGCGCGGCGCTCCTGCTTGCCGGATGGGCCTGGTCCGCACGACTGGTGGCACTGGCGCGCGGCAGGCCGGGCAGCCCCGAGATCGACGTGCAGGTGCTGCTCGACCTGCTCGCGGCGGCCCTCGGCGCAGGGTCCGGCGTGCCGCGGGCACTCGGCGCCGTCGGGCACGCGGCCGGCGGGAGCAGCGGGGCGGCACTCCGCGGTGTTGCCGACGCGCTGGTGCTGGGCGCGCGCTGGGAGCAGGCGTGGGCGGGAACCCCCGATGCTCTCCTGCCAATGCGGCGAGCGCTACGTGGTGCCTGGACCGACGGCGCGGCACCGGGCGAGGCGCTGCGGGCTGCGGGCCAGGAAGTCCGCCGGGATCGGAGCACCGCGGCGCGCACGGCGGCAGTACGGCTCGGGGTGCGGCTGGTGCTGCCTCTCGGATGCTGCTACCTGCCGGCGTTCGTCCTGGTGGGGCTGGTCCCGGTGCTGCTCGCGCTGGGAATCGACCTGCTCGGCGCCTGACGGCGCGCGGCCGCGGCACGCGCGGCGACGCTGCGTGACGGCCGCCGACGATCTTTCCCGGGGGTGTGCCGGCCTGGCCAGGTCGATCGGGAGTGCCCGGCCGGAACTCTGCGAGGGGCCTGACTCCGGGGAGTGACCCCGAGGTCTGACTCCGCGGCGCGCCGGCCTGGCCACGCCGGCCGACAGCGCCCGGCAGAGGACCTCCGCCGGGCCTGGAGTGCTCCGCCGCGGGATGCGGCGGGCGCGTGAGATGTCCCGCCGCACGAGGCGGCGGGCGAACGAAGGAGGAGATGACGATGACCGACACGAAGGCTGCCGTTCCGGCGGGACCCGGCGCGGGCGGCGAGCGAGGATCCCCGGGGAGGGACCCCGAGGCGGGGATGGCCACCGCCGAGTACGCGATCGCGACGCTGGGCGCGGTGGGGTTCGCGGGCCTGCTCATGGTCGTTCTCACGGGTGGTGACGTGAAGTCGTTGCTCACGTCGCTGATCACGACGGCGCTTTCGGCGGGCTGAGGATGGCCGCGCACCGGGATGCGGAGCGGGGAGCCGTGACTGCCGAACTCGCCGTCGCCCTCCCCGCCGTGGTGCTGGTCCTGGTCGCGGTGCTCACGCTCGTGGCCGCGTCCGTGGCGCAGATGCGCGCCGTGGACGCGGCCCGGGCGGGAGCCAGGGCGGTCGCGATCGGCGAGGAGGAGGCGGCAGTTGCCCGGGCCGTCGCGCGGATCGGTGGCGACGACGCGGACCTGTCGATCGACCGTGACGGCGACCGCAACGGCGACGGCGAATGGGTGCGGGTGACCGTGACGACGCCCGTCGTGAACGGGTGGGCCTCCGGGGGGCCGCTCCGGGCACGCGGCACCGCGACGGCGTGGGTGGAGCCATGAACCGGCGGGCCGCGGAGCGCGGCGCGGGAACCGTACTGGTGCTCGGGATCATCGGTGCGGTGCTGACATTCGCGGGCGGGATCGCCGCGCTCGGGGCCGCGCAGAACGGTCGCGGTGCGGCGCAGTCGGCCGCGGACCTCGGCGCGCTGGCGGGTGCCGCGGCGCTGCGGGGCGGCTTCGACGCGTGCGCGACGGCGACCGCGGCTGTCGCGCGCAACGGGGCGGAGGCGACGTCGTGCCGGGTGCAGGCCGCGGGCATGGTGCGGGTCGAGGTCCGTCGTGCGGTGGCGCTGCCCGGGCGGTGGTCGTCCCTCGGCGCCGCGCGTGCGGACGCCCGTGCGGGTCCGCGGCCGGTGGAAGCAGGGCAGGGGCAGGTGGTGCACGGGGCAGATGTTCCCGGGCGCGTCTCACGCCTGGCGGCTGCCGTCAGGAACCACCGGAACGGCCGGATCCCACCACACCTCTTGTGCGAGCTGTCGTTCGCCGCAGGGGAGGCGCTGCGGTGCGACGCCGCCGTCGCGATCGAGCGGCTGAACGTGGCGTTCCGCGCGGCGTTCGGGCGGAACCTGGCGGTGCGCGACTCGTACCGGTCGTACGAGGAGCAGGTGGCGGTCGCCGCCGGCAAAGGCGCCCTGGCCGCGCCGCCGGGGACGTCGAACCACGGCTGGGGCCAGGCGATCGACCTGGCGGGCGGCATCCAGTACTTCGGGACGGCCGAGCACCGGTGGATGGTCGCGAACGCCGCGAGGTACGGCTGGATCCATCCCGCCTGGGCGGCGTCCGGTGGCGCCAAGCCCGAGGCCTGGCACTGGGAGTACGGCACCGGGGCGTGACCCGAGCCGAAAAATGGAGTGACATGACCCCGCTACGAACCGTAGTATCACTGCTACGAAAAGTATGGAGGGTGTGATGACGGATAGGCAGCCGTCGCAGGAGTCGGCGGACCTGGCAATCGATGTCCGCGACCTGCGGATGCGCTACGGAACGAAGGATGTGCTCACCGGCGTCTCGTTCACGGCGAGGCGCGGAGAGGTACTGGCGCTGCTCGGTCCCAACGGCGCCGGCAAGAGCACCACCATCGAGATCCTGGAGGGGTTCCGCACGCGGTCCGCCGGGCAGGTCACGGTGCTGGGGCAGGATCCGGCGCACGGTGACGAGGCATGGCGTTCGCGCCTCGGCGTGGTGCTGCAGTCGTGGCGGGACCACGGCCGGTGGAAGGTGCGTGAGCTCCTGGGCTATCTCGCCAGGTTCTACGTGCCGTTCTCGGCCCCCGACGTCGAGCGGCCGTGGGACGTGGACGAACTGCTCGCGGCCGTCGGCCTCACTGAGCATGCGGACCAGAAGGTCAAGTCGCTGTCCGGCGGCCAGCGCCGCCGCCTCGACGTGGCGATCGGGATCGTCGGCCGGCCCGAGCTGGTCTTCCTCGACGAGCCGACGGCGGGCTTCGACCCGCACGCCCGCCGCGAGTTCCACGACCTCGTGCACCGGCTGTCCGACTTCGAGAACACGACGATCCTGCTCACCACGCACGATCTCGACGAGGCGGAGAAACTCGCGGACCGGATCCTGATCCTCGACCAGGGCACGATCGTCGCGGACGGGTCGGCCGATGAGCTCGCGCGCCAGATGGCGACGGGTGCGGAGGTGCGCTGGACGACGGACGCGAGGCGCCACGTGCACGCCGTCGAGCACAACGATCCCACCGCGTTCGTCCGCGATCTGCTGGCGACGGACCTCGGGATCACCGAGCTCGAGGTGCGGCGCGCCAGCCTGGAGGACACGTACATGGCACTCGTGCACCGTGCGGAGACGAGGCAGGGCGCCACCGGGAACGGCACGGACGAGTCACGCCCGGACGGTTCAAGCCCGGACGGTCAGGGCCCGGACGCGACCGGTAGCGCCCTGACGAGCAAGGACGGCGAGACGCAGGAGGTGCGCTCATGACGGCGGCGACGAACGATGCCCGGTGGGCGGCGGCCCGCGCCGGCCTGGTCCGTGGCTGGCTGGAGACCAAGCAGTCACTTCGGGAGCCGGGGGACGTCCTCTGGTACTTCCTGATGCCGGTGATCTTCGCGGTCGTGCTGCTCTTCATGCGCGGCAGTACGGTGCCCGGCACCGACTTCGAACTCGGTGCCATGGTGTTGCCGAGCATCCTGGGGATGTCGATCGCGTTCGGCGGGCTGACCGGCCCGGCCGGGACCATCGCGACGGACCGCGAGGACGGCACGCTGCTGCGGGCCAAGGCCACGCCCAACGGAATGATCGGGTACCTGGTCGGCAAGATCGTCATGTTCGGCGCGACGACGCTGATCAGCATCATTCTCCTGATCATCCCGGGCATCGTGGTGGCAGGTGACCTGCGCTTCGACGCCCGGACCTGGGGGCTCCTGCTGGTGGTCTACGTGATGGGAATGGTCACGACCGTTCCGATCGGCGTGGCGCTCGGCTCCCTGTTCAAGAGCGCCTCACAGGTGGGGCTGCTGTTCCTGGGCTCGATGCTGCTGATGATCCCGGCCGGGATCTTCTACCCGATCACCGCGCTGCCGACCTGGCTGCAATGGATCGGGCAGGCGTTCCCGTACTACTGGCTCGGGCTGGGAGCCCGGTCCGCGATGCTGCCGTCCGAGATGGTGACGGTGGAGATCGGCGAGTCGTGGCGGACCCTCGAGATGTTCGGCGTCCTCGGCGCCTGGGCCGTCGTGGGCTTCGTCGTCGCGCCGATCGTGCTGCGGCGGATGGCCCGCCGGGCCTCCGGAGCGGCCGTCGCCGAGGCGCGGGATCGCGTCATGGCACAGGGATGGTGAGCAGTGGGCGAGACCACCACCGACGTCGTCCACAACCGGATCGCGATGCTCCGGGCCGAGAGGGGGATCTCGCGGCGCGAGCTCGCGGAGGCGCTCGGCGTGCACTACCAGACGGTCGGGTATCTGGAGCGAGGGGAGTACAGCCCGTCGCTGTACCTCGCGCTCCGGATCGCCGAGTACTTCGGCGTGGCGGTCGAGGTGGTGTTCTCCACGCGGCCGTTCAAGCGGCTCGGGGAATGAACGCGGGCATGTGGCAGCGGCGAGGTTGAGCCACCGTCAGCGGCACATCGAACGGTCCCCGTCCAACGGCGGGGATCGTTCGCCGTTCCCTCGCCTCGCTGGTAGCGCGCGGGCGGCGGTCTACGTGCCGCTCGCCGGGGCCTGGCTCGTGGTGCCGGGTGCGCGGTAGGCGGTGCGCATGTGGTCGCTGGTGAGGAAGTCGGCGATGCCGATCATGATGAGGCTGAAGATGATCTGTTCGGTGACCATCCATGTCGGGTAGAGGCCGGGGATCGCGGCCACGACGAGGGTGATGACGGGGAAGATCTGGGAGAACAGGCGGAGTCGCTGGTAGGCCCACCTCCAGCCCTGCGCGGCTCGCCAGGCGAAGTAGAACAGGGTGAGGGTCATGGCGAGCACGACGATGGTGCGCATCCAGACCGCGAACGGGACGGCTTGTCCGTCCTGGGCCAGGACGACGGCGAAGATGACGGCGCCGATTCCGATGACGAGTTCGGCGGCCAGGAGCCACGTGATCCAGGTGAACGCGCGCCGGGTCTTCGGGTGCGTACGGGCCTTCTCGGGAACCTGGACGCCGGACTGGCGTCCGCCGGCGATTCGGTCGATGCGCGACAGCAGATTCTCGATGGTGGGCACGCTCCGAGCCTAGGAGAGTGTCTGCGAACAGGCCCGCCCGGGAGACTCCCGGGCTCATGGACCGCGCTGGACGTGCGCGACCAGTGCAGTCCCCTACCGGAACTGGTGATTCCTGCCGGTATCGGACGTGGATCGTGCAGGTTGAGCGTCCCTCGATTGTCGGCGGATGCCGCGACGATCCGCGCTGCGGTCACGGCCCCGGGCGGCGTTCAGCAACACGTCCACCAGCCTTTCGACCGCGTCCGGGCGGCCGTGCTCCCGGGCGGCGTGAGCCATGCGCTCGCGTCGCCCGGCGTCGTCCAGCAGTGGTTCGATCCTGGCCTGGAGATCCGCTGCGGCGATATCGCCCTCAAGAACGACCGCCGCACCGACGTCTCGCAGACGATGTGCGTTGTGCGCCTGCTCGTTACCCGCCGACGACGCCAGCGGCACCAGCAGCGAGGGCTTGCCCAGGGCGGTCAGCTCCGCGATCGTGCCCGCCCCTGAACGGGACACCACCACGTCGGCCAGTGCCAGCACGTCCGGTAGCTCGGTCCCCACGAACCCCAGTACCCGATACCGGCCCGCCGCCTCCGGCGGCAGCCCGGCCGCCGCCTCGCGCATCGTCTCCACGTTGGCCGGACCGCACTGATGGATCACGTTCGCCCGGCCCAGCAGCCACGGCAACGACTGCGCGATCAGCGTGTTGATCTGCACCGAACCCTGCGCCCCACCGGTCACGTACACCACCGGCAGACCGGGATCGAAGGAATCGAGACCGAGCACGTCGACCGCCTTGATCGCCTCACCCGACAGCACCTCCGCACGCACCGGATTCCCCGTCACGACCGCCCGCTGCCGCGCTCCTTCGGGCAGCAGATCGAGCGTGGAGGGCGAGGACACGGCCACCCTGCTCGCCCCGCGCACCAGCGCACGATTCGCCAGCCCGAGACGGACCGTCTGCTCATGCACCACCAGAGGCCGCCGCAACATCGCCGCCGCCAGACCGATCGGAACCGCCACGTACCCGCCCGTCGACAGCACGGCATCGGGCCGGAACCCGGAAACCACCCCATGCGCTTGCGCCACACCGACCGGCACCCGGGCCAGGTCCCGCATGTTCTCCACGCTCAGCATCGCCAACGGATTGGACGCCCGACGAATCTTGCCTGTCGCCACCGGCGCGAACTCGATCCCCTCCTCCTGCGCGACACGCTCTTCCAGACCACCCGCAGCGCCTGCCCACAACACCCGCACCACGACGCCCTCCACCGCGAGCCGCGCCTGCAACGCCTGCGCCGTCGTCAAGGCCGGATACGTGTGACCACCCGTCCCACCGCCGGTCACCAGCAGCCGGAACTCACCAGCACTCACGAAGGAAACCCCCAGGTCGGCGGCAGTATCAGGGCCTGTCACGAGGACCGTACAGCCTCTTCTCCACGATCTCCAGCAACGGTGCGATGCGGCTCGGCACGCCCGTCATGCGCACACCGTGTCAGCCCTCCTCTGGCTGCGCAGGTCGGTTCAGCACCGCCACGGTGCCGTCGCCGTCGACCCGGAGGCGCCGCGGGTCGCCGTCGGCGAGATCGAGCGCGGCTTCGAGCAGAACCGGGTGGACGGAGCCCCACCGGGCAGGCAGCCAGTGGTAGGTGCGCAAGGCGTCGAGAACCGGCCCTGGGGGTACGCGTTGCACTGTCATGTCGTCCACGGCGTCATATCATCCCAGGTCAGAGGCCTGTTTGCGAACCAGGTGGCGCTCGCTGAAGATGTACGGCCCCACAGTTGACGCGCGACTGCCGACGTGTTGTAACGTGACCCTCGATCCCACGGGTGCCCTCGCAAGGGCTGAGATCGGGCTGTCGCGGCCCGGACCGTCGAACCTGACCGGGTAATTCCGGCGTAGGAAGTTGGAGAGTGATGACCACCATCCCTTCGCGCACGCTCGCGTACGACGTCGACCACGAGAGCGGCCTGCGGGTCCCTGTCACCGAGATCACCCTCGCGCCGTCGCCCGACGGCACCCCGAACGCCCCCGTCCGGGTCTACCGGACCGACGGTCCGGCGTGCGACCCGAACCACGGGCTTCCGGCGGCTCGCGCCGAGTGGATCGCGGAACGCGGCGACACCGAGGAGTACGAGGGCCGCCCACCCGCGGCGGCCGACGACGGCCGGCGCCGTCGCCCCGCCGAGGACGAATGGAAGGGCACGCAGCGGCCACCGCGCCGGGCGCTTCCCGGGCGCACCGTCACCCAGATGCACTACGCCCGTCGCGGCGAGATCACCCCGGAGATGCGGTTCGTGGCCCTCCGGGAGGGCTGCGACGTCGAACTGGTCCGGTCCGAGGTCGCCGCGGGGCGCGCCATCATCCCGAACAACGTCAACCACCCCGAGTCCGAACCGATGATCATCGGCCGGGCCTTCACGGTGAAGGTGAACGCGAACATCGGGAACTCCGCCGTGCACAGCTCCATCGCGGAGGAGGTGGAGAAGCTGCAGTGGGCGACCCGCTGGGGCGCGGACACCGTGATGGACCTGTCCACCGGCGACGCCATCCACACCACGCGGGAGTGGCTCCTGCGCAACTCGCCGGTCCCGATCGGTACCGTGCCGATCTACCAGGCACTGGAGAAGGTGAACGGCGACGCGAACGCGCTGACCTGGGAGATCTACCGCGACACCGTGATCGAGCAGTGCGAGCAGGGTGTGGACTACATGACCGTGCACGCCGGCGTGCTGCTGCGGTACGTGCCGCTCACGGCGGACCGCGTCACGGGGATCGTCTCGCGTGGTGGCTCGATCATGGCCGGCTGGTGCCTCGCGCACCACCGGGAGAGCTTCCTCTACACGCACTTCGACGAGCTGTGCGAGATCTTCGCCGCCTACGACGTCGCGTTCTCCCTGGGTGACGGCCTACGCCCCGGCTCCATCGCGGACGCGAACGATGCCGCCCAGTTCGCCGAGCTCGACACCCTCGCCGAGCTCACGAAGCGGGCCTGGGAGTACGACGTGCAGGTCATGGTCGAGGGCCCCGGCCACGTCCCGCTGCACCTCGTCCGGGAGAACGTGGAGCGGCAGCAGGAACTGTGCGACGGCGCGCCGTTCTACACGCTCGGCCCGCTCGTCACCGACATCGCCCCCGGCTACGACCACATCACCTCGGCGATCGGCGCCGCCGAGATCGCCCGGTACGGCACCGCGATGCTCTGCTACGTCACGCCCAAGGAGCACCTCGGCCTGCCGAACAAGGACGACGTGCGCACCGGCGTCGTCACCTACAAGATCGCGGCGCACGCCGCCGACATCGCCAAGGGGCACCCCGGTGCGCGTGAGCGCGACGACGCCCTGAGCAAGGCCCGATTCGAGTTCCGCTGGCGCGACCAGTTCGCGCTCTCGCTCGACCCGGAGCTCGCGCAGGAGTTCCACGACGAGACGCTTCCGGCGGAGGCCGCCAAGACGGCGCACTTCTGCTCGATGTGCGGGCCGAAGTTCTGCTCCATGAAGATCTCGCAGGACATCCGCGACGAGTTCGGCGGCGCGGCCGAACAGCAGGTGATTGCCGGTGCGGCGCCGGGCGCGCTCACGGAGGCCGAGGCCCGCGCCGGCATGGCGGCCAAGTCGGAGGAGTTCCTCGCCGCGGGCGGCACGGTCTACCTCCCGGACCCCCAGGTCGGCGCCTCGAGCTGACAGGCGGTGCCGGGCCTCTGGTCAGGCAGGGCCCGGCGCCCTCGTCCGACTGGGCCCGGCACCCCCGTCCGACGGCACCCCCGTCCGACGGCACCCCCGTCCGACGGCGCGGCGGCGACCCGGATGGGCGGCGAACCGTCCCGCTGGCCGGACGGGGCCGGAACCCGGCTACCAGCCGAGCCCGGGGAACGGCCAGCCGTTCATCACGGCGAAGACGGCCACGCCGACGCCGAGTCCGAGGATGATGAGGATCATCAGGTCACGGCCCGGCGCCGCACAGAGCCCGTGGAAAGGCGGACGGTCGTGTCGGCCAGGACCTCTGAGGAAGGCAACTGGGGCATGTGACACATTCTGGGCACATCTCGCGTCGAACGCCAGGAAAGTAGCCGCGGCCCCTGCTCTGGTGCAGGGCGGGGCTGATGTGGTCGGCAGTCCGTCGTGTGATCGGCAGCTTGAACTGCCGATCACACGACGGACTGCCGACCACAGCTCCGGCGGTGCGAATCGCCGGCGGCGCACACCGGCTTACGGTGCGTGTGGCAGCACCGCGTCCAGCAGGCGCACCGCGGCTGCCTTGTCCAGCGGGGAGTTGTAGGAGCCGCACTTCGGCGACTGCACGCAGCCCGGGCAGCCGTCCGAGCACCCGCACCCGGCGATCGCGTCGCGGGTGGCACGCAGCCACGTCGCACCGAGCTGGTAGCCACGCTCGGCGAAGCCGGCCCCGCCCGGGAACGCGTCGTAGACGAAGACCGTGGCCTGTCCGGTATCGGCATGCAGCTCCGTCGAGACCCCGCCGAGGTCCCAGCGGTCGCAGGTCGCCAGCAGCGGCAGCATCCCGATCGAGGCGTGCTCGGCCGCATGCAGAGCCCCGGGCGTCTCCTCAGGACCGACGCCGGCGGCCCGCAGCACGAAGTCCGGGACCGACCACCAGACCGCCGTCGTGCCCAGAGTGCGTTCGGGCAGGTCGAGGGCCTCCGTCCCGAGCGCCTGCAGGTCCGGCAGCCGGCGCCGCTGGAAGCTCACCACCTGGCTCGTCACCTCGACGGGACCGATCCCCCAGGTGATCGGTCCCCATGCGCGCGTGACGACGGGCCGGTCCTCTCCGGAGGCCCGGCCCGCGGCGGCAGCGGCCCGGTCCTCGGCTCCCTTGTTCTCGCCGGAGGCCTGGCTCGCGACGGCACCGATCCGGTCCTCGGCGGCCCGGCCGTCGCTGCCGTCGCCGGACCCGGCGATCTCGCCCGTTCCGCCGTCGTCGGCCCCGACGATCGCCACCTCCATCACCTCCCGCGACCACGTCCCGTAGTCGACGTCGTGCCGCACGACGACGGCGGTGTGATCGGTGAGATCGAACCGGTCGACGACATAGGTCACGCCCTGGTGGACGTAGACCGCGCCGTCGTGGACCTGGCCGTCCGCCGACGGCGCGTCCACCGTCCCCAGCAGCCGCCCCGACCCCGCCTCGACGACGCGCACCGGCACACCGCCCGACCCCCGCAGGTCCGTCAGGCCCGCCGCGGACTGCGCGTGCGTCCAGTACCAGCCCGACGCCCGACGGCGGAGCGCACCCCGCGCGACCAGCACCTCCAGGACGTGGCGCACGTGACCCGGATCGCCGAACCGCTCCAGGTCGGCCGACCGCAGCGGCACCTCCTGGGCCGCCGCGCACAGGTGCGGGGCCAGGACGTGCGGATTCTCGGGGTCGAAGACCGTGGCCTCAAGAGGCGCGTCGAAGACCGCCTCGGGATGGTGGACCAGGTAGGTGTCGAGCGGGTCCTCGCGCGCCACGAAGGCGACGAGCCCGTCGGCGCCCGCGCGCCCGGCGCGCCCCGCCTGCTGCCAGAGCGACGTGCGCGTGCCCGGCCAGCCCGCGACGAGCACGGCGTCCAGGCCGGAGATGTCCACCCCGAGCTCGAGCGCGTTGGTCGTGGCCAGCCCCAGGATCTCCCCCGTCCGAACGGCGCGCTCCAGCTCGCGGCGCTCCTCGGGCAGGTACCCGCCGCGATACGCGGCGATCCGCTCGGAGGGATGGACGACGGCGGTCGTGGCGGGCACGATCGCGTGTCGCAGGTGGTCCCGGGCTCGTTGAGCGACGGACTCCGCACCCCGGCGGCTGCGGGTGAACGCGAGCGTGCGGGCGCCGGCGGCGGCGAGGTCGGCGAGCAGGTCGGCGGCCTCGGCGGTGGCGGAGCGGCGGGGATTCTCCCGGGCCTGCTCGGCCGGCGGAGGCGACTCGTGATCGGGGTCGGCGTCGAGCGCCCAGGGGTCGTCGTCGCCGACGCGCGGCCCGCCGGAACTCGTCCCGCCTTCTCCCGCGGAGTCGTCGCGGGCGCTCGCGGTGCCCCCGGAGCCGGTGCGGCCGGGCTCGCCGTCATCGTCGTCGGCCCCGGAACCACCGCCCGACCGGGTGAAGCCGTACCCCGCGATCTCCGGCGGCTGCCACAGCGCGAACGTGCGCCGCCCCGCGGGCGACGTGTCGCGGTCGACGACGGCGATCTCCCCGGCGGGTACGCCGATCAGCCGCCCCGCGCTGATGCCGGGTTCGGCGCTCGTCGCGGAGGCGACGACGAACCTGACCCGGCGTGCTTCGCTCCCGCCGAGCTGGTCTCCGCTCTCGGCGACCGTGGGCGCCTCATCAGTGGGCGCGGTGGACGAGCGCCGCGCGGGGGGAGGGACCGACGGGAACGTCGGGACCGCCGCGTAGTGCTCCGCGAGCCGGGTCAGCCGGCGGAGCACGTGCGAGACATGCGCGCCGAACACCCCACGGTAGGCGTGACCTTCGTCCACGATGACGTACCGCAGCCCGCGGAGCAGCCGTGACCAGCGGCGATGGCCGGGCAGCAGCGCGAAGTGCAGGAAGTCCGGGTTGGTCAGCACGACGTCGGCGTGGCTCTGGGCCCACACTCGTTCCTCGCGCGGCGTGTCGCCGTCGCAGGTGGTGACGCGGACGTCGCGGGTGCCGGCCGCGTCGAGCACGCGCCGCAGCGCGTGGAGCTGGTCGGCGGCGAGGGCCTTGGTGGGGCTGAGATAGATGGCGGTCGGCCGCGGGGCGTTCGCCGACGACGACGGCCGCGGGTCGCCATTCGCCGCCGGGTCACGATCGCCGGCGGCGGACCGGATGTCCGACAGCACCGGCAGCCAGAACCCCAGCGACTTCCCCGAACCCGTCGACGTGGCGAGCGCGACGTGCCGGCCACGCCACGCGGCGTCGGCGGCCTCGGCCTGGTGGACCCAGGGCCGGTCGGCGCCCAGCGCCCGGTAGCCGGCGACGATCTCCCGGTCCGCCCAGTCCGGCCAGTCGGCCTGCTCACCGGCCCGTCCGGGAAGGGTCCGGACATGAGTGAGCCGCTCTGCACGGACCCCCTGTGCGGTGAGCACGCTCAGCAGCGGATGTTCGGCGGACGGCACGGGCCAAGTGTGGCAAACGAGCTGTGGTGCCGGGGACGGAGGGGCCGACGCGGTCACGCCCTTGCGGTGGTTTCGCTGCGACTACCGGGTCACATGCGTTCGGGTGCGGTGATACCCAGGAGTCTGAGGCCGGTGTCGAGGGTGTGGCCGGTGAGGTCGCACAAGGCGAGGCGGTTGGTGCGGGTAACCGGGTCGGGGGCGGTCAGAACGGGGCAGGTGTCGTAGAACTTGGTGTAGGCGGTGGCGACGGCGTAGAGGTAGCCGCACAGGCGGTGGGGCTCAAGCGTCTCGGCGACGTCGCGCACGACCTGGTCGAACTCGTCCAGGGCGAGCGCGAGAGCGCGTTCGGCCGGTTCGAGCGGTGCAGTGACGTCCACGGCACCGGCCGCTGCCGGACCGGGTGCGGCGTCGGGTTGTGTCTGTTCGGCTTTGCGGAGGATGGAGCGGATGCGGGCGTGGGCGTATTGGAGGTAGACGCCGGTGTTGCCGGTGAAGGAGACCATCTGGTCGACGTCGAACACGTAGTCCTTGGTGCGCGTGTTGGAGAGGTCCGCGTACTTGACGGCGGCGATTCCGGCGGCGTTCGCGATTGTGTCCAGCTCCGTCTTGTCCAGGCCCGTCTCCCGTTCGGCCAGGATCGCGTGGGCGCGGCCGACTGCTTCGTCGAGCAGGTCGGACAGGCGCACGGTGTCTCCGGCGCGGGTCTTGAACGGGCGCCCGTCGGTGCCCAGCACGGTCCCGAACGGCACGTGCTCGGCGTGCATGGTCTCGGGGAGCCAGCCGGCCCGGCGTGCAGTGTCGAACACCATGCGGAAGTGCAGGGCCTGGCGGGCGTCTACCACGTACAAGATCGTGTCCGCTTTGTACTCCTGGACACGCAGGCGCAGGGTGGCCAGGTCGGTGGCCGCGTAGCCGAACCCGCCGTCCCGTTTGCGCACGATCAGTGGCACCGGGTCGCCGTCGGCGTTCGTGATGCCGTCGGTGAAGGTGACCATCGCGCCCTCGGACTCGACCGCGATCCCCGCCTCCGCGAGGGCCTCGACGATGCCGGGCAGGGCGGGGTTGTAGCGGGACTCGCCGTCGAAGTCGTCGTGGTCGAGTTGGATGTTCAGGCGCTGGTAGATGGCCTCGAACGCGGTCTCGGACTCGGCCACCAGGTCCTGCCAGGTCGCCACGGTTGCCTCGTCGCCTGCTTGGAGGGCGACGACGCGGGAACGGGCACGGTCGGCGAACGCGGGGTCGGCCTCGAACTCCTTGCGCGCGGCCTTGTACAGGCCGTCCAGTGCGTCCATCGTTTCGGCGCCCTGGCCTCGCCACTGGGCTTCGGGGTGTTCGTCGAGGTACTGGATCAGCATGCCGAACTGGGTGCCCCAGTCCCCGATGTGATTCTGGCGGATCACGCCGGCGCCGAGGTGATCGAAGACGCGGGCCAGGGTGTCGCCGATGATGGTGGAGCGCAGGTGGCCCACGTGCATCTGCTTGGCCACGTTCGGCGCCGAGTAGTCGACCACCACCCGCTCCCCAGTACGGGAGGCGGGCACACCGAGCCGGTCATCAGCGAGACGCGCGGCCACGTTCGACCAGATGGCCTGGTCCGGGACCGTGATGTTCAAGAACCCCGGGCCCGAGACTTCGGCCTCGATGGCCGGGCTCTCCTCGCCTGCGAGGTGAGCCACGACGTCCGTGGCGATGTCGCGCGGAGCCCGGTGCGCCTTCTTTGCCACGGCCAGGGTGCCGTTGGACTGGAAGTCCGCGCGCTCGGATCGTCGGACCACCGGGTCGGTGCCAGCCAGCTCGGCCGGCAGCACCCGGGTCAGGGCAGCCTGCACGGCTGCTTCCACCTGGTCCTTGATCGCGACAACGTCAGACACGCAGAAGGCCTCTCGATGATGGGAAGAACCTGCCAGAACGGCAGGCAGGGCAAAGTCTACGGACCACGCGCCTCACGGCTGGTCGGGAACGGGCGCGCAGTTCGGGGGAAGCGGGCCGGACTTCAGCTTTTGTCAGAAGGCGTGGGCTTCACGGTGTGGATGCCGAGCAGCTCGCGTACCGCGTCGACGGCCGTCGACGGTGAGTTCTGTACGGAGTTCGTCGGGCCGAGCATTCTCTTGCCGATGTCCCGACCCTGGAAGGCGCGACCGAGCCAGGAACCCGTCGTTGCCTCGCGGGTGATGGGGAAGTTTCTCGCGGAGATGGACTGGATGCCTACGGGTTCGCCGTCGCGGAACACACTGAGCTCCCAGAGACGGAACTGCGCATGGTCGGCCCGCTCACCGTGAAAGTTCCAGGTAGACAGGTGCGATGGTCGGCTGCGACGAGGATGCGCTCGTTGTACGTGAGATCGCGTGCACACGCATGGAGGCGTCCCTTCGATGTCTTACGCGGGCAGTCGTGTGGATGAAGGTCACACTGCCCCTGGCAATGCACTGGAGAGAAGCCCTGCACATGGACGGTTCGGCGAGTCCGTCGGGGTGACTCGTGCTGCTAGTCATCTCTGCTAGTCGCTTGCGTCGGGAGCCTCCTGCTGGTGCGACATTGGCCATAGCCTGCTGAGATGAACCGCATCGCGGGTCATACCGGGGGCGACTGTGACGTGGCCGGTCGCCTCGTAGCGACAGGTCGCCAGCCCGCCGCCGTTGCGGGTTGAAGGCCGCCACGTCGTCGTGGTTCGTTGCCGTCACATCGGACAGATCTGGAGAGTAGGCATGGCGATTGCCTTGTACAACACGCTGACGAGGCGTGTGGAGCCGCTTGAACCGATGACGTACGGGGTGGTGCGGATGTTCGTGTGTGGCCCTACGGTGTACGACCTCGCTCATGTCGGGCATGCCAAGACCTATACCCAGTTTGATTTCCTGGCGCGCTACCTCCGGCTTCGCGGCTTCGAGGTGACCTATGCACAGAACATCACCGATATCGACGACAAGATCATTCGTCGCGCGAACGAGCTGGGGCGCGAGCCACGTGGCCTTGCTGCCGAGTTCGAGGATGCCTACCGACAGGACATGGCGGCGCTCGGGAACACCCAGGTGGATGTTTACGCGCGTGCTCACGACCACATCGATGAGATCGTCGCTCAGGTGCGGGCGCTGGTCGATCGTGGGCACGCCTATCGGTTGGGCGATGGGTGGTACTTCGACCTGTCCACGTTCCCGAGCTACGGAAAGCTCTCGGGGCGGACTGAGGTTGCCGAGGGTGACTCTGTGGCGCGGATCGACGAGAACGACGCGAAGCGCAATCGTGGTGACTTCGCGTTGTGGAAGGCCCGGAAACCGGGCGATCCGTTCTGGGACACGCCGTTGGGGCCGGGGCGGCCTGGTTGGCACATCGAGGACACCGCGATCACGGAGGCTCTTTTCGGCCCGCAGTATGACCTGCACGGCGGGGCGGTCGACCTGATCTTTCCCCACCACGAGGCGGAGATCGCCCAGATGGAAGCGGCCTCGGGCAAGGAGCCGCTGGTACGGCACTGGGTGCACACCGGTCTGTTGCGGGTCGACGGCGCGAAGATGTCCAAGAGCTCGGGCAACTTCCTGACGGTTCGTGATGCGCTCGCGATGAGCGACTATCGGACTTTGAGGTACGCGTTCTTGTCCCAGCACTACCGGTCATCGATGGAGCTGTCGGTGGACACCCTGGAGCAGGCGCGTGGTGCACGTCGCAGGGTGGAGAACTTCGCCCGTCAGATCGATCGGTCAGCGCAGGAAGCCTCGACGGTTGTGGACGCGGCGGAGCGGACGTGGGCTGCGATGCTTGAGCGCTTGGATGACGACCTGGATACGCCAGCCGCGCTGGCCGTGCTGTTCGGCTACATCCGTGAGCAGAACCGAGGTGGTCTGTCGGCAGGGCCGTCGGCGGGGCGGCTTCTTGAGCGCGTGAACGAGCTGTTCGACATGTTCGATCTTGACGTTTGCTCGGTGGATGACGCCGAGGTTGAGGCCGAGCTCGCGCGCCGCGCAGAACTGCGTAGAGCGCGCGACTTCGCTGGTGCCGACCAGATCCGTGATGCACTGGCCGGCCGGGGGATCGTGATCGAGGACACCGCGAATGGCACCCGCTGGTGGTTGGCCGACGACACGGTCTCGAACGGCGACCGTGACCCTGCAGAGCCGGGCGTCAGCGTCGGCGACTGACCAACAGTGCTGGCGAGCGTGGTGCTCAGGACGTTCCTGAGCACCACGCTCGCCTCGTGCCGGTCAGACGAGTTGGCGTTCCCGGACCGGAGCGTCCAGGACGGAGCGGACAGCGATGCGGGCTCGGCTCCCGACGACGTCCTGGAAGGGGTACGGGTCGTAGCCGAGGCCGAGACCGGCGACGGCGATCTCGATCTCGCCGTCGGCCGGGTGGTGTTCCTCGACGACCCAGGCGAGTTCGGCGTCGCCCTCCGGGGTGATGAGGTCGGCCCACTGGCGGGCCTGGTCACAGGTGAGGCCGTTCGGGAGCTTGATGCTCGCGTTGAGGTCGGTGATGGACCGCAGCTCGCACCGGGCGTGCGGGTGGCGGGGTGCGCCGACGGTGACGATCAACTCGCTGGTCGTTGGTCCGACGGCCTCGATCCGGACGGACACGGACATGGGCGCCGGCATCGCGGCGAAGCACGCGGTCGTGTTGCACAGGAGCAGGGCCAGGTCCTGTGCGGTGAGGGTGGTCAGGCCGTGGCGGTCTCCGCCCCACTCGGCGCGCCACGGGTCGCCGACGAGAAAGGTGCCGTCCTCGTCGTTGTAGCCGACGACGGCCACGACGTGGCCTTCGCGGTCGACCTTGTGCACCAGATCGTTGTCGGGCATCGGGTAGGCGACCCCCGGGTGGAGCCGGACGATCACCGAGTACCCGATGGCCAGGTGCTCCTTGAGGTTGGCGATGAATCGCGGCTGGAACGGGTCGTAGCTGCCGATCGGCAAGAGACCCGCGCCGTTCAGCGCGCCGGTGCTGATGTCACGGACGGTTAGCATTGCGCATCCTCTCCTTCTTCGTGTTGCCGGTCATTGCGTCGAGGCGTCGTCCTGACCGCCCTTCTCCCACTCATCGATGACGTTGGTCACGTCCGACCGCGTCGGCGTCCGGGCGTGCATCTCCGGGAGTGGAAGCGAGGACGAAGCGATGATCCGGGCGGATCCGCCTCGCCAGATGTGGTGGGGGTCGATGCCCTGCCCGCGCATGTACTGCGCGGCGTCCTCGGCCAAGCCGGGCTCGACGGACTTGCCGTGCGCGGCGAGGACAGCTGTGAGCACCGGACCGCCGGAGTTCGCGCGAGACTCGGCGGGTACGGGTAGTTCGGCGTCACCGAGCGCCCGGGCCTGCGCGACCTCGGGGCGCTGCATGGAGCCGGTGTCGACGACGAAGCTCATGACCCGCCGACCAGTGCTGGAGTACAGGCGGCCGTAGATCGCCACTTCGGCGTAGCGCTTGTCCTGGTTGACCTCGCCCGCCCAGTAGTACGAACGCAGGCCGTTGCGCAGCATCCTCTCGTGGCCGGTACGTCCGAAGTGCCGCAGGTCCAGGTCGATCTCGTCGGCGTGCTCGTCCGTCTGATACTCAATACGGAGGAAGTCACGGTCGGCGCCCATGACGTACTCGGACTCGATGCTTGGTGGGGCACCGGCGTCGGTCAGGGAGACCGAGACGAGATAACCGTCCGCAGGTGGGTCACCGCCGCAGATGAGGATCTGCTCGGTGTCGGCGATGACGGGCGCGGAGTACGCATTGAACCCGATCGGGACTTCCCAGCTCACCGAGAGGTCGGCGAGGCTGCGCTGACTCAGCCAGGCGCCGCCGTGTACGTAGATGCTCCCATCATGGATCGCCGGTGTGGACCAGATCCCGAGCGGATCCACCTCTGTCGAGCGAATCACGTTCCCGTCGATCGATCCCAGGAGATGCAGTGCGCCTTCGAGGGTCCCAACAGCCACGACGCCGTCCGTGATGCACGGTGCCGACCGCACTGCGACGCCCCGGTCTGGTAGCTCGGTCTTCCATCTGATGGTTCCCGCGTCAGGGTCGACCGCTACGGCATGGCCATCGCTCGTTCCAGCCACCACCAAGCCGTTCGCCGTGTCCAGCGCGGGGCCGGCCGTGTCCGAGGCGACGACGTAGTCACGGCCGATCGGCGTAGCCCAGGAGATCTGGCTCGACGACTTCTCGAAGCACACCAGGGCCAGGGATGCCCCGTCGCCGCGACGTAGGCCGGCGAGCGCGTAGAACCTCCCGTCGGAGACGACTGGCTTGCCGAAGAAGATCGATCCAGGGAGCACGGCAAGCTCGGTGACCCCATCGGCGCCGAACTCGAGGATGTGATTCCCGATGAAGATGATGTACCGGCTGCCTACCGCCACTGCTGTCGATCGAATGCGTGACCCCAGGTCGGCTTCCCAGCGAACATGACCATCACTCGGGTCGAGGGCCGAGTACTTGGTGAACGAGTTCGGAACGCAGAGTTCGCCGATATCGGCGTTGTAGATGCTCTGCGCGTACGCCCCCATCGGGAAGGAACGCCGCCAGCGTTCCTCGTGGCTGTCCGTCGTCAGCCGATAGTCGAACGTCTTGGCCTGATCGTCATAGCCGACAGTAAGTATGCCGTGCGGTGTCGCCAGGGGCACACGACCGACCCCGTGCAGCGGCGTCGCTGCCAGAACAGTTGCGCGAACGTCACAATCCTTGCGGGGCGTCGCTCGTCGCCAGAGCTTGTCATCAGGCCTCATGCGATCACCTCCTTTCTCACGTGTAGTGCGGTTGGAGCGCCAGGCCGTGGCTCTCGTGGCCGATGCGCTTGGGACGACCACGTTTCCCCTGGTGACGCCCTGGAAGTGAGCTGCGTGGATAGCTGGTTCGGCGAGTCGGTTGGGGCGACTCGTGCTGCTAGTCACCTCTGCTGGTCACTTGTGCCACATCCCCCCGCTGGGGGCTGATTGGCCATAGCCTGCTGAGCGAACGAGACCAGCGTCGTTGGGGGCCAGTCATGAACGTCGACCCGTACGGGAACGAACCGATCAGTCCAGCCGTCTGGGAGCGGACGGAGATGCGTACCGCGCTTGCCCGCCGCGACCTGAAGCAGGTCTACGAGCTGTTGCAGCGCATCGGTATCTCCCAGCGTTCGATCGCGCGACGTACGACGCAGAGCCCGTCGGAGGTGTACGAGATTCTTCGCGGCCGGCAGGTTCTGGCGCACGACGTGTTGGTCCGTATCGCTGACGGGCTCGGTGTACCACGCGGGTACATGGGAGTGGCGTATGACGAGTCCACCGAATCGGTGCTCGACATGGTGGTGGCAAACATCTCGACAGATTCGTCCGAGCGTGAAGAGGCTCGCCGGATGCTGTCGCACGCCGCGAATATGACCATGGAGGCTGACGTCGCGGACGTGACCTCTTGGTGGCAACCGGTAGAACGGCAGACCGCGCCGGTCCCGTCAAAGGTGGGGGCGTCGGACGTCGTCCAGCTCAAGTCGCTGACCGCCACGATGCGAGTTGTCGACTACCAGTACGGCGGTGGAGCGTGTCGCGATGCGATCGCAGCCCAGGTGCGTTGGGCGCAACAGTTGCTCCTGGCCGACGCCACCGAAAAGACTCGCCACGACCTGCTCGTCGCCTTGGCGGACCTGCACAACCTTGCGGGGTGGACCTCGTTCGACACCGGGATGTTCACGGTGGCCAGGCGCCACTTCTCCCGAGCCCTGGAGCAGGCGAAGGCCGTCGGCGATCAGTCGCTGTCAGCGAACATCCTGTATCGGATGGGGCGCCTTCATCTGCATCGAGGGCTCCCGCATGAAGCGCTGAGGTTCTTCCAGCTCGGGCAGATCGCCGCACAGGACTCCGGGTGCGGGGTGACGACCTCGATGATGTGCGCCAATGAAGCGTGGGCATACGCGATGCTCGGCGAACGCTCCCAGATGAAGCGTTCGCTCAACCGGGCGACAGCCGAATGGGAGCAGGCAGACCGCGACCGCGCCGCAGCATGGGTGCAGGAGTTCAGCAGGTCTGACCTGCATCTCGACGCTGTGACCGGTGTCGTCCTCACCACGGGACCTGACGTCCCCGGAACCGACATGGAACAAGCCATCGGGCACCTCACTCATGCCCTGGGCCGACGTGGCCCAGAAATGGCACGCAGCCGAACCTTCGATCTCACCGCGCTCGCAACCGCTCATCTGCGCACGGGAGACATCGACGAAGGGCTACGAGTCGGCCACGAGGTCGTCGCGAGTGCCACGACAGTCCGCTCCGTTCGGACCCTCGACAGGTTCGAACCGCTCCAGACTGCACTGAACGACGTCCAGCAGAACGAAAGCACAATGGCGCTGCAGCGTCAGCTGAGCACGCTGCGAGGTGCTTAGAAACCGTAGTAGTCCCGAACGCTGCCAGACCGCCAGAGGGGCACGACCGCTTTGACGCGCTCGGCGCCCGATATCCGTCTTCGCAATGGCACCGTTGTGAATGATCGACTCGTGGCGCTGCTCCGCCATTCGGCGCCGTTCCCGCGCGTCCATGCGGTCGAAGCCCGGCGAGCGGCCTCACGGGCAGTCTCTACCAGCACGATTCCCATCCTCGATCTCCAGGAGCAGACGACATGACCCGCCTTGCCCAGTCCGTCCAGACCGCCACCGCGCTGCTGCGAGGGGCGGACCTGGCCGGCTATCGGGCGGTCACCGACCTGCTTTCGGAGACGACGGCTCGCCGTACCCTCGACCTGTCGGACCTCAGCCTGAATGAGCAGGCGGAGCTCATCGCGGCTCGGACTCAGCAGCTCCAGCCGTCCGCGGACGCTCTTGCCGAGCGCGTCGCCCAGGCTGCTTCGGCGAACCGGCAGTTCATCGCGAAGTTCGGCATCGACCCGACCGGTGCCGAGGTCCACCTCGGGCACGCCGTGCCCATGATGCTGCTGTCCCGCTTCCAGCGGATGGGGCACCAGGTCGTGCTCATCGTCGGTGACGTCACGGCCAAGATCGGCGACCCGTCGGGCCGGTCCGACGAGCGTCCGGCCCTGACGGACGATGATATCGCCCGAAACCTGGCCACCTACAAGGAGCAGGTCACCCCGTTCTTCGACTTCTCTCACGCCCAGTTCCGCTACAACGGTGACTGGCTGCGAGATGTCACGCTGCCTCAGATCATCGAGATCCTCGCGAAGATCCCCGTCTCGATGCCGCTGCAGCGTGAGGACTTCCGCAAACGCCTGGAGGCCGGCCAGGGTCTGTCGATGGCGGAGCTGATCTACTCGGTTGTCATGGCGCTCGACTCGGTCGAGATCGACTGCGACCTGGAGATCGGCGGCATCGACCAGTTCCTCAACATGCAGATGGGGCGCAAGGTCATGGAGATCAGCGGCCAGACCCCCGAGATCGTCGTCGCGACTTCGCTCATCGAAGGCACCGATGGCACGGGCGCCAAGATGTCCAAGTCGCAGGGCAACTACGTCCCGGTCGCGGCGCCGGCGGGCGAGATCTTCGGCAAGCTCATGTCCGTGCCGGACCGGCTGGTCGAGCCCTACTTCCGAGCGCTGTCGGAGTGGACCGACGCCGAGCTCGCCGTCGTCACCGAACGTCTTGCCGCGAAGACGCTCCACCCGATGGACCTCAAGAAGATCCTCGCCGGTGAGATGACCGCCGCTGTCCACGGTGTCGATGCCGCGATGAAGGCCCGTGAGGAGTTCACCGCGCAGTTCTCCAAGCGCACCTTCAGCGACGTCTCTGACCTGCCTGTAATCGAGGACCTCACGGTGTCGGTCGTCGATGTGGTCAAGACACTCGGTTTCGCGAAGTCGAACTCGGACGTCCGCCGGGTCGCCGAGCAGAACGGCCTACGGATCGTCGTGGAGGCCGAGGACGGCCAGCGGCAGACGACTCTCACTGCGGACGAGGCGCGGGAAGCCCTGGCTACCGCGCTCGCGGGAATCGACACGACCTCGGGAGACGTCTTCCTCAAGGTCGGCCGCAAGCTGGCCAAGATCAGCGATTGATACCTGTGATCGAGGATCCAGACCAACCGTTTCGGGACCCGTCTTCGACCTCTTCAGGACGCTCGTCGCAGCGCTGACCGCTCGTGAGCGCGCTGTCCGCCCCGAATGGCGCCACCGCTTCGACATCCTCCGCCCCGCAGACACCACTGCGCGATGGCACCACTACGAATGACCAGTAGGTAACGCAACCAGAGATCCACTACTCGGCCCTCGCCTCGCATGGCGGCCACATCCTCAGCACCACAACAGAGACGCTGCGCTGCTCTCTGCCACAACGGGTGCAACGACGCGACCCAGTGCGGCCCTGTCATGCACCGGCGTAGGGCGTCTCCCGCAACGACCAGCCGCGCTAGGCACCACACCCGTCTCCCGAACCAGGCCATGCCGACGACTCACCTGGCGACAGAACGCGGACAGAGTCTGGGAACAGACCCGCAGACGTCGGCCGGAACGGATCGCCGTCTGCGGGTCGCACCAACCAGGCCCAGCAGCCTGATCCGCGACGTGACCCGAACGCCGAGGGAGTCCCTCATGACGCCGACCATGCCTCGCCCGACCGCTGTCGGGTATGCGTCCGCGTCCGACCCCGAGACGCTCGACCAGCAGCGTCACGCCGTCACCGAGCACGCCCGTATCGAGGGATACGCGCTCGCGCAGATCGTGACCGACCGGTTCGACGGGTTCACGATCAGCCAGATCGTCGAGGCCGCCCGCCTGCACGAGGCACGGCTGGTCATCGTGCCCGCCGATACGACCCTCGCCACCGCCAGCGC
This sequence comes from Myceligenerans halotolerans, assembly GCF_054782975.1. NCBI lineage: Bacteria > Bacillati > Actinomycetota > Actinomycetes > Micrococcales > Promicromonosporaceae > Myceligenerans > Myceligenerans halotolerans. The sequence goes on from NZ_BAAGRL010000004.1 coordinate 383,037, forward strand.
GCGTCTCACGCACGAGCTCGAACACCACGGCGCGGCCTGCGTCGTCATCGATGACTCCGCCATGAGCGCCGTCGAACCCCGGTCTGCGGCCACAGCGCCGCGCCTGACCGACGTGCTCCACCGCCATACGCCCCGACATGCAGCAAGGACGACGCCATGAACGAAGCACGAACGACCACCACCGCTGTGGCCGACGGCCTGGCCACGACCGAGAACACGACCACGGCCGACGGGCCGATGCTGATCGCCCTGGACGTGGACGACACCCTCGTTCCCGAAGGCACGATCGACGTGCCCCCGGTCACCGCGGACGCCGTGCAGGACGTGATCGCCGCCGGCCACCACGTGGTTCTCTCGACAGGGCGCTCCCTGGTCGGCGTGATGCCGGTCGCCGCGAGCCTCGGTCTGACCAGCGGCTGGCTGGTCGCCTCCAACGGCGCGGTCACCGCACGCCTGACACCCCACATGCCGGGCGGGTACGAGATCACCGACGCCTTCACCCTGCACGTGCCACCCGTCGTGAACCTGGTCCGCGAGCTCATGGCCGAGACCCAGATCGCCGCCGAAGAAGTCGGCCACGGCTACCACGTCACCCGCCAGTTCGAGCCCGGACTGCTCAACGGCCGCCAGACCCTCGTCACCCACGACCGCCTCCCCGAAGCCACCCCGCGGCTCGTGCTGCACGCACCCGGCGTCACTCCCACCCTGCTGCACCACCTGCGGGCACTCGACGTGACCGCCACCCCGGCGGGCGAGGACTGGATCGACCTGGCCGCAGGCCTGATCTCGAAGGCCACCGCGCTCTACCGCGTCCGGCGCCGCCTGGGCGTCCATCCCGACCGCACCCTCGCGATCGGGGACGCCGCCGTGAGATCGGCCAGGGGCGCGGTGTCACGCTCTCACGTGGTCCGTTTCCCCTGGCCGTCTC